>JBBRFO010000097.1:0-10281 GCA_038224135.1 Solirubrobacterales bacterium
CGGGCCGCCGAGGCGGGCGTGGGCGGCGACGGCGTTGACGAGGCGGTCGGCGCCGAGCTCGCGCGGGTTGTCGATCCGGATCGCCATGCCGGTGCTGAGGCCCGGGCCGACCGCGAGCATCGTGTGATCCAGGTACCGCTCGGCCATCGAGAGCCACTCGGGCTCGAGCTGCGGGACCGTCGAGGAGACGATCGACGCATCGAGGTCGCCGAGCGAGACGCCGCGCAGCTCCAGCAGGTTGCGCAGCGCCGCGCCGAGCTCGTCGGCGGTCGAATCGCGGACCGTGGCGAAGCGCCAGTGCTCGACGAGCACGTCGTCGCGATAGGTCCCGAAGTGGGTCTGCGTGTTGCCGACGTCGACGACCAGGAGCATCGCCGCGGGAGTATCGCGCGTGGACGGGAAGCCGGCACGCCGGGCGAGCGCCTGCGGCGTAGGATCAGCGCCATGAACGCACGCCTCTACGTCGTCAACGGCTCTCACCCCTGCGCGACGGTCGAGCGCGCGCTGCAGCTGAAGGGCATCGCCTACAAGGTCACGGAGTTCCCGCCGCCGATGCACGCGGCGATCATGCGGGCGCGGTTCGGGACGCGGACGGTGCCGCTGCTGAAGCTCGACGGCGAGGCGATCAGCGGCTCGCGGGCGATCCTCGCCAAGCTCGACGCGCTCGTGCCCGAGCCGGCGCTCTACCCGTCCGACCCGGACGCCCGCGCGAAGGTGCTGGCGGCCGAGACCTGGGGCGACGACGACCTTCAGTCGCTGACGCGCCGCATCCTGTGGCCGACGTTCAAGGCCCACCCGGAGGCGATGGCGACGTACTCGGGCGGCTCGAAGCTGCCGGCGATCCCGGTCCCGGTGTTGAAGGCGATCGCGCCCGTCGCGACCCGGATCGAGATGAAGCTCAACGTCGCGACCCCGGACACCTACGGCCCCGACGTGCGGTCGCTCCCATCCAAGTACGACCAGGTCGACGCCTGGATCGCCGAGGGCGTGCTCGGTGGCGAGACGCCGAACGCGGCCGACCTGCAGATCGCGGCAAGCCTGCGTCTGCTGATGACGCTCAACGACCTGCGGCCCGCGCTCGAGGCGCGGCCGGCGGGCCAGCTGGCGCTGCGGCTGTTCCCGGACTTCCCCGGCGACGTCGCCGCCGGATCGATCCCGGCCGAGTTCCTGACGACCGCGTAACGGGCCGAGCCGGGACGACTCGCCGGCGCCTCAGACGCCTAACGGATCGCCCGCGCGGCGCACGCCCTCGTCGAGCGGCAGCACGGCGAGCGCGTCGGCGAGGCGAGCGCCGTCGGGCGTGCGCAGGTCGAAGTCGAGCTCCAGCAGCGGGATCAGGACGAAGCGGCGTGAGGTCGCCTGGTCGTGCGGAAGCGTCAGGCGCTCGCTCGTGAGCTCGACGTCGGCGAGCAGGAGCACGTCGACGTCGATCGGCCGCGGGCCGTACCGCACGCCGCCGGCGAGGTCGCGGCCGAGCTCGCTCTCGACGTCCTTGCAGGCGTCGAGCAGCGCCTCGGGCTCGAGGTCCGTCGCGATCCGCAGGCAGGCGTTGAGGAAGGCCGGCTGGTCCTGGACCGGACCGACGGGATCAGTGTCATAGGTCGACGAGCTCGCGAGCACCTCCACCCCGCGCGAACCGAGCGCCGCCGCGGCGGCCTGCAGGTTCGCGCGGCGGTCGCCGACGTTGGAACCCAGGCCGAGGTATCCGACGCGCGTCATGGCAGCGGCTGGAGCAGCGCGAGCTGGCGACACTGGGCGAGCAGGACGCCGTCCGGCGACCACAACTCGCCGTCCTCCTCGACATATCCCCCGGACGCGTGTTGCGAGCGGAAGACGCCGAGGATCGCCGCGCCCGGGTCGACGGCCAGCGCCGCGGCCGGGTCGCGGAAGTGGATCGTCAGGTCGATCGTCGGCGCGGCGATCGGGACGGTCGAGCGGGTGAACGTCGCGGGCAGCCAGGCGTCGCTGTACAGCGCGAGCGCGGCCGCGTCGAGCCGCTGGGGCTCGTGCATCCGCATCCAGCCGCCGGTCAGCGCGACGGGCGAACCGGTGAACGGCAGCGGTCCGATGGCACCGCGGAACTCGATCCGGTGCGCGATCGGCGGCTGCTCGGGGCGCACGGCCCAGGGCTCGATTGACTCCGCCGGCGCAGCCTGGGGCATCGGCGCCGAGAAGCGGTCGACCTCGGGGAAGTCGCGCGCGAACGCCGCCAGCACCAGGACGCACGCGCGCGCGCCCTGGATCACCCGGGCGGACAGCGTCGACAGGTTGCGACCGGATCGCTCAACCGTGACCTCGATCGTCACCGGGCCGGGCTGTGGCGGGCGCAGGTAGTGCAGCGTGATCGACCGCGCCGGGCGCTCGGAGTCGGCGACCTGCGCCGCCAGCGCCCGCAACACCATCGCGGCCATGGAGCCGCCGTTGGCGCCGAGCGGCGCGTTCCAGTCGGGATCGACGTGCGCGTCGTACGTCCCGCTCCCGGCGGCGCTGGGCGTGACCGCGACGCTGCGATCGAACCGGGTCGGCTCGCTCACGAATCGCCCGCGGCGCGCCAGACCTCGACCGACACCGACTCGACGGGCAGTGCGATCGGCGGCTCGGGCTTCGTCGCCTTGACCCAGACCTCGGACGTGTCGAAGTCGTCGAGCAGGCGATCGGCGACGGCGGTGCAGAGCGCCTCGAGCGTCCGGTAGGAGCGACGCTGGGCGACGAGCGCGACGACCTCGCAGACGCGGGCGTAGTCGACGGTGTCCTCGACGCGGTCGGTGACCGTCGCGTCGCAGGCGCCGGCGTCGAACCGCAGGTCGAGGATCAGCCGCTGACCGATCTCGCGCTCGGCGGCGCTGACGCCGTGGTGGGTGAACAACGACAGCCCGGTGACCTCGACGTTGACGGCCGTGCGCTCGATGCCGTCGTCGTCCTCCTCGAAGTCGTCGGCGTCGTACTCCTCGAGGTCGTCGTCGTCAGCCATCCGCGCGCAAGCTAGCAGTCGCGACGCGCAGCCCATCGACCGTCGCGGCGACGTCGTGGACGCGGAAGATCCGAGCGCCGCGCTCGAATGCCAGGACGTTGGCGGCGACCGTCGCCGCAACGCGGGCGGCCGGGGCCTCGCGGCCGGTCAGCGTGCCGAGGAACGCCTTGCGCGAGACGCCGACGACGACCGGGAAGCCCAGCGCGGCGACCTCGTCGAGGCGGCGCAGCAGTTCGAGGTTGTGTTCGAGCGTCTTGCCGAAGCCGATGCCGGGATCGACCTGAATGCGCTCGGGCGCGATCCCGGCGGCGAGCGCGACGGCCACGCGCGAGCGCAGGAACGCGACGACCTCCCCCACGACGTCCGCGTACCGCGGATCGGACTGCATCGTCCGCGGCTCACCCTGCAGGTGCATCAGGCAGCAGTCGCAGCCGGCCTGCGCGATCACGCCGGCCATCGCGGCGTCGCCGCGCAGCGCGGTGACGTCGTTGACGTAGGTCGCGCCGGCGGTCAGCGCGGCCTGGGCGACCTGCGCCTTGGCGGTGTCGATGCTGAGCTGCGCCCCGGTGCCGGCGGCGGCGAGGCGCTCGATCACCGGTCCGACGCGGCGCAGCTCCTCCGCCGCCGAGACCGGCTCGGCGCCGGGCCGCGTCGACTCGCCGCCGATGTCGAGGATCGCGGCGCCCTGGGCGGCGAGCTCGACCCCGTGGGCGACGGCACGATCGGCATCGAGCCACAGGCCCCCGTCGGAGAACGAGTCGGGCGTGACGTTGACCACGCCCATGACGGTCCAGGGCGGCGCCATGCCGCGCAGACTAATCGAGCGTCAGTCGACCGCCGCCGGCAGATCCGCGGCGGGGACGTGATCCGGCAGGTCGTGGCCGTAGGCCGGGTCGCGCTGGAAGGGGTGCGCGCCGCGGCGATGGCGAGCCGTGTACAGCGCCCGGCCGCGGGTGTTCTCGACGTGCCAGATCGCCTGGACGCTGAGCGGGATCGTCGTCATCCAGAATCGCGGCGGGACGGGATCGAGCGGCACCGGGTCGCGCCACGCGACCTCTGCGGCGACGTAGCCCTCGCCGTCCTCGTAGCTCAGGCGCTCCAGGATCGTGCCGCGCTCGTCGGTGATCTGCGTCTCGCCGAGGAGGATCGTCGGCCACGGGATACGACGGGCGAACGGCGTCTGCATCACGACGTCGCCGACGTGTGAGGGATGCACCGCGGGCGCGCCGACGACGCGCGCCAGGCGCCCGGGCGACTCGCGCGCCAGCTCCAGCATCGTCGCGTGCTCGCGATCCCAGAAGTAGCGTCGCGTCGCGCGCCAGGTCGGGAACGACGGGAAGCACATGCCGCCGGCGACCAGGCGCACGCGCCCGCGCAGGCGCTCGGCCGTTCGCGAGCGGATCCACTCGAAACCGTTGGCGACACCGATCGGGCCATCGGCGGTCGCACAGATCCCGTCGTCGTGACCGGCGGCGTAGGTCACGTTCTCCCACATGCTCGGCTGGTCCTTGTCGTGCAGATGCACGGCGCCGCCCGGCTCGCAGAGGTAGTACGTGTTGCGCGCGTCGTCGCCGCGGATCGTCAGCGCGCCGGCGCCGATCAGGCAGTCGTACTCCTGGGCCAGCGCGCGGTAGGTCGCCAGCGGACCGCCGTCGACCGGCCGCACGCAGCCGGCCATCAGCTCGTGGGCGAGGTTCGGCGCGCAGGCGACCTCGGGCAGGAAGATCATGTCCGGGTCGTGCTCGCGCGCCGCCTGCCCGACGATGTCGGCGATGTGCTCGAGGTTGCGCTCGACGGCGCCCGGCGTGACGGCGAGCTGGACGGCGACGACGCGGCGGGTCTCGTCGGCCATCGCTGCGTGCCTCAGGCGGCCGCGGTCTGACGAGACTCGACGGTGTCCGGCTGGGCGGACGGGCCGCCGCCGGGAACCTCGAAGTCCGGTCGCTCGGACGCGGTCGGCGCCGTCGGGCGGAACGGGCGGCGCAGCTCCTCGCGCCAGATGCCGGCGTCGATCCGCAGTTCCTCGCGCATCTCGGCCAGCAGCGCGCGACGGTCGGTTCCCGGGCGCAGCGCCGCGCGCGCGGCGAACTTCAGCCCGCGCGCGGGGTTCAGGACGTGATGGGCGGGCTTCACGCGATCGAAGACGTTCATCAGGTGCGGGGTCTGCGACCGGTTGAATTCGCGCAGCGCCTCGTCGACGATCGGTGAGGCGGGGAAGATCCGCGACTCGCGGTTGCCCCAGTGGTAGCTCGCGCGGCACTCATCGTCGCGGCGCCGCTCGCTCGCCAGCACCGCGCCGTCGAGCGCGATCGGATCGTGGATCACCGGCGCCGCGGCCTCGCCGAGCAGCCGGCCGAAGCGCATCGCGTCGCGCATCCCCTGGCCGATCACGGGGTCCTTGAAGTGGCCGGCGTCACCTGTCAGCGCCCAGCCCGGCCCGCTCGAGCGGCGGAAGAAGGCGGCGACGCTGCCGGTGCTGCGCATTTTCGTGCGGTTGGGCGCGTCGCCGACGCGCTCGGCGGCGAGCGGGTTCTCGTCAAGCATCCGCTTCCACATGCCGTCGGGGTCCTTGCGGAACAGCGGGATCTCCTCGGCGGGGCCCATGAACAGCACGAGCATCCGGTCCTCGGGGCACGGGAAGACGAGCGTGTGCGTGTCGCCGGCGCGCAGCTGGCAGACGCGGTTGCGCCACGCCGTCCCGACCTGCGGGTCGTCGGCGTAGACGAACGCCAGCCCGCGGCCGTTGCGCGAGCCGCGGTAGGGCCGCGCCGCGCCGACCCGATCGGCCGTCGCCGACCCGCGGCCGTCGGCGCCGATCACCAGCTCGCAGTCGACGTCGTACTCGTCGCCGTCGCGATCGCGCAGCCGCACGCCGACCGCGCGGCCGGCGCTCCAGCGCACGTCGACGAGGCTCGTCCGCTCGCGCACCTGGGCGCCCGCCTCGCGCGCGGTCTCGACCAGCGCCAGGTCGAACTCCGGGCGCGGGTTGCAGAGCGCGAAGTCGATCCCGTCGATCGGCTCGAAGCGGCTGATGCACTCGGCGTTCTGCGTCGCGACCATCCCCTCACGGCACTCTGGCGCGCCGGACTTGCGGATCCGCGAGAGCGCCCCGAGCCGCTGCATCTCGGCGACGGCCGAGGGAAAGTTGAGATGCGTGCTGAGCGTGTCCGACGGAAACGGCGAGCGGTCGACGGCGAGCACGTCGCGTCCGGCGTGCGCCAGCGCGATCGCCGCCGCCGAGCCGGCGCAGCGCGATCCGATGACGACGGCGTCGAAGCGTTCACGGGCGGGCGTGATGGTCATGGGGAGAACCTACGCCGCGCGATCGCCCCGCGCCATCCCTCGTCGGGGCAGCATCGTGCACCCCTTGGAGTGAACGTGCTTGGCCGAGCGGCACGACGGTGGTTGGATGGCCCCATGACCACCACCGTCGCCGTCGCCCGCATCCACGACCTGCCGCCCGCGCGCGCGGGCGGAAACCTGCTCGACGGCGACCTCGCGCTGGTCGAGGCGCTGCGGCGCGAGGGTGCCGCGGCGCTGGAGGACGAGTGCCGCGCGTTCGGCGCGCTCAGCGACGAGGCCGAGACGATCGCTGATGGTTTTCGCGCCAACGAGCACCCGCCGGAGCTCGTGCGCTACGACCGCTCGGGTCTGCGCGTCGACGAGCTCGAGTTCCATCCCGCGTGGCACCGGCTGATGGCGCTCGCCGTCGACGGCGGTGTCGCAGGCGCGCCGTGGGCCGATCCGCGACCCGGTGCCCACGTCGCCCGGGCGGCCAGGTTCCTGATGGTCGCCCAGGTCGAGGCGGGGATCACCTGCCCGCTGGCGATGACCTACTCGTCCGTGCCGGCGCTGCGCCTCTGCGAGTCGGGCGCCGCGTGGGAATCGCTGGTCACCTCGGGCCGTTACGGCGAGGGCGGCGCGCTGATCGGCATGGCGCTGACCGAACGCTCCGGCGGCTCGGACGTGCAGGCGTCGTCGACGGTCGCCGAACCCGATGGCGCGGGTGGCTGGCTCGTGACTGGCGCGAAGTGGTTCGTGTCGGCGGCGCAGTCCGACGCGTTCTTCGTCCTGGCCCACACCACCGGCGGCCTGTCGCTGCTGCTGGTCCCGCGGCAGACGCCGGGCGGCGAGCTCAACGGCCTGCGTTTCGACCGGCTGAAGTCCAAGCTCGGCAACCGCTCCAACCCGACGGCCGAGGTCGAGCTGGACCGCGCGCAGGCGACGCTCGTCGGCGACGAGGGCCACGGCGTGCGGGCGATCATGGCGATGATCGGCGGCACGCGGCACGACTGCGTGCTGGGATCGACCGCGGTGATGCGGCTCGGGACGGCCGAGGCGATCCACTGGGCCGCGCATCGCAGCGCCTTCGGGCGCGAGCTGATCGAGCAGCCCGCGATGCAGGCCGTGCTCGCCGACCTCGCACTGGAGTCCGAAGCCGCGACGGCCGGCGCGATGTGGCTTGCGCGACAGACCGAGGCGGCTCACCGCGGCGACGCGCAGGCCGAGCTGGTGCGCCGGATCGCCGCGCCGGTGCTGAAGTACTGGACCTGCAAACGCGCGCCGCAGCAGCTCGGCGAGGCGCTCGAGTGCCAGGGCGGCTTCGGCTACATCGAGGAGTCGCGGCTGGCGCGCGCATACCGCGAAGCGCCACTGATGTCGGTCTGGGAAGGGTCGGGCAACGTGCAGGCGCTCGACGTGCTGCGCGCGCTGACCCGCGCGCCCGACGCACACGAGGCGCTGCTCGGCGAGATCGCGCTGGCGCGCGGCGGCGACGCGCGGCTCGACGGTGAGCTCGAGAACCTGCGCGCGACGGCGGCGGCGGTCGACGACGAGGCCGGAGCGCGGCGGCTGGCCGGCCGGCTGGCACGCGCGCTGCAGGCCTCGCTGCTCATCCGTCACGCACCGCCGTCGATCGCCGACGCGTTCTGCGCAACGCGACTGGCGTATGGCAGCGAGCGGGCGTTTGGCGAGCTGCCCGCGGGGCTGGACCTCGCCGCGATCATCGGGCGCGCACGGCCGGACCAGGCGTGATGCGCGTCGTCGCAATCCAGCCCGACGTCGCGATCGGCGAGGTCGAGCGCAACCTCGCGCACCTGGAGGACCTGATCGGGCAGGCGGCGCGCGAGCACAGCCCCGACGCGATCTTCCTGCCCGAGAGCATAACGAGCAAGAACGCGTACGACCGGCGGATGCGCAAGGTCGCGCGGCCACTCGACGGGGCCCCGCTGCAGCTGCTCCAGCGGGCCGCGCGCGAGCACGACTGCGTCGTCGGCGGCGGCTACATCGCGATCCGCGGCAACGACACGCGCGGGACCTACGCCGTCGTCGAGCCGGACGGATCGGCGCAGTTCCACGACAAGGACCAGCCGTCATTCTGGGAGAACAACTACTACGCCGGCGGCAGCGACGACGGCGTGATGGACACGTCGCTCGGCACGATCGGTGTCGCCAACGGCTTCGAGTGGGGCCGGACGCGGACGGCCGAGCGGATGCTCGGCCGTGTCGGCCTGCTGGCGGGCGGGATGCACGTCCCGTCGTTCCCGTCGTGGGCCGCGACGAAGCCGTGGTTCTGGGATCGCGACCATCAGGCGCTGCTGCAGTACGCGCGCGAGACGCCGCCGCGAATGGCGCGGCTGCTCGGTGTCCCGGCCGTCCATCCCTCCCACGTCGGCGACTTCGTGATGGACACGATGCTCGTGCCCGGACTCGCGTGGCCGTCGATCTGCGTCGGCGAGACGGCGATCTGCGACGCCGACGGCGTCGTGCTCGATCGCCTGTCCTACGAGGACGGCGAAGGCTGGATCTGCGCCGAGGTCGAGGTCGAGAGCGAGCCGCGCCCGCGCGATCCGATGCCGCCGGGGTTCTGGAACTCGCTGCTGCCGGTGTCGGTCCACGCCGTCTGGCAGGTCGGCAACCTGCACGGTCGCGTCAAGTATGAGGCGATGAAGCGCCTGCGCATGCACGAGTGGCAGCGGTAGTCCCGCCCGCGGGATAGATTCGCGCCCGTGAGCGAGGACGAGCTCCAGGCCGCGCTCGCGCGGGAGGCACAGCTGCGCGAGCGGCTGCGCGTCTTCGGCCGGATCCAGGAGGCGCTCGGCAGGCTGCGCGACGTCGGCTCGGTCGAGGCGATGATCCGGCGCGCTCCGCAGGAGGTCGCGCAGGCCTGCGACCTGGATCGGATCGCGATCTACCGGATCGTCGACGGCGTGATGCTGGCCGAGGCGTTCCACGTCGCGGGCGATCCGGCACGCGGCGACGAGCTGCTGGCGTTCAGCCGCGCCCACCCGGCGCCGCTCGGCGGGCAGATCCTCGAGCGCGAGATGCTGCGCCGCCGGCGACCGATCCTCGTCCGCGACGCGCAGAACCACCCCGAGACGTACAAGCCGCTCGTCGAGCCCTACGGCACGCCCGCCTACGTCGCCGCGCCGATCATGCCGGAGGGCCGCGTGATCGGGTTCCTCCACGCCGACAAGGGCGTGCAGCGCCCGGACGATCCGAACGGCGTCGACGAGCTCGATCGTGACGCGCTGTGGGCGTTTGCGGAGGGCTTCGGCTACGCGATCGAGCGGATGCAGCTCGTCGAGCGGCTGCGGACGCAGGCCCAGGACGTCCGCCGCCTGATCGCGCAGACCGAGTCGATCGTCGCCGAGCACCTCGATGACCAGGTCGAGCTCGTGACCTCACCCGACGCGGTCGCGCGGACGGCCGCGGCGCTGTTCCCCGCGGTCGACAACGCGATCGACGCGCAGCTGACGCGCCGCGAACTCGAGGTGCTGGAACTGATCGCCGGGGGCGCCACGAACGCGCAGATCGCGGCCCGGCTGGTGATCACGCAGGACACGGCGAAGTCGCACGTCAAGCGGATCCTGCGCAAGCTCGGCGCGGGCAACCGCGTCGAGGCGGCGACGATCTACCTGCGCTCGCGGGGGTAGACCGTGGCCGGCCGGCTCACTCGCAGAGCGGCACGAGCGCGATCGCGAGCAGCGAGACGATGGCGCCCGCCCCAAAGCCGCCGAGCAACTGGCGGCCGTTGCGGGTGACGAACGTGAACGTTCCCTGGAACGTCGAATCGAAGCTCGCCCGCGCCCTGAAGCCGGCCGCCCGGTAGCGCGCGACCATCCGCATGCTGGTGGTCCGGCCGACCGTGACGCCGGTGGCCGTGCGGGCGCCCGCGGTGAACGACAGCACGCGCAGCCGTCCGCGATCGAATTCCGCCGAGCCGCGCAGGCCACGGGGCGCGACGCTAGCGGGGCGGGCGGCGCCCGGCGGGTCAGGCCGTTGTGGCGACGTGGAACAGCAGGCGTCGA
>JBBRFO010000098.1:0-10216 GCA_038224135.1 Solirubrobacterales bacterium
GAGGCCGGCGAGCGGACGCCCGAACGTGACGAGGCGGTCGTCGTGCGGCGCAAGGCCGCGGGCACGATCCGCGTGCGCGCGACGGGCCGTGCCGCGCACAGCGGCGCCGCGCCGGACAAAGGCATCAACGCGCTGCTGGCACTCGCGCGCGCGGCGCAGCTGATCGCCGAGCAGCACGATCCGACCGGTCCCAGCAGGCTGACGGCCGTGCCGACGATCCTGCGCAGCGGCGAGGCGCTGAACGTCGTCCCCGCCGACGGCGAGCTGGTCTGCGACGTGCGGGCCGACGACGCCGCGGCGCTGCGGGCGGTCTGCGACGCCGTGCCGGCGGAGGTCGGCGGCGCGACGCTGTCGGCGCAGATGCAGCGCGAGTGGCCCGGGATGGACTCGCGCGCGAGCGCCGCGCCGATCCTGGAGGCGGCGAGCGCGGCGATCGGCGCGCCGGTGCGGGCCGCGTCGCGCGGCGGGGCCAGCGACGCCAGCCACTTCGCGGCGTCGATCCCGGTGACGATCGACGGCCTCGGCCCGCGCGGCGGCCACGCCCACAACCCGGCCGAGTTCATCGACCTGGACTCGCTGCTGCCGCGGGCGCGCGTGGCGCTCGGCGTCGTCGACGCAATCCTGCGCTCAGCCTGAGCCGCTGGGCGCGATCTTGCAGGGAACCGGTCCGGTCCTGTCGAAGGGCTAGCCTATGCCGCAGTTGTAACCAGCCGAGTCCTGGGATCGGGGGAACCACCTGGCCGTGTCGTCTGCGGCCTGGGGCGAATCGTCGTGATCACGACGTAGCGCGGCCCTTTTTCGCGCGAGCCCGTCAGCTAACCCCGTAGGCGCTCCAAAGAGGGGAAGTTCGTGCCGCTCCATCGTCGCTCTGTCGTGCCGCTGCTCGCGGCCTGCCTGTTGCTCGTCCTCGTTCTCGCCGTCGCCGGCGCACATGCCGCGACGCGCATCGTCGTTCCGACCGCGCCGTCGCTCGCATCGGCCGTCTCGCCGCTGCCGCGCCTGTCCGCGCATGCGCTGAAGCCGGGAGCTTCGGGCACCGAGGTCACCAAGCTCCAACAGCTGCTCAACCGCGTCGGGATCAAGGTCGAGGTCAGCGGGCGCTACCGCTACGCGACGGCCCGCGCCGTGCAGCGGTTCCAACTCGCGGCCGTGTTGCCGACGAGCGGTATCGCCGGCCCGAAGACGCTGGCCCGGCTGCGCGCCGGTGCCGGCGGCCCCGCCCGCGCCGCGACCTCCGGCGGCGTCGGCTTCGGCGCCGCGACCGTCCGCGCCCGGAAGCTCGGCGACCGCATGCCGCTGACTCGCGGCATGAGCGGGCGCGACGTGCGCCAGCTGCAGAGCTTCCTGCGCGGTGCAGGTGTGCGCTCGGTGGCCAAGCCGTCCGGCGAGTTCGACGGGCACACCGCGGCGGCCGTCAAGCGCTTCGAGGCGCACGTCACGCGCCACGTTGACGGCGTCGTCGACGCGGGCGACATCTACCGCCTGGTCCGCATCGTCGGCGACACCGCGCGCCCCGGTGGCGACGGCGATCCGGCCGGCGTCGAGCTGGGTGTGCTGCCGCTGGCCCAGGGTGACAAGGCGACGCTGACCGCCGACGGCCAGGCGATCGCGCCTGAGAGCGCGCCGGCAGCCGTGCGCGCGATCATCGCCGCGGGCAACCACATCGCGACGAAGCCGTACATCTTCGGTGGCGGTCACGGCAGTTGGAACGCCGCCGGGTACGACTGCTCGGGTTCGGTCTCCTACGCGCTGCGCGGCGCCGGACTGCTGACGCGACCGCTGGCCTCGTACGACTACTTCACGTGGGGCGCGTCCGGCCCGGGCTCGTGGGTCACGCTGTACACGAACAGCGGCCACATCTTCATGGTCGTCGCCGGATTGCGATTTGACACCAGCGGACATGGTCCCGGCGGGTCGCGCTGGCAGCGCGATGTGCGCAGCGCGTCGTCGTACGTTGTCCGCCACCCGGAAGGGCTCTAGGCTCCCGGCCTGCGGAGGGCAGGATGCCCCGCCGCGCAAGCCCCTCCCCCCAGGGGCGCCGAGCGCCACCCGCGAGGGTGGCGTTCGGTTTTTCTGCGACCAATGCGGCGCTGGAAGCAGCGATGCGCAGGTCTGGTCAGTCGTCCGCGGGACGCCGGCGCTCGGACTTGCGCTGGGCCTGACGGCGCTTGTCGCGCAGCCGGTCCTCGCGGGCTCCGCGGGTCGGTTTGGTCGCGTGCCGCTGGCGCCGGACCGCCAGGGCACGGGCGATTCGCTCGCTCAGACGCTCCAGCGCGAGCTCGCGATTGCGGGCCTGGCTGCGGTTGTCCTGGGCGACGGCTCGGACGACCGGGCCGAGGCGCGCGGCGATGCGCTCGCGCTGAGATTCGCTGAGCGTCGCCGACGCACGGACGTCGAACACCGCCTCGATCCGCGAGGCCGTGACGTTGGCGTGCTGACCGCCCGGTCCCGACGAGCGACTGGCGCGCAACTCGATCTCGCGGAGCGGGAGCGACAGGTCGCGGGTGATCCGCAACGGATCCTGCACGCCGCCCATGACCCGGCCTAGTGGTCCGCGACGACGCCGCCGTCGGGCTCCAGCGGGCGGCCGTCCTGCGCCCACGCCTGGATCCCGCCGGCCATCGACCGCGCCTGGAAGCCCGCCGCCGCGAAGGCCTGCGCCGCCATCAGCGACCGCACGCCGGCACGGCACTGGAAGATCACCGGGCGGTCCTTGTCGAGCTCCTCAGCGCGCGAGGCGAGGCGCTCGAGCGGGATGTGGATCGTCCCCGGCATCCGGCCCGCCTCCCACTCGTACGGCTCACGCACGTCGACGACCGTCGCGGTGCCGTCGGCGAGCGCCTGCGCGGTCTCGGCCGGCGTGACCTCGAGGGCATCGTTGGAGAGCGGGTTGGCCATGGGGTGGAGCGTAGATGAGGGCGCGCGCCGGCGTTGCCGAACAGCGGGCATCGAGGGGTGGGCCGTTTTGACGACCACTGTGGTCCTCAAAACGGCCCACCCCCGCCAGCCTGCAGTGGAGAGCGCAAGCACACGGTCCGCTCACCCTCGATGCCCGCTGTTCGTCCCGCCCCAGCGCGCTGGGCCTCACCCCTACGCGCGAGTCCCCCGAGCCACCGGGCCGCCACCAGCGTCCAGCGCGACCAGCTCGTGCGCCCGCACGGCCCAGTCGCACACGACGGCCCGCGTCTCGCGCGGGTCGATGATCTCCTCGACCGAGAAGCGCTCGGCGGTGCGGAACGGGGAGACCACCCGCATCAGCCGCGCTTCGATCTCGGCGCGCAACGCGACCGGATCGTCGGCCGCCTCCAGCTCACGTCTGTATGCGGCCTCCAGGCCGCCGGCGATCGGCAGCGAACCCCAGGCACCCGACGGCCAGGCGAAGCGCAGGTTCAGCCGCGACCCGTCGCCGTGCCCGGCGCCGGCGACGCCGTAGACCTTGCGCACCAGCACCGAGCACCACGGCGTCCGCGCCTGGACGACGGCACTCAGCGCGCGGGCGCCGCGGCGGATCGTGCCGCGCCGCTCGGAGTCGGTCCCGATCACGAAGCCCGGCTGGTCGACGAGGTTCAGCACCGGCAGGCGAAAGGCGTCGCAGAGGTCGGTGAACCGCGCGAGCTTGTCCGAGGCGTCAGCGGTCAGCCCGCCGCCGTAGTGCTTGGGATCGGACGCCAGGACGCCGACCGGCCGCCCGTCGAGCCGCGCGAGTGCGGTGATCAGCGGCGGGCCGAAGCGGCGGCCGACCTCGAACAGCGACCCGCGGTCGCAGACGAGTTCCATGATCCGGCGCATGTCGTACGGCTGGCGCTGGTCGCGCGGGATGATCGACAGCAACTCGTCGTCGCGGCGGCTCGGATCGTCGGTCGACGCGGCGATCGGCGGCGCCTCCCAGGCGCTGCCGGGCAGGTAGGACAGGAAGCGCCGCAGCTGATCGAGCGCGTCGTCCTCGTCGGCCGCCTCGTTGTCGACCGCGCCGGCCTTGGTCTGCGCCCGAGCGCCGCCGAGCGTCTCCTTGTCCGGCGACTCGCCCATCGCCGCCGCGACGACCGGCGGGCCGGCGACGAACAGCTGCGCGCTGCCGCGGACGATCACCGAGAAGTGCGAGAGCACGACCCGCACCGCGCCGAGCCCCGCGCACGGTCCCAGCGCGGCGGCGACGACCGGCACGCGGCTGAGGTTCTCGACCGCCAGATCGAACCCCGGCAGCGGCGGGACGTAGGAGAAGCCCATCGTCTCCAGCGTCTTGACGCTGCCGCCACCGCCGGTGCCGTCGACCAGTCGCACGAGTGGCACGCGCAGCTCGTGCGCGGCGCGTTCGGCCCAGACCATCTTCTCCCAGATCGCCGCATCGGCGGCGCCGCCGCGGACGGTGAAGTCGTCGGCCTGCACGACGGTCCGGCGCCCGTCGATCCGGCCCTGGCCGATCACCATGTTGGCCGGCAGGAACCCGGTCAGCTCGCCGGCCTCGTCGTACTCGCCGGCGCCGGCCAGGCCGCCCGTCTCGTGGAAGCTGCCGTCGTCGAGCACGCGGTCGATCCGCTCACGGACCGTCAGCTTGCCGGCGGCCCGTTGCCGCGCGACCCGCTCGGCGCCGCCGAGCTCCCGCGCGAGCGCCTGCCGGCGGCGCAGCTCCTCCAGTTCGGGCTCCCAGCTCATCGCGGCGGGAGCCTACGCGCCGCCCGGCTGAGCGGGGTCGCGGCTGGCGTACTCTTGGCGGAATGTCCGCCACACTGACCGACGCCTACGAGATCCCGCAGGATCTGCTCGACTTCCGCGACACGATCCGCCAGATCGTTCAGGAGAAGGTTGCGCCGCGCGCGCACGACATCGACGCCGAGTCGGCCTACCCGTGGGACATCCGCAAGCTGTTCGCGGAGAACGACATCCTCGGGCTGCCGTTCGCGGAGGAGCACGGCGGAACCGGCACCGGCACGCTGATGCAGTCGATCGCCGTCGAGGAGATCGCCAAGGCCTGTGCGTCGAGTTCGCTGATCCTGATGGTGCAGGAGCTCGGGACGCTGCCGATCACGCTGTTCGGCTCCGACGAGCTGAAGGCGCGGTTCCTGCCGAAGTGTGCGAGTGGCGAGTGGTCGCCGGCGTTCGCGCTGTCCGAGCCCGAAGCCGGATCGGACCCGGCCGCGATGCGGACGAGCGCCAAGCTCGACGGCGATGAGTGGGTCATCAACGGGCAGAAGGCCTGGATCACCAACGCCGGGATCGCCGACTTCTACGTCGTGCTGGCGAGCACCGACCGCGAGGGCCGCAAGACGACGGCGTTCGTCGTCGAGAAGGACCGTCCCGGCTTCAGCGTCGGCAAGCTCGAGAAGAAGATGGGGATCAAGGGCTCGCCGACCGGCTCGCCCGTCTTCGAGGACGTCCGCATCCCAGCCGAGAACGTCATCGGCGAGGTCCACGGCGGGCTCAAGGTCGCGCTCGGCACGCTGGAGCGCACGCGGCTGGGCGCCGCCGCGCAGGCCGTCGGCATCGCCCAGGGCGCGATCGACTACGCCAACCAGTACGCCAAGGAGCGCGTCACCTTCGGCAAGCCGATCAACCAGCACCAGGCGATCGCCTTCAAGCTCGCCGAGATGGAGGCCCGCACGGCCGCCGCGCGCGAACTGACCTACCGCGCCTCGTGCGCGGCGGACCGCAACGAGCCGGGCCTGGGCAAGTGGACGTCGATGGCCAAGCTGATCGCATCGGATACGGCGATGTGGGTCACCGTCGAAGCGGTCCAGGTGCTCGGCGGCTACGGCTACGTCAGCGCGGATCCGGTCGTGCGGATGATGCGCGACGCCAAGATCACGCAGATCTATGAGGGCACCAACGAGATCCAGCGCCTGGTGATCTCGCGGTACATGAGCGGATGAGCACGACCCGCCGCACGCTGCTCGCCGCCGTCGTCGCCCTGTGCGCCGGCCTGACGGCGGCGGCGTTCCTCGGCGGGTTCAGCAGCAACCCGTTCGCCAAGCTGATGCAGACTGCCGGCGTCATCGGCCTCGTCGTGATCGTCATCTTCGGCGGCGCGATCACGATCGGCCTGCGGCTGGCCGACTGGAGTGACCCGGAGGACGAGGACGACTTCGAGGCGCTCGTCATCGAGAGTGAGCGCCTGGCGCGCGACGGGGTCGCCGCCGACCCCGACGAGCTTGAGTTCATGGACCTCGACCCACTGGTCGACAGCGACTTCGAGGAGCTCGTCCGTGAGGCGCTCGACGACCTGCCCGACCTCCTGCGCGAGGCACTGAACCGCAACGTCGCCGTCGTCATCAGCGACAAGGGCCGCCGGCACCGGGCGTACGGGCTGTACCAGGGCGACGGCGCCACCCGCGACAACTACCCCGACCGGATCGTGATCTTCCGCGACACGCTGCGGCGCGACTTCGGCCATGACCCGGACCTGCTGCGCGAGCAGGTGACGATCACGGTGCGTCACGAATTGGCGCATCACATCGGGTTCGACGAGCTCGGCGTTCAAGGGTTAGGGCTCTGACCGACGGGCTGTGATCTGAGCGCCGAACCGGACCACCCGCGCGGTTCGGACTGGCGCGCGGGGGGCAGAGCGGGGAGGATGCCTCGTATGGGAGTCCGTATCCGCCTGCTCGTGACCGCCTGTGCCGCGGTGCTGGCGGTCGGCGTCGTCGTGGCGTCGAGCGCGTCGGCGGCGTCGTACAGCGTCTGGTCGTGTCGTGGGCCGGACGGCTCGGCGGCGTCGACGCGCGCCTGGAGCGCCGGGGTCGATCCGGCCGGCACGTCCGACACCTGCTCGACCGGGGGCTCGCTGCGGGCGCAGCTGCTCGGGACCGACGGCCCGGACGGGACGACGCGCGGATTTCGCTTTCTGCTGCCCACGGGAGCGACGATCAGCGGCTACCGGATCGAACTCGCGGCCGATACCGCGCAGGCGCTGATCGCCGCCGATCACCAGGCCGGCGTTGCGTCCGACGCGCCCGGCGCCCCGGCTGCGATCGACGCGGGCTGCCCGGCCGCCGGCTGCAGCTTCGGGACGGCGGCCTCGCCGCTCGATCCCGGCAACCTGCTGACGCGGACGACCGACAGCAGCGGGCTGGTCGTCGCCGCTCGCTGCGGCGCGCCGCTGGGCTGTCTGCCGGTCGACGGCGCCCCGGCGCGCGCCGAGGTGCGGCTGTTCCGCGCCCGCGTCGACGTGCGCGACGAGGTGCTCCCGGCCGCCGCCGCACCGGTCGTCAGCGTCGATGCCGCGAGCGGGCTGGCGACGATCACCGCCGAGGTCACGGACGCCGGCGGCGGCGTCGCGGCCGCCGCGCTGCAGATCGACGGAGTCGAACTCCAGCGGACCGCGACGGCGACCTGTCGCGAGCCGTACACCGAGCCGGCACCGTGCCCGGCCGCGCAGACGGCGCGCTTTGCGATCGATGCAGCGGCACTGGCGCTCGGCAGCCATGAGGTGCGCGTGCGGGCGGTCGATGCGGCCGGCAACGTCACCACCGGACCTTCCGCGCCGATCGTCGCGGTCACGCGCGGTGGCGGCGCGGCCGGCGGCGCCACGAGCGCTCCGGCACCCGTCACGATCGCGCTCGATCACGCCACGGTCAGTCTGGGCCGCGCCGGCGCGGCGGTCGCCGGCGTTGTCCGCGGCGCGACGGGGGATCCCGTCCCCGGCGTCCAGGTGCTCGTCCGCAGTCATGCGTTCGGCGTGTACCGCTCGGCGCTGAAGAGCGAGCAGACGCTGACCACGGACGCGGCCGGGCGCTTCTCGCTGCCCGCCGCCAAGCCATCGCGCATCCTGCGCTTCGAGGTCGACGACGCCGCCCAGCGGGCGGCGCAGCCGGCCGAGGCTGGCCTGCTCGAGCCGCTGAAGGTCACCGCGAGCGTCGCCGATCGCAGCCTGCACAACGGCTCGACGATGACGCTGCGCGCAAAGATCGCCGGCGCCGGCGCGGGAGTTCGCGGCAAGGTCGTGCTCGTGCAGTCCGTGATCGGTCATCGCTGGGCGACCGTCGCCTCGCTCCAGGCCGACCGGGCCGGCGTGGCAACCTGGCGCTACCGCTTCCGCGGCACGACGCGCCCGGCGGACTACCGCTTCCGCGCGCGGGTCGAACGGGCGGGCGACATCTGGCCGTGGCCGACAGCGAACTCGGCGCAGATCAGCGTGGCGGTCGCGCCCTGATGGCAGTCCTCGCCGGTCGCCGGCGATCGAGCGCCGAGGCGGTGCTCGATCGCGAGTACGCCGCGCTGCGCGCCCCGACGCTCGCGGCGCTGCGGACGAAGCTCGGCACGAGCGGCCTGCGCTTCGACGACGTCGATCTGGAGGCCTTCTACAACCAGGCCTGGCACGGCCTGTACCTGCACCTGGCCGAAGACGAGCCGATCGAGAATCACGGCGGCTTCCTCGTCCAGGCCTCCTACCGGCGCGCGATCGAGGAGGTCCGCCGGCTGCACCCCGAGCGCCGTGCCGACGCCGTCGACCTGACCGCGGTCGGCTCCGACATCGACCTACCGGCCCAGCTCGACGACCACACGCAGCTGCGCCACTTCATGGAAGGGATGCGCGAGCGGCTCGACGATCGCGAGCGCGCGGCCGTGACCCTCTGTTACATCCAGGGCTGCTCGCGCCCGGAGGCCGCCGAGCTGCTCGGCGTCTCGCCGCAGCGAATGGAGAAGCTGATGGACGGCGCATCGCGCAAGGTCGCGGTGCTGGTCGAGGACATCCGCGAGGGCTCGTGGTGCGACACGCGCGAATCGCTGATGAAGGCCTACGCGTTCGGCGTGCTGGATCCCCACGGCGAGCGCTGGGCGCTCGCCGATGCGCACCTGCGGGAGTGCTCCGGCTGTCGTGGTTACGTGCGCGGCCTGCGCGGGGTCGCGGCGGTCGCACCGCCCGCGGGGCTGGCGCTCGCGCTGCTCGGCGCGCTGGGACTTGGAGCCGGGGCGGCTGTCGCCGCCGCGGGCGGGGCGGCATCCGGCGGCGCGGGCGGCGCCGCCGCCGGTGCGGGATCGGCGGGGGCCGGTGGCGGCATCGGCACGGCAGGCATCGCAGCGGCGGCCAGCCTGGCCGTGGCGGCCGGCGGGTTCGGTGTCTACACGGTCGCCTCGCACCAGTCCCACCACGCCGCGAGCAAGCCGGCGGCGGTCGTCCGCACGACGACGGTCCGGCCGGCCACGCCGCCCGGCGGTGCGGCAGCGCCGGCCGCCGCCAAGAAACCGGCTCGCCCGGCGCAACGGCGCCCGGCGCGCCGCATCGCCGCGACCAGCACCGCCACGCCGGCGACCGCACCGACCGCAGCGCCGACGACCGCGCCGGCCACGACGACGGCACCGGCGGCACGTCCGGCCCCGACAACGAAGCAGCCCACGCAGGACGGGGCGCAGGAGTTCGGCTTCGAGCGCTGATCGGACCGGCTGAAACTCGCAGGGGGGAGAACGGCCCCTGCGCACGACAAGGGGGTGATGTCCGACCACGACGACACCACCGAGATCATCCTCACCGACCTGCGAGCGGAGGAGCTCACCCTCCCCCAGCTCTATCTGCAGCTTGCCTGCGCGCGGGCCGCGACGATCCAGGACTTCCTGGACCGCAGCGTCGATCTGCCTGATCCGCCCGCCATCGCGCTGACGCTCGCCGCCGCCGAACTGGCCCACGTCGCCGGCGCCACCGCGCGATCTGCGTCCGTCTCGAGACTGCTGATCGCCGAGGCGATGCGCCACGACCATGCCGCCGCCGCGCTCGGCGAGCAGGCCCTCGACGAACTCGAGGCGACCGGCCCGACGGTCCGCCACGACCTCGTGCACGAGGCCGTCGACTCGCTCGCCTGGGCCTGCGCGGTCCTGCGCCACTGCGGCGCGCTGCTCCAAGACTCCGAGGATGGCAATGCCGACCAGCTCGAGCTCGCGTGGCTCTGCCTCATCGAGGCCGCCGAGCTGCTGATCAGCCTGGACCTGGCCGCGATACGCGGACGTCAGGAAGCAGGTCCGCTGACCTCGGGGGGAGGAGCACGCGAACGTCTGGGGGACGGGCGCGACTCCGCACGGTAAGGGGAAGCACGAGAGCGCCGGCGCCAAGGGGACCCACGGATGGGGGCGCCGGCGACTCTCGTGTCTGCATGAACCGCGTTCGCGGACTAGGCTGGCGCGACGATGGAAGAGGCGACTGACGGCGGGGTCGAGTCGCGCACCGAGGCGCGTGAGGAGACCCGTTCCCGGAGGAAGCGATTCCCCGTGGGAGCAGGCATGGGGAACG
>JBBRFO010000099.1:0-9786 GCA_038224135.1 Solirubrobacterales bacterium
ACGCCGTCCTTGCCGGTCACTTCCGCGGTGCTCACCCAGTCGGGGCGATGCGACGGCGCTCGCTTCTCGTAGAACGCCTCGCCGTCGACGCCGTCGGGATAGCGCTTGAGCGTCAGCGGCCGGCCGCGCAGGTGCGGGACGAGCACCGGCGCGATCGCGGCGTAGTACTCGATCAGCTCACGCTTGGTCGTTCCGGTCGCCGGGAACAGGACCTTGTCGAGGTTCGTCACGCGCAGCTCCCGCTGACCGACGATCGCCGTCGCCTCGCGCCGACCGCGCACCGATCGTTCGTCCTCGAGCACCAGCGGGGCACCGACGTCGTCGCGCAGCCCGAGCCAGACAGGATGGCGCAGGATGCCCTGCCGTGAGCGCTCGGTGAATCCGACCTGCGCGAGCAGCCGCGGCTCGACCCAGCGCGCATCGCCCGGCGGGGCCGGGCCGGCGGCGAACGGCGAGTCCTCGCGCACGAGCCCGCTCAGCCGCGTGCCGAGGTCAGCGATCTGCGATTCGGTCAGGCCCGATCCGACGCGGCCGACGTACCGCAGCGCGCCGCCCTCCCCAGGCTCGCCGACGAGCAGCGCGCCGATGCGTCCGGCGCGCCCGCCCTTCCCGGGCAGCCAGCCGCCGATCACGAGGTCGGCCGTGCGCCGGTCGCGCACCTTGACCCAGTCGTGGCTGCGCCGGCCCGGCGCGTAGACGCCGTCGAGCCGCTTGGCGACGATCCCCTCGAGCTCCAGCTCGCGGACCGCCGCGAGCATCCGTTCGGGGGCGATGCCGGCAGGGAACGTCTCCGCCGTGCGCCATGCCGTGCCGGTAAGGCCGAGTTCGGCGAGCAGCTCGCGCCGGCGCACGTAGGGCTGGTCGACCACAGAGTGCCCGTCGAGCCACAGCAGATCGAAGATCACGTAGGTCGCCGGCGTGTCCTTCGCCATGCGAGCGACGCGCTTGCCGTCCTCCAGGTGGATCCGCGGCTGGAGCGCCTGGAAGCTCGGACGACCGCGCTCGTCGAGGACGACGATCTCACCGTCGAGCACGGCCGCATGGGCACCGAGCGCGCGGTTCAGCGCCGCGAGCTCGGGATACCGCGCCGTCACCTCCGTCCCCGAGCGCGCCCACAGCGTCAGCCGCCCGGGCTCGGAGCGGCAGATCGCCCGCACGCCGTCCCACTTGACCTCAAAGGCCCACCCCTCGCCGGCCGGAAGCTTCCCCGGCGTCGCCAGCATCGGCGCGATGACCTGCGGCATCGGCTCCGCGTCCGGGTCCAGCGGCGCGCCCATCCGGTGAATCATCCACTCGTCGGATCCCTCGTCGCCGGTCGCGAACAGCGCCCAGCGGCCGCTCAGGCGCTCGCCGTGGAGCTCGACCTCGACCTTGCGCGGCTCCCACTTGAGCAGCTCGTACGTGCCGCTGTCGTAGATCGTCATCGTCCCGGCGCCGTAGGACCCCTTTGGGATCTCACCGCGGAACTCGAGGTACTCCAGCGGATGGTCCTCGGTCCGGACCGCGATGCGGTTGTCGCCCGACTCGCCGGGCACGAAGCGCGGCAGCGCCCACGAGGCCAGCGCGCCCTCGTGCTCCAGGCGCAGATCCCAGTGCAGCCGCGTGGCGCTGTGCTCCTGGACGACGAAGCGCCGGCCCGCGGGTGCCCGGCGGCGCGCGGGAGCCGGCTCCGGCGTTGCCGCGAAGTCGCGTTTGGCGCGGTAGTCGTCGAGGCCGTCATTCACGACTCCGTCGCCGCCTGACTCCATTGCGATCGGGTCGGGCACACGGGCCACGATCGCACGGGACAGCGCAGCACACGCGTCCGGGCCGCGTTAGCCTCGGCCGCGTGGACGAGCGGGTACTCACGGCAGGGCTCGCGCCGGATGCGGCGCCGGACCGCGCCGAGCTGCTCGACTTGGCATCGCAAGCGATCCGGGCGGCATGGGCGTCGTTCGACAGCGCGCGACACAGCGAGGCGGTGCTGGGCGAGGCTCTGGCCGAGCGGCTGGCCGAGGCGCTCCCCGAGCAGCCCGGCGACCCCGCCGCCGCGATCCACGACGCGGCGCGGGTGCTGGACGCGAGTGTCTCGCCGGCGCGGCCGCTGAACCTGGCCTACGTCGGCTCGACCGGCATGGCGGCGGGGACCGTCGGCGACGCCCTCGCAGCCACCTACGACGTGAATCTCGCAGGCCATTCGGCCGCGGCCGCAATCCTCGAGGCGCAGGCGTCGCGGTGGACGGCCGCGTTCGTCGGCCACCCGCAGGCGCGCGGTGGGTTCACCAGCGGTGGGCAGGTGTCCAACCTCAGCGCGGTCCTCGCGGCCCGCGAGCGCGCGATGCCGGGGTCACGAGCAACGGGCGTGCCCGACCGCGGCGGCGCGCTGTACTGCTCGACGGAAGCCCATCAGTCAATCGTTCGCGCGGCCGAGGTGAGCGGCCTGGGCTCGGCCAGTGTCCGCCGCGTCGCGATCGACGGCGAGCGCCGGATGGCTCCCGAGGCGCTCGAGCAGGCGATCACTCGCGACCGGTCCAGCGGCGTGATCCCCGTCGCCGTGGTGGCCACAGCCGGTACGACGCTGACGGGCGCCGTCGACCGGATCGCCGATCTGCTCCCGATCTGCGAGCGCCACGGCGTCTGGCTGCACGTGGACGGCGCCTACGGGCTGCCCGCCGCGGCGACCCCGGGCGCGGCGGCGCTGTTCGCCGGGATCGACCGCGTGGACTCCGCGACGCTGGACGCGCACAAATGGCTCGGCGTGCCGAAGAGCTGCAGCGTCCTGCTCGTCCAGGATGAGGCTGTGCTGGAGGCCGCGTTCGCGCACGAGGAGACGTACATGCTCCACCGCGATGGCGCGCCCAACCCCGTCGACCTCACACTCGAGTACTCGCGCCCGATGCGGTCATTGAAGCTGTGGCTGCTCTTCCGCGTCCATGGCGCCGGGGCGCTGCGGGTGTGGATCCAGCGGGGGATCGACAACGCACGCCTGCTGATGAGCCTGATCGACGCCGACCCGGCGTTCGAGGCGCTGCATCGTCCGATGCTCTCGACGGTCTGCTTTCGGCATGCGCCGGCGGGAGTCCGCGATGTCGACGATCACAACCTGCGCCTGGCCCGGGCGATCCAGGCCGACGGCCGCGTCTACCTTGCGCCCGCGACGATCGACGGGCGCGTCTGCCTGCGCGTCTGCTTCGTCAACTTCCGCACGACGCCGGACGACGTGCGACTCGTGCTCGAGGTGGCGCGGGACCTGGCCGGACACGCCGGCTGAGCGCTGACACGCGAAACTCCGCGCCGCTTACCGCCCGCGGCGGAAGTCCCACCCGAGCAGGACGTCGATGCCCGGCATCCGGTAGCCGTCCACACGGGGTTCGCCCTTGGCGGTCGCCGACCAGAATCCGTTTGCCAGCGGCGACCCGGACACGAGGCTGCCGACGTTCTGATCGATCCGCAGCGGCAGCGACCCGGAGCCGAAGGCACTGATCGCGACGATGTCCGAGGCGTGGGTCCGGATCTGCAGCTGGTTGGAGCGCGTGACGTACACCGGGACATTGACGTGGCGCACACTCAGCCGGTTGGCCGCCGGGCGGAATGCCGGGCCGACGTACCTCGCCGTGCAGCAGGTGTACGTCCCGGGGATGTCCTGCCCGGTCAGCGTGTTGATCCGGCTCGACCCCGTGAGGATCGTCAGCCGCAGCAGCGCGGGGCTCGGACCGGAGCGGACGCGGATCCGCCGGATCCGGCCCGTCGACGGAACGACCGATCCCAGCCGCGGCGACCCGTAGTAGCCGCCATGCTGGTACGTGCACGACGTCTGGTTGGACGGCGCGAGCTGCACGCCGCCGAGCGGCCCGAAGATCGTCGCCGCCTCGCACCCGTACGACGCGTTCGCCGACCCGCGCATCGTGCTCCCGTACCATGTCGCGCGCGCCGGGCCAGGAACGGCTGCGGCCGCGATCGCCAGCGTCAGCACCGCAGCTGCAACTGCCCGCCCGATGAAATTCACGTGGTCGGTACGACGCCGAACTGGGTGGCTCCGGGCGCTCAAGATCCGGACCGTACCGCGTGCGCACCAGCAGGGGTTCATGGCTTCGCCATATCCGTCCGTGACCTTTTCGTCGGTCGCCGGTCTCAACAGCGGACCTACCCGCCGGCGATCGCTCAGGACCGCCGGCAACTCGAAAGTCTTCCCCAACGTCGCGCGGTGGCAACACCGGCCGTGCGCACAACACAACCGCCGCTGCGCTCTTCCCCCACGCGCAGCGGCGGTTTTGTGTTCAGCGGGCGGCGAGCCGCAGCAGACGGCTGTGCCCGAGCGCCAGGTGCGCGCCCGGGCGCGTGACCACGAGCCGAATGCGCGACGCGCGGCGCGCTCGCCCGAGCGTGATGCGGTAGGCCGAGCGGCCCGGGGCGCTCACGGTCAGTCTGGTGCGGGCGATGCTCTCCCAGCCCGACCGCGTCTGCCGGCGGGCAGCGAGCCACCAGCCCTCGCGCGCCGGCGCGACGGTTCCGCGCACGAGGATCCGCGTACCGATCACCGTCAGCCGTGCAGTGACCGTGACGCCGGACCGTCGCCGCTCGGCGTGGGTGCCGGCCGACGCCCCCGGCTCTTCCGGGCTGGGGCCGATTCGCGGTGCCTCCGCGGGGACGCGCGGAGTGCCGCCGGCCGGCGCGGCCAGCCGAGCGGCGGTGTCGTAGCCGACGACGGCCAGGCACGGGCTGGCCGGATTCAGCCGATAGTCGTGCGCGGCGGCGTCGGCGAAGAGCGGATCGGCTTCGACATTGCCGGACGTCGCCACGGCCGCGAGCGTCCCGTTGAGGCTTCCGAACGCGTTGCCCCAGAGGCAGTTGTCGTGCGCGCTGTTCCCGGTGCCCTCACCCGTCGTCCAGCGGACGTCGAGCGCCCAGCGGGAGCCGCCGGTGATGATGTTCGCGAACGCCTGGTCGTTGTCGTCGCGCAGCGCGGCGTCGTGGTCGTCGGCAGACCAGACGATCCCGGCCCAGCCCGACCCGTCGATGACGTTGTGGGCGATCGTCGCGCCGTCGGCGTCCGGGTACAGATGCACCGCGTAGGCCGAGGCGTTCCAGATGATGTTGTTCGTGATCTGCGCGCCGCGTGCATTGGCGACGTACACGGCGTGCTGCTGATTGCCCTGCGCCGGATCGCCGCAGTCGTGGATCCGGTTGCCGTCGATGACCGTGCCGACGGCCTGCGCACGCCAGTCCGGCTCCTGCGACCCGACGATCATGCAGGTGACGCGGCTGCCGGCGGAGATGTCGTTCCCCTGCCACGTCGTGTGGTTCGCCAGATCCTGGATCATGGCGAGCGACACCCGCGACGACGCGGGATCTGCGATGAACGTCAGGTTGCGCAGCGTCCAGGAGTCGCCGCCCTTGACGACGTAGACGTCGGTGCCGACGCTGATCGTCGCGCGCTCGCCGGGATAGCTCATCAGCGTCAGCGGTGCAGACGGGCTTCCGCCGCTCCCGAGCCGCACAGTCGGGACCGCGTACGTCCCGCCGCGCAGGCAGCCCGTCTCCCCGGGTCGCAGCGCATCGACGAGCTGCTGCGGCGTGGCCAGGGGCGCGGCGACCGTGCCCTTCGCCGACCGCGAACCCGCGGTCGATGCGTAGAGCGAGCAGACGGGATCGCCGGCCGCGGACGCGGGACCGGCGAGCGACAACAGAGCGGCGGCGACAGCCGCGAGCAGAGCGACCGTTGGAGCGAGACAACGAGCGGGCACGCACCACGGACTGTAGACGTCGACAGCCGGACACCGACCCGTTCAGGCCCTCGTCAGGTCTGGATCGCCACCCTCCCGGCCATGAGCACAACCACGCCTGGCGCGCGCACAGCGGACGCCAAACTCTTTGGCCGCAACATCCTGAACAAGGTCCCCGAAGTCACGATCTTCTTCTGGATCATCAAGATCCTCTGCACGACGGTCGGCGAGACCGGTGCCGACAACCTCGCAACGAGGTACACCCTGAGCGACGCGACGCTGGCGTACTACACGGGCGCGATCCTGATCGTGGTGCTGCTCGTGGTCTTCGCGTTCAACCGCTACGTGCCGCTGTTCTACTGGTCGGGGATCGTGCTGATCAGCGTCGTCGGCACACTCATCACCGACAACCTGGTCGACAACCACGGCGTGGCGCTGCAGACGACGACGATCGTCTTCTCGATCGCGACGGCCGCCAGCTTCGCGGCCTGGTGGAGCGTCGAGCGAACGCTCTCGATCCACACGATCCTCACGCTCCGACGCGAGATCTTCTACTGGGTCACGGTCCTCTTCACGTTCGCCCTCGGCACCGCCGCCGGCGACTACATCGCCGAGACGAGCGGCCTGGGGTACTTCAAGTCGATCCTGCTGTTCGGCGGCGCGATCGCCGTCGTCACCGTCGCGCACCTGCGGTTCGGGCTCAACGCGATCTTCGCCTTCTGGGCCGCGTACGTCCTCACGCGGCCGCTCGGCGCGTCAATCGGTGACTACCTGTCGCAGGCCAAGAAGGACGGCGGACTCGGGCTCGGGACGAATACGACGAGCTACATCTTCCTGGCGACGATCCTGTCGCTCGTGGTCTACCTCAGCGTGACCCGCATCGACCAGACGCCGGCGGTCCCCGAGGGCGCCACGATCTGAGAGCGGCAGTGCGGAAACCCAGCATCAACCAGAAGGAGCAGCACCCGTGAACACCGACAAGGCCGTACGCGTCCTGGTTCTCGCCGATCGGACGGCCGCCGACCCCGCACTGCTGGCCGCGATGCACGCCCGTGCCGAACGAGGTCCGGTGCAGTTCCGCGTCGTCGTCCCCAACCCGGCCCCCGCCGAGTGGCACCCGATGCGTCCCGAACGTCGCGACAAGGCCGAGGCCGCAGAGCAGGCGCTGGCCGATGCGCTGCCGGCGATCGAGGCCGCCGCGGGCGGTCCGGTCATCGCGTCCGTGTCGATCCGGCACGATCCGATGGACGTCGTCGACGCCGTGATCTTCCACGAGCCGATCGAGGAGATCATCGTCGCGCAGGCGCCGCATCCGATCGAGCGGTGGTTTCACGTGGACCTGCCGCACCGGCTCGCCCACCTGAAGCTGCCGGTCACGACGGTGGACGTCGCGCCCTGAGCAGACGCGGTCGGCGCCGTCCCGGCACGTCGGGCAATCCGGCCGTCCTCGGTGCCTCCACGTTGTCGCACGACGGCCGTGCGAACGCTGCATGACGAAGCCTGTTCATCAACGCCGAGCGCGGCGGCTGACGGACCGCCGCGCCCGGTCAGCGCTCCTGCACGGACCAGCCGTCAGCTGCGGGCGGCGGAAGCCGACCGGGCTCGGTGAGCTCGGCAGGGTCGTTTATCGGAGGTTTGCCGGCAGCGTCATCCTGGGCACACATCATCAGTGGCCGGCCGCACCTGTGCCCGCGCCGTCGAAAGGCGACCCACCCCATCATGTCCACGCAGCTCGCGGCCCCCAACGCCCCTCACGACCGACCCGACCCCTCGGCGCCGCTCAGCGACCAGCTCGACGCGTGGCTGACCGGCGACGGTGACAAGACACTCGGAGGGCTCACCGACGTCTTCGAGGAGAAGACGTTCGCGATCCTGTTCGTCCTGCTGCTCGGCGTCTCGGCGCTCCCGATCCCGACCGGCGGCGCCACGCACGTCTTCGACGTCATCGCGGTGCTGACGGCTGCGCAGCTCATCATCGGTCGCGAGCATCCGTGGATCCCTGAGCGCTGGATGGGGCTGAATCTCGGCGGCCCGAAGCAGCAGAAGTTCATCTCAGCGCTGCTGAAGGTGATCCGCTGGCTGGAGCGCTTCTCGCGCCCACGCATGGCCTGGGTGTTCGACCGCCGCCTGACGAACGCCGCCTTCGGTCTGGTCGTGATCGCGTTCACCGCCGGCGCGTTCTTTGCGCCGCCGTTCTCGGGCCTCGACACGCTGCCGGCGCTCGGCGTCGTGCTCGTCTCGCTCGGCGTCCTGCTCGAGGACATCGCGATCGTCGCCGTCGGCCTCGTCGTCGGCGTCGCCGGGATCGTCGCCGAGATCGTGCTCGGCAAGGCGGCCGTGAACGGCATCAGCAAGCTGCTCTGAGAGCCGGGGTACGGCGTTTGCGAAGATCCGGCGTGTGGACGTCACGGTCGCTGACAACCCCGACGACGAGCGCTACGAGATCGCAGCCGACGGTGCGCGTGCCGGGTTCGCCCAGTACGGCGCGCGTCCGGGGCTGATCGCCTTCATCCACACCGAGATCGACGACGCGTTCGAGGGCCAGGGCCTGGCGTCGCAGCTGACCGGCTTCGCGCTCGACGACGCGCGGAGCCGCGGCCTGGCGGTGCTGCCGTTCTGTCCATTCGTCAACGCCTACGTGCAGCGTCACCCGGAGTACGTCGATCTCGTGCCGCAGGCGCAGCGCGGGGAGTTCGGGCTGTGAGCATCAAAGCGGCGCGCAGGTCGAGGTCACGTTCGACGCGGCGCGCTGCCTGCACGCCGCCGAGTGCGTGCGCGGGCTGCCGTCGGCCTTCGACACGGCCCCGCGTCCGTGGATCAACCCCGACGGTGCCGCGCCCGACGCCGTCGCCGAGGTGGTGCGGCGCTGTCCGAGCGGCGCGCTGCACGTCGTTCTGCGACGCGTCAGGTCCGTGCACCGGCTGGCGCGACTGACGCCGCGCCCACGTACCGCGCCGGATCGGCCTCAAATGCGTGCAGGCAGTGGTCCGAGCAGAAGTGGAAGACCTCGCCGTCGACCTCCAGCGTGACGGCCTTGCCGCGGTCGACCGTCATCCCGCAGACGGGGTCGGTCACGCCGCGGCGTGAGGTCAGCCAGAACAGCGCGGTGAAGATCACGGCGCCGAGGATGTTGAGAAAGAACTTGTAGTCCAGCGCGATGCTGCTGAACACGTCGTCGCGCGTCGGCCGGTGCGTCGGGATGATGTTCGCGGCGCTGAACAGGGCGTCGATCACCAGCGCGGCGAGGACCATGGTCACGAGCATCAGCGCCGTGATCCGCATGGCGAACGCGGTGCCGTAGTACTTGCGGTAGATCGCGATGATCGGCAGGACGACGAGGTCGGCGAAGAGGAACGCCAGCACGCCGGCGAAGCTGATCCCGCCGGACCACAGCACCGCGGCGAGCGGCACGTTGCCGACGGAGCAGACGAAGCTGAAGATCGCGATCAACGGGCCGATCAGCACGTTCTCGATCGTCGGCAGCGGTGCCGGCGCGTTGCGCAGGAACAGTGACTCGAAGAACCCGTTGCCCAACTGGGCGATGAACCCCGCGAGCAGGAAGCCGAGCGTGATCTCCTTCCAGAGCATCATCCAGTCGCCGCGGAAGTTGCCGCCGACCTCGGCCCAGGACTCGCGCGAGGCGATCCGCTGGCGCCAGCTGAGGCCCGGACCCTCCCCACCGCCGTGCTCATGGCCCGCCTGCGCCTCCCGGGCGTGGCGGCGGGCCTCCTCCTCGAGCTGGGTCGAGACGAAGCGGCGCAAGAGCACCGCCATCAGCGCGATCAGGACGACGCCGCCGACGAACTCGGCGAGCGTGAACTGCCACCCGATCAGCACCCAGAGGACGAGGCCGAGCTCCCAGACCAGGTTGGTCGAGGCGAACTGGAAGGCCAGCGCGGTGACCGCCGAGGCACCCTTCTGGAACAGCGACTTGGCGATCGCGATCGCCGCGTAGGAGCAGGAGGAGGAGGCGGCGCCAAGCCCGGTCGCCTTGGCGATCGGGGCGAAGCCCTGGCCGGAGAGGGCGCCTTCGATCCGCTCGCGCGGGACCCAGGCCTGGACGATGCCGGAGATCGCGAAGCCG
>JBBRFO010000100.1:0-9475 GCA_038224135.1 Solirubrobacterales bacterium
GACGACCACCGCGGCACCGTCGAGCGCGGCGGCGCTGAACGGGAGCGTCGGGTCGCCGACGAGCCGCTGCGCCTGGGTCAGCGCGTCGCCGCCAAGACGATCGGGATCGGTCACCTGCAGCACGCGCACCTCGCGCCAGGCGGACCTCAGGATCCGCGCCGCCGCATAGCCGTCGCCGCCGTTGTTGCCCGATCCGCAGCAGACGACCACCAGGCCGTCAGGCACCGCGGCCTGCACGATGTCGGCGAGCCCGTGGGCGGCGCGCTCCATCAGCTCCAGGCCCGCGATTCCCCGCTGGCCGATCGCCCACGCGTCGATCGCGCGCGAGGCGTCGGCGTCGGGGAGCGCGACGAGCCAGTCCGGCAGGCTCATGCCGCGACCGCGACCGCCGCCGCGAGGTCACCCTCGTGCGTGAGCGAGACGTCGACGAGAAGCCCTGCATCCTGTGCGCGCGCCGCCGCCTCGCCGTGCAGCGTCAACAGCGGCTCGCCATCGTTCCCGTGCAGCACCTCGATCTCCAGCGGCCGCAGCACGTCGAGCCGCAACGCCTTGGTGACGGCCTCCTTGGCGCAGAAGCGCGCCGCCAGGTGCTGTCCCGGGCGCGCCTGGCCCGCGGCGTAGCGCCGCTCAGCAGCGGTGAACAGCCGGGCGGCGAGGTTGGGGCGGCGCGCCAGAGCCCGCTCCAAGCGGTCGATTCGCAGCAGATCCACTCCGACGCCGGGCACGGCGAGAGCGTACCGGGGTTCGTCGCTAGCGAACCAGCGCCCCGCTGCCGCGGACGACGAGCCAGGTGCCGCCGAACTCGTCCACGTTCTGGCAGCGGATCCGACCCGCGCCATCGCCCGAGTAGTAGTAGAGCGGGCGGCCGGCGTACGTCAGCTGGCGGCCACCGCCGCGACGCGCGATCGATCCGAGCAGGCGCGCGCGGACGCCGGACCCGGCACGCGGGCGCCTGGCCGTGAACGCGACCGGCCACGCCGCGGCGCAACTGCCGAAGCAGCGGCTGCGCCGGCGATCGTCCTTGGTGAAGCCGTACAGCGCGCGGCCGCGGCCGTCGAACAGCACGGGGCCGTAAGCCGAGTGGCGTACCGCCACCGTGAGGCGCTTGGCCGGCGCCGCGAGAGTGGGACCGGAGCCGACCGCGCCGAGCAGGGCGCCGGCAAGCAGGACGGGGACGAGCAGGCGGGTCATGCAGGCATCGTGCCCGCCTGCGGCGCCGCTGTCGCTTACGGAACCAGAACGGTGCTACTCGACGGTGACCGTCTTGGCCAGGTTGCGCGGCTGGTCGACGTTCAGCCCGCGCTTGCGCGCGATGCGGTAGGCGAGCAGCTGCAGCGGGATGACGGCCAGCAGCGGCTGCAGCATCCAGTCCGTCCGCGGGATCCGGATCACGGACTCCGCATGCTCACCGATCTCCGTGTTGCCGTCGGTCGCGATGGCGATCACGTGCGCCCCACGGGCGCGGACCTCCTGCATGTTGGAGACGACCTTGTCGAGCACCGGCGAGTCGGTCGCGACGGTCACGACCGGCGTCGACTCGCTGAGCAGGGCGATCGGCCCGTGCTTCATCTCGCCGGCGGCGTAGGCGTCGGTCGAGATGTAGGCGATCTCCTTGAGCTTCAGCGCGCCCTCGTGAGCCACGGCGACGCCCGCGTGGCGACCGAGGTAGAGGAAGAACCCGTCGCGCCAGACCTCGTCGGCGATCCGCTCAACGTCGCCGTCGACGCGCTCGAGCAGTTCGTCGATCAGCCGCGGGATCGCCTTCAGCTCGGCGACGAGCCCGGCGAGCCGGTCGGCCTCGATCGTCCCGTGCAGCTCGGCCAGGCGCAGCGCCAGCAGGTAGAACACCGCGACCTGGCAGATGAACGTCTTCGTCGCCGCGACCGAGACCTCCAGGCCGGCGCGCGTGTAGAGGACGCCGTCAGCGTCGCGCGTGGCCTGTGAGCCCATGATGTTCGTGATCGCCAGCACGGTCGCGCCGCGCTCCTGCGCGATCCGCATCGCCGCCAGCGTGTCGGCCGTCTCGCCCGACTGGGTGACGCCGATGACGAGGTCGCCGGGACCGACGACGGGGTTGCGATAGCGGTATTCGGAGGCGATCTCGACATCGACCGGGACGCGGGCGAACTCCTCGATCGCGTACCGGCCGATCAGCCCCGCGTGGTACGAGGTCCCACAGGCGACGACGACGATCCGCTTGGCGCCGACGAGGACCTCGTCGCTGAGCGAGCCTTCGTCGCTCAGATCGACGCCGTCCGAGCGGACGGTGCGGTCGGCGATCGTCTCGGCGATCGCGTCGGCCTGCTCGTGGATCTCCTTCAGCATGAACGTCTCGTAGCCGCCCTTCTCGGCGGTCTCCTCATCCCAGTCGACGACCGAGACCTGCCGGTCCAGCTCGGTGCCATCAGGCGTCAGGAAACGGGTCGTTCCGGCGCGGACCTCGACGATCTCGCCGTTCTCGACGTACTGCACGCGGCGCGTGTCGGCCAGGAACGCCGGCACCGCGGACGCCAGGAAGCCCTCGCCGTCGCCGATGCCGACGATCAGCGGGCACTCGCGGCGCGCGCCGACCAGCGCATCCGGCTCCTCGGCGCTCATCGCGACGAACGCGAAGTGGCCGATCAGCTCGTTGTACGCCCGTCGAACCGCCTCCGTCAGGTCACCCTCGTCGTGCGAGGCGATCAGGTGGGCGATGACCTCGGCGTCGGTCTCGGAGGTGAAGACCGCCCCCTGCGCCTTCAGCCGCTCGCGCAGCGCGACGTAGTTCTCGACGATGCCGTTGACGACGACGTGGACGCGGTCGGTGGTGTCGAAGTGCGGGTGCGCGTTCTCCTCGTTGACGCGTCCGTGCGTCGCCCAGCGCGTGTGGCCGATGCCGATCGTCGCCGTGTCGGCGAGCGTGGCGGTCGCCGTGTCGCCGCCGCGGCGCCCGTCGATCGCCTCGCGCAGGTGCGAGAGATTGCCGACCGCCCGGACCGTATCGATGGCGCCGTCAGCCATGACCGACACGCCGGCGGAGTCATACCCCCGGTATTCGAGCTTCGACAACCCCGCGACGAGGATGTCCTGCGCCGGGCGCGAGCCGACGTACCCCACGATGCCGCACATTCCGACAGGCTAGCCGGGCCGGGGGCCCCAAACGGGCGTGGGCGTGCGTCAGCTGGACGAGTGGACGAGGCCGACCAGACGCCCGCAGACCGCGTCGCACTCGTCCGCCGTCGGCGCTTCGACCATCACGCGGACCAGCTGCTCGGTCCCGCTGGCACGCACGAGCACGCGGCCGCGACCGTCGAGCGCGGAGTTCTCGTCCCCGGCGGCGCCGGCAACCGCCGCCATCGCGGTCGCCTTGTCGGTGACGCGGACGTTGACGAGCTTCTGGGGCAGCTTGGTCATGCCGGTGCGGTCGGCGAGGTCGGTTCCCTCGAGGGCCTCCAGCGTCAGCAGCGCGCTGGCGATCCCATCGCCCGACGGCACGAACCCCATGTCGATGATGTGGCCGGACTGCTCGCCGCCGAGCGCCCAGCCGCGCCCACGCAGCGCTTCGAGCACGTACCGGTCGCCGACGTCCGTCGTCGCCACCTCGATCCCGGCCTCGCGCATCGCCGAGTGAAAACCGTAGTTCGTCATCACCGTGACGGCGACGCCGCCGCCGAGGCGGTCCTGGCGGCGCAGGTGCAGGGCCGCCAGCGCGATCAGCTCGTCGCCGTCGACGACGGCACCCGTCCGATCGACCGCCAGTACACGGTCGCCGTCGCCGTCGAACGCAAATCCCGCGTCGTGGCCGCCGGCGGTCATCTGCTCGGCCAGTGCCTCGACGTGCGTCGATCCGACGCCGTCGTTGATGTTGCGCCCGTCCGGCGCGGTCCCGACCTCGGTGACCGTGGCGCCGAGACGGCGGAAGATCTCCGGGCCGACGCGGTGTGTGGCGCCGTGGGCACAGTCGATCAGCAGCTTCATGCCGTTGAGGTCGAGTTCGGCGAACCGCCCCTCGAGCGCCCGCAGGTAGTCCTCGGTCGTCCCGTGCAGCGCGCGGACGCGGCCGATCGCCGTACCGTTCGCCGGGGGCTGCGCCAGGCGCGCCTCGATCGCCAGTTCGGCGGCGTCGGCGAGCTTGAAGCCGTCGCCGCCGAAGAACTTGATCCCGTTGTCCTGGAACGGGTTGTGCGAGGCCGAGACGACGATGCCGAGATCGAGCTCGTAGCGGCCGATCAGCAGCGGCGCGGCCGGTGTCGGCAGGACGCCGCCGAGCAGGACCTCGCCACCGGCGGCGGTGACACCCGCGGCCAGGGCCGACTCCAGCATCTCGCCTGACTCGCGCGTGTCGCGGATGATCAGCACCCGCGGGCGCTCAGCACCGAGCGCGGCCGTCGCGGCACGGGCCAGCCCGAGCGCCAGATCCGCCGTGAGGAACTCCCCCGCGACGCCGCGGACGCCGTCGGTCCCGAACAGCGTGCGGGTCACTACCGCTTACTGAACTGCGGGCGCTTACGCGCCTTCTTCAGGCCGGCCTTCTTGCGCTCCTTGGCACGCGCGTCGCGCGTCAGGAAGCCGCGGCGCTTGAGCTCGCCACGAAGGTTCGGGTCGGCCTCGAGCAGCGCGCGGGAGATGCCGTGGCGCAGGGCGTCGGCCTGCGCCGAGACACCGCCGCCATGCATCCGCGCGATGACATCCATCCGCGTCTCGTAGCCGACCGTCTCGAGCGGCTGACGGATCGTGAGCTGCAGGGTGTCGCGCGGGAAGAACTCACCGAGCGACTTGCCGTTGATGATGAAGTCACCGGTGCCGGGCTTCAGCGTGACGCGAGCGACGGCGGTCTTGCGCTTCCCGGTGGCGCGATAGCGCGCATCGGCGGCGAGGTTGATCGTGACGGCCGCGATCGGCTCCTCGATGACCTCGTCCTCGGCGTCCGCGGCGCCCTCACCCTCGGCGCCATCCTCGGCGTACGGGTCGGCGTTGTCGTCCTGGCCATCGACGACGATGTCGACCTCGAGATGCGCGCCCGGAATCTCGGGCTTGACGCGCGGAGCAGCGGGCTCCTCGTCGGCAGACGCCTCGGCTGCGACCGGCTCGTCAGTGGAAGGCTCGTCAGCGGCGGACTCCTCTGCGGGGGGCTCGTCTGCGGCGGGCGCCTCCTCGGCGACGGGCTCCTCGGCGACCGGCTCCTCAGCGGCGGCCTCCTCGGCGACGGGCTCCTCGGCGACCGGCTCCTCAGCGACGGGCTCGGTCGCAGCCGGCTGCTCGGCCGGTGCGTCAGCTGCCTGCTCGTCGGCGGCGGGCTGCTCGGCGACGGCCTCGACAGCCTCTTGGGGCTGCTCGTCAGGCGTCTGCTCGTCGTTCGGGGTCGGCTCGTCGGCCATCAGGTCGTGATCTCCAGGATTTCAGGCTTCTGTGCAGCGTGCGGATGCTCGGGGCCTGCGTAGACCTTGAGCTTCGTGATCTGCTTACGGGCGAGGCGGTTGCGGGGCAGCATGCCCTTGACGGCGATGCGGATGACCTCTTCGGGACGCCGGTCGAGCATCTCCTCGAGCGTGCGCTCGCGCAGGCCACCGGGGTAGCCGGAGTGGCGCCGGTACAGCTTCTCCTTGCGCTTGTTCCCGGTGACCGAGATCTTCTCGGCGTTGATCACGACGACGAAATCGCCGGTGTCGACGTGCGGGGTGTACTCGGGCTTGCGCTTGCCGCGCAAAACGTCCGCAATCTGGGTGGCGAGGCGGCCGAGCGTCTGCCCGTTCGCATCCACGACCACCCAATGGCGTTCGCGGTTCTGGGCATTGGCGACGTAGGTCTTCATGGCGTGAAAAAGCGCACCGCGTGCAGGGTCGGGCGCGGCGCGAGCAGGGAGGATAGCGGGGTGCTGCCCCTCGGCCGTGTGCGGCTCTTGGCTTGCGGTCGGGGGGTGCTGGTCGGGGGTGCTGCGGGTCGTCGTTGCCGGGGGCGGAATTTCGCTGCGCGAAATTTCGGATTTCCCCGGACAACCACACCCGAGCACCCCTGCGCCGGCAGTCAACGACGCCACACGCTCATTCGACCGGCGCCTCGGCGACCAACGCCCGCCCTACGGCCCCAGGCGACGGCGCCCGGCACAGCCAGCCCAAACCCAGCGCCCCACCGAAGCGGGCACCACCCGTCAAGCGAGAGATCGTGGTGGCTGAGGCCGACGACGGGACCGGGATAGTGCTCTGCACAGACAGGTCCCGGCGGTGGCCTCAGGCGCTGCGAGATCTGCGCAGCGGGAACCACACGGGCAAGAGCCCTACTCCCACTCAATGGTGCCCGGGGGCTTGGACGTGATGTCCAGGACCACCCGGTTCACATCCCTCAGCTCCCCCATCATGCGGGCTGCAATCTGCTCCAACAGGTCGTACGGCAACCGAGCCCAGTCCGCCGTCATCGCATCGTCCGAGGTCACGGCACGAATCACGACGACCGAGCCATACGTCCGCTCGTCGCCCTGCACCCCGACCGTCCGAATGTCGGGCAGCACACAGAACGACTGCCACAGCTCGCGATAGAGGCCGGCCTTGCGGATCTCGTCCTGGAGCACCGCATCGGCGTCGCGCAGCAGGTCGAGCCGCTCCTTCGTCGCCTCGCCGCCGACGATCCGGATCGCCAGACCCGGGCCAGGGAACGGCTGGCGCCAGACCAGCCGCTCGGACAGGCCGAGCTCGGCGCCGACGGCGCGGACCTCATCCTTGAACAGCGCCCGCAGCGGCTCGACGAGCTCGAACTTCAGGTCGTCCGGGAGCCCGCCGACGTTGTGGTGCGACTTGATCGTCGCCGTCCCGGTACCCCCGCCGGACTCGATCACGTCCGAGTAGAGCGTGCCCTGCACCAGGAACTTGACGTCGCCGAGCTTGGCCGCCTCCTCCTCGAAGACGCGGATGAACTCGGCGCCGATGATCTTGCGCTTGCGCTCGGGTTCGGTGATGCCGCAGAGCTTGCTCAGGAACCGCTCTTCGGCGTCGACGGCGACGAGCGGCACGTGGAACATGTCGCGGAAGGTCTCGACGACCTGCGCACCCTCGTCCTTGCGCATCATCCCGTGGTCGACGAACACGCAGGTCAGCTGATCGCCGACCGCGCGGTGCACGAGCAGCGCGGCGACCGACGAGTCAACACCGCCGGACAGCCCGCAGATGACGCGTCCGGTGCCGACCTGGGCGCGGATCCGGGCGATCTGCTCGTCGACGACCGACGCCGCCGACCACGCCATGTCGCAGTGGCAGGCGTCGCGCAGGAAGTGCGTGAGCACCTCGGAGCCGTGCGGCGTGTGAATCACCTCGGGGTGGAACTGGATGCCGTAGATGTCGCGCTCGCGCGACTCGAAGGCGGCGACCGGCGACTCGCGCGAGGCAGCGAGCGCGGTGAAGCCCGGCGGCGGCGCGAACACCGTGTCGCGATGCGACATCCAGCAGCTCTGCTCCGTCGGCAGACCCGCCAGCAGCAGGCCCGGTTCGTTGACCGTCAGCTCCGAGCGGCCATATTCGCCGACCTCGGCCGATTCGACGCGGCCGCCGAGTTCCAGCGCGACGAGCTGCATGCCGTAACAGATGCCCAGCACCGGGATGCCGAGCTCGAGCAGCTCCCGGTCGAGCTTTGGCGCACCGGGCGCGTAGACCGATGCCGGCCCGCCGGAGAGGATCAGGCCCTTCGGCTTGCGCTTGCGCACTTCGTCGACGCCGACGTGGTGGGGCAGCAGCTCGGAGAAGACTCCGAGCTCGCGGACGCGGCGCGCGATCAGCTGCGAGTACTGCCCTCCGAAGTCGAGCACGACGACCTCGTCGACCGCCGTCGGCACCGCGATCGCGGCACTCTCGTCCGCGAACTCGGTCGCCGCGACGTCGGCGGTGACGATGTCGTCGCTCAACGCGCTATGCCGCAGACCCGCTGAGGGCCGGCGTCTTGTCCTGTGGGGCGCCATCGGGACCGGGCGCGGACGGCGAGGCAGACGCCCCGCGGCTGCCCATGCCGACACCTTGAGAGGTCTGCAGCGCCTTGCCCTCGGTCATCAGGGCCGGCGCGATCATCAGCTCGGCACGGTTGAACTCGGCGATGTCCTGATACCCGCATGTCGCCATCGACGTGCGCAGCGCGCCCATCAGGTTGAACGTGCCGTCATTCTCGTGCGCCGGGCCGGTGATGATCTCGGCGAGCGTGCCGTTCTGCGTCGTCGCGACGCGGGCGCCGCGCGGCAGCGTCGGGTGAAACGTCGCCATGCCCCAGTGGAAGCCGCGGCCGGGCGCCTCGTAGGCGCGAGCGAGCGGCGAGCCGATCATCACGGCGTCGGCCCCGCAGGCGATCGCCTTGGCGACGTCGCCGCCGGTCCGCATGCCGCCGTCGGCGATCACCTGGACGTACTCGCCGGTCTCCAGCATGTTCGTCGAGCGAGCGCCCGCGACGTCGGCGATCGCCGTCGCCTGCGGGACGCCGAGGCCGAGGACGCCGCGCGTCGTGCAGGCCGCGCCGGGGCCGACACCGACGAGCACGCCGGCCGCCCCGGTCCGCATCAGGTGCAGACCGGTGTGGTAACTGGCGCAGCCACCGACGATGACCGGCACGGGCAGGTCGGCGATGAACTCCTTGAGGTTCAGCGGCTCGGTCGTCTTCGAGACGTGCTCGGCCGAGACGACGGTGCCCTGGATCACGAGGATGTCGAGCCCGGCCTCCAGCACCAGCTCGTAGTACTGCGAGACGCGCTGCGGCGTCAGCGAGGCGGCGGTGACGACGCCGCTGGCCTTGATCTCCTCGATCCGCTGCTTGATCAGCTCCGGCTTGACCGGCTCCTGATAGATCGCCTGCATCTCGCGCGTGGCCTGCTCCTTGGGGAGCTGGGCGATGCGCGCGAGCTGCTCGGCGGCGTCCTCATAGCGCGTGAAGACGCCCTCCAGGTTGAGCACCGCGAGACCGCCGAGCTGACCGATCGCGATCGCCGTCTCGGGCGAGACGACGCCGTCCATCGCCGAGGCGAGCAACGGCAGGTCGAAGCGGTAGGGCCCGAGCTTCCAGGAGATGTCGACATCGTCAGGGTCGCGCGTGCGCCGCGAGGGCACGATGGCGACGTCGTCGAATCCGTAGGCGCGGCGGGCTTTCTTCCCGCGGCCGATCTCGATCTCCATCAGTCAGATCCTATGTTCGGGGCCGGACGAAACGACCCCGCACGGGCGGGGTCGGTGGGGTGCATCAGGCGTCGTGGCGACGGCGGCAGGCCACGCGGCGAGCATAGCACCGGATCGGCGCGGCTCAGCCGGTCTTCGCGGGGGTCTGCAGGCGCTCGATCGAGACGTCGGCGAGCACGCGGTCGACGCCCTTGGGGTCGATCAATCCTGCCCCCAGTCGCTGCGTCGATTCGGCGCCGCAGGCGACGCCGTAGCGCAGGCACTCGGGCGGCGACTGCCCGGTGTAGCGCGCCGCGACGTAGCCGGCGAGGAACGCGTCGCCGGCGCCCACGGTGGCGACCGTCTCGCGCTGGGCGACC
>JBBRFO010000101.1:0-9225 GCA_038224135.1 Solirubrobacterales bacterium
GAGACCGAGCCCCGATCCCGGTCGCCCGCCGGCGCGCCAGAAGCGCCCGAACGCGGCGTGGGAGTCAGCGGCGGGGATGCCCGGACCGCCGTCGCGGACCGTCAGCTGCGCGCGCTCGCCAGTGCGCTGCAGACTCATGAAGATCGGCGGCGCGCCGTGGACGCGGGCGTTGGCGATCAGGTTCTCCAGCGCCCGTCGCAGTGCCGCCGCGTCGCCGGTGGTGGTGGCGCTCTCAACGTCGTCGAGCGCGACGTCGGGACCGGCGGCGGCGGCGACCTCGCGCACCAGGGCGGCGAGGTCGACCGGGTCGGAGGCCGCGGCGGGGCTCGCCTGGCGCTCCAGCACCAGCAGGTCGTCGACGAGCCGGGCCAGGCGGTCGGCGTCGGCGAGAAGGTCGGCGAGCGCGTCGGGATCGGCGCCGTGGCGCGCGAGGTATTCGGCGTTCCCGCGCAGTGCGGTCACGGGCGTGCGCAGCTCGTGCGAGGCGTCGGCGAGGAAGCGGCGCTCGGATGCGCCCGCGGCTTGCAGCGCGGCCAGCATCGTGTTCAGCGTGTCGGTCAGCTCGCCGACCTCGGGACCGTCGGCCGCCGGCAGGCGCTGCGTCGTGTCACGCGTGCGGGTGATGCTGCGCGCGCCGTCGGTGAGGCGCCGCAGCGGCGCGAGCGCGCGGCCGGTCAGCGCGGCGGCGATCGCCGCGCCCAAGGCCATCGCGACGATCGCGAACAGCAGGATCAGCGAGCGCACGCGTTCGGACGTGCGATCGATCTCTCCTGTCGATGACGCGACGACGACGGCGCCGCCGGCGGCGGGTCCGGAACCGCCCGGCAGCGGCGCGACGAACAGCCGCAGCTGCTCGCCGGACAGCTGCGCCGCGCCGAACCCCGCATGCCCGCCGGCGATCGCCCGCGCGACGAGCGCGTCGGCTGGGACCAGCCGCCCGCCGAGCGCGGAGGAGCGAGCGACGGTCCGGCGATCCCGATCGACCACCTGCACCAGCAGATCCTGGCCGCCGTAGGGCGCGTTGAGTGCACCCGGCGACGTCAGTAGCGCCGGCGCGGAGGCGCTGAGCCGCGCGACGTCACCGGCGCGGCCGCGCAACCCGCGGTCCTGGGAGGCGCGCAGCTCGTGGTTGACGATCACCTGCGCCGCCGCGCCCATCGCGGCGACGGCGACGAGCACCGACGCGGCCGCGGCCAGCGCGACGCGCAGGCGCAGCGATCCGCGGCTCACGGTTCGAGCACGAAGCCGACGCCTCGCACGGTCCGGATGATCAGCGGCTCGCCGAGCTTGCGCCGCAGGTTGGTGACGTAGCGGTCGACGACGTTGTCCTGCGCCGCGCCCCAGATCTCGTCGACCGCCCGCTCGCGCGTGATCACGATTCCCGGATGGCGCAGCAGCAGCTCCAGCAGCGCCGACTCGCGCTCGGTCAGCTGCACTTCCAGCTGGCCCAGGGTCGCCGAGCGCGAGGCGGTGTCCAGCCGCAGTGCACCGGCCGAAACGATGTCGCCCGACGAGCGCCCACGGCGACCGATCGCGGTCAGGCGCGCCAGCAGTTCCTCGACCGCGAACGGCTTGACCAGGTAATCGTCGGCCCCGGCCTGCAGCCCGGCGACGCGATCGGCGACGGCATCGCGCGCGGTCAGCAGCAGGATCGGCACCGACAGCCCGCGGGCGCGCAGCCGGCGACAGACGTCGAGTCCGTCGAGGCCCGGCATCGAGACGTCGAGGACGACGAAGTCCGGCGCGCGACGCTCGACCGCGGCCAGCGCGGCGCCCCCGTCCGGGGCGCCGTCGACCTCGTAGCCCTCGGCGCCGAGGGTCCGAGTCAGCATCCGCAGGACCGCTGGGTCGTCGTCGACGACGAGGATCCGCTGCGGAGCCATCGGACCAGCCTACGCCGCCTCGGGAAGCCCGGCCGTGATCGTCAGAGAGTCGTCACGGTCGGGCTTTAGGTTCCAGCCGATGACCTCCCTCACCCGCTGGGTCCTGGCCCATCGCAAGCTCGTCGTCGGCTTCTGGTCGCTCGTGACGATCATCGGCGTGCTGTCCGTCTCATCCGCGACCGGCGCCCTCTCGCAGCAGTTCACCGTGCCCGGCCGCGAGGGCTCGGAGACCAATCAGGCGATCGCGAAGCTGTTCGGATCGGGCGGCAACGTGCCGCCGCTCGTCGCGGTCGCGACGCTGCCCGCGGGGAGCACCGTCGACGCTGCCGGCGTCCGCGCGCAGGTCGACAGCGCGTTCGCGCGCGTCGCCGCGGCGGTTCCCGGATCGCGCGTCGCGGCCCCCGCCAACGCGGGGCTGAACGCCTTCGTCTCGAAGGACCGCCGCACCGTCTATGCCGTCATCGCGCCGCCCTACCGCGGCGGCGCAGACCTGGACCCCGCGATCATCGACCGCGCGAAGGCTGCTGCGGCGGGATCGAAGATCGGCGGCGCGCAGGTGTACCTGACCGGCCGCGACGTGCTGGCCAGCGGCAACGGCGGCGGGGGCGGGCCGGGCGTGCTGCTCGAGGCGCTGATCGGCGGCTTCGGAGCGTTGGTCGTGCTGGCATTCGTCTTCGCCTCGTTCCTCGCGCTCGTTCCGCTGATGATCGCGATCGTCTCGATCCTGTCGACGTTTCTGGTCATCTGGGGCCTGACGACGATCACCGAGGTCTCGTTCATCGTCCAGTTCCTCGTCGCGCTGATCGGCCTCGGCGTGGCGATCGACTATGCGCTGCTGATCGTCGTGCGCTGGCGCGAGGAACGGCAGAAGGGCTCCGACAACGAGACCGCCGTCGCCATCGCGATGGAGCACGCCGGCCGTGCCGTGCTGCTGAGCGGGACGACCGTCGGCATCGGTCTGCTCTCGCTCGTCGTGCTGCCGGTGCCGTTCCTGCGCAGCGTCGGATACGGCGGCATGCTGATCCCGCTGCTGACCGTGTTCGTCTCGCTGACGCTGCTGCCGGTCGTGCTGGCGAGCGTCGGCCCGCGGCTGGACTGGCCGCGCCTGCGTCACGACGACACCGCCAGCCGCGGCTGGACGCGCTGGGCGCAGATCGTCGTGCGCCACCGCGTGATCGCCGCCGTGGGAGCCACGATCCTGCTCCTCGCACTCGCGATCCCGGCGCTGCACCTGTACCCGGGCGACCCGCAGGCCAACTCGCTGGCGTCCTCCGGCGACGCCCGGACCGGCCTGGTCGCGCTCGAGCGGACCGGCGTCGGGACCGGGGTGCTGAGCCCGTTCGAGGGACTCGTGCGCGGCGGCGACCCGGCGGCGATCGCGCGGACGGCCGCCAGGATCAAGGGCGTGCGCAGCGCCGTCGCGCCCCGTGACGCCGGCTGGCAGCGCGGCGACGCCCGCCTGGTGCTGGTCACGCCGACCGCCGACGGCAACAGCAGCGCCGGTCGCGACACGCTCGACCGCGTGCGCGCAGCGACGCGCGACCTGCCGGGCTCGCCGCGCTACGGCGGTGATTCCGCGCAGGCCAAGGACTTCGTCGACGCCGTCTACGGCAACTTCCCGCTGATGGTCGCGCTCGTCGCGCTGGTCACGTTCCTGCTGCTGGCGCGGGCGTTCCGTTCGCTGCTGCTGCCGCTGAAGGCGGTGCTCCTGAACCTGCTCAGCGTCTCGGCGGCGTACGGGATCCTCGTCCTCGTCTGGCAGGACGGCAACGGGTCGCAGGCGATCTTCGGCATTGAGGCGACCGGCGCGATCACGCAGTTCGTCCCGCTGATGGTGTTCGCGTTCCTGTTCGGCCTGTCGATGGACTACGAGGTCTTCATCCTCGCCCGCATGCGCGAGGAGTACGACCGCCTCGGCGACACCGATGCCGCGGTGGTCGAGGGACTGGGCCGCACCGGTCGGCTGGTGACGTGCGCGGCGCTGATCCTGTTCCTGGCGTTCTCGGCGCTGGCATCTGGTCCGGAGACGACGATCAAGATCTTCGCGACCGGCCTGGCTGCGGGAATTTTGCTCGACGCGACGGTCGTGCGGGCTTTGCTCGTCCCGGCGCTGGTGTCACTGTTCGGGAAGTGGAACTGGTGGCTGCCGGCGTTTCCGGCGCGGTTGTTGCGGGTGCGGCCGTCGCCGGATCCGGTGGGGGTGGAGGGGTAGGGCGCCCGCCGTACGCGGGGTCAGCGGAGCTCGCGGAGAAATCTCGGCAGCGATTGGTCGAACGTATCCGGCCGCTCCAGGCTCGGCAGATGCGCCGCGCCGGCGATCGTCACCGCCCGACTGTCCGGGAGCTCCGCGGCAAGCCGCTTCGCGATGACGCGGAAATCTGGCGCGTCATGCTCGCCGTCGATCACGAGCGCGGGCATCGTCAGCTCCGCGAGGCGCAGGTGTGCGTCGGGCATCAGCTCGACCTCCTCAACCTGGCCGTCGAACGGCAGCTGCAGCTCGTAGGCGGTCCGCTGCATCTCGGCCACGGCCGCCCGGACCTCGGCCGGAGCTGAGCCCGCCGGGCGGCTCGGGCCATCGACCCACAGGCGCAGCGTGCACTCGACCGCCGCGTCGAGGTCGCCGCACTCGATCGCCTCTTCTTCCTCGCCCCACGCCGCTTCCAGCTCAGCCGACCACTCCTGGCCACCGACCGCGGAGTCGACGAGGACCAGTGCGCTGACCCGCTCCGGATGCGCGACGGCGAGGTCGATCGCGACCGCGCCGCCCATCGACGCGCCGACGAGCGTCGCCCGCTCGATCTGGTGGCGGTCCATCGCCGCCAGCACGTCGGCGGCGTGGCAGAGCGGTCCTGCCGTGAGCGGCGAGCGGCCGTAGCCGCCGAGGTCGAGCCGCAGGACGCGGTGCTCAGCGGTGAGCGTCGCCCACTGCGGGTCCCACATTCGCGAGTCGCAGATGCCGGCGTGAATCAGGACGAGTGCCGGACCGTCGCCCGCGACCTCGCTGTAGCGGTCCTGTCCGGCGGGAGGCGTGCTCAGTACCCCAGCTGGTCGAGGACGCTGGAGGACTTCTTGTCCTCGGCCTTCTTCTTCTTGGAGCGCTCGCGCTTCTCCTCGCCCATCACGATGCGGACCTTGGCGCCGACGCTGCCGTCGGTCGCCTTGGCGAGGTCCTCGCGCGGGATGCGGTCGACGCGGTTGGCGCGCTCGGCCTTGCGCTTGGCGTGCGCCTCGTCGCGCTGCTTGGCCTCGCGGATGCGGCCGAGCTTCTGGGCGGCCTGCTCCTTGTCGAGCGCGACCGTCCACAGCTCCTCGACCGGCGCCATCGAGAGGATCGTCGCGGCCATCGCCTTGTCGATCCGGCCGGCGCCGAGCGAGCCGTTGGCGATGTTGCGCGCGCGGGGACGGTGGTCGTCCTCGTCGGCGATCAGCTTGCTGATGTCCTGACGCTCGCGCGGGCCGAGCACCGTGAACGCGTCGCGCGCGGCCTGGCGCGGGCCGATCACGTCGAGCATCGCGCGTGAGGCGTCGCGCAGGTCGTCGATCGGCAGTTGGGCGCGCGTCTTGGGCAGCACGCGGGCCGGGGCGGGGCGGGGGCCGGCCGGCGTGGTGGACGCGGCGCCGCCCTTGTTGCGCCGGCGCGGCGGACGCTTGCGCTTGGGCTTGTCGCCGGGGGCGGCGTCGGCCGGTGCAGTCGCGTCGGCGGCGGGCGTCTTGGCGTCCGCTGTGGCGGGCTCACCGGGAGCTTCGGCTGTGGGCTCGGGGGGAGCGTCGGACGTCGGCTCGGCCGACGCGTCGGCGGCGGGCTCGGCAGCAGCCTCGGACTGTGGAGCCGGGTCGGGCTCCCGCGTGGCCGTCTCGGGCGCGGAAGCAGCTGCGGGCTCGGGTTCAGCTTCGACGGATGGCTCGGCCGCCAGCTCCGCTGCGGACTCGGCTGGTGCCTCGGCGGCGGTCTCGGCAGGAGCGTCCGTTGCCGGCGCGGGTGGCACCTCGGCAGCCGGTTCGGCAGGAGTGTCAGCTGCGGGCTCAGCGGCTGCCTCCGCTGCCGGCTCGGCGGGAGCGTCGTCCACCGACTCGGCCGGTGCCTCTGCGACGGGCTCGGCCTGCGCCTCAGCCACGACCTCAGCCGGCGCCTCAGCCTCGGGTGCCGGATCGATTGCCACCGCGGGCGCCTCGACGGCCGGCGCGTCGCCGACGTGCTCGCTCACGACGTGCGTCTCATCGCTGCTGCTGGATCCGGGCTCGGTCGTCATGTCTCGCGGCTCGCTGGGTGGAGGGTCGGTCGGCGCGTCGTGCGCCGCGCCCGGAGGCTACCGCGCCGTCCATGCCGACGGGCCGACGATCGCCGTGAAATTCGCGCACTCGTGCTCGACCCGGCGCTGATGCACGTAGACCATGCATCAGCGCCGGTTCGATCGGGCACGGCGACCAGGACGCCCCCGACCATCCGGCCCCGCTCCTCGGCGCCCGCCGTTCGCAGCGCCACGCATCGACGGATCGCAACAAGCCGCCCGTCGGACCCACGGTACGTTGTCGCGATGAGCGATCAGGATCCCCGGCACCCGCGCACGGTCGACGAGGAGATCATCATGGCGCAGGCGACCACGGTCGCCAGCGAGCGAACCGACGCCGAGCGCGTGATCGAGATCACGGGCGAGTTCCAGATGGGCTTCTCGGCACTCGCGGGGATCACCCGCGGCGTGTCGCTGTTCGGATCGGCGCGGCTGGCGCAGGACGATCCGGCATGCGTGCTCGCGCGCGAGGTCGCGCGGGAGCTCGGGCGGCGCGGCTTCACGATCATCACCGGCGGCGGCCCGGGGGTCATGGAGGCCGGAAACCGCGGCGCCCGCGACGTCGGTGCGACGAGCGTCGGCCTCAACATCCAGCTGCCGCACGAGCAGGACCCGAACCCCTACCAGGACATCGAGCTGACGTTCGAGCACTTCTACGCGCGCAAGGTGATGTTCGTCCGCTACGCCGTCGGCTTCGTCGTCTTCGAGGGCGGCTTCGGCACGATCGACGAGCTGTTCGAGTCGCTGAACCTCATGATCACCGACGAGATCCGCGACTTCCCGGTGGTGCTCGTCGGGCGCGACTACTGGTCCGGGCTGATCGACTGGATGCGCGAGCGGACGCTCCCCCGGGGGATGGTCAGCGAGGCCGACCTGGCCGTCCTGCGGCTGGTCGACGACGTCGACGAGGTCGTCGAGATCATCTGTGCCGGAGCCGACGCTCAGGGACGCGTCGACGACGACGCTGCGACCGGCTCGGCGTAGCGCGCGCGGACGCCGTCGATCCACGTCGCGACGCGGTCGGCGAGCGCGGCGTCCTCGATCTCGAGCACGTTCTCAGCGTTGTCCTCGCCGGACCGCGAGAGGTTGTACGAGCCGATGAAGACGACGTCGTCGATGACCGACGTCTTGGCATGCATGAAGTCGTGGGTCGACTCCGGGCTCCACGGCGTCGAGTGCTTGCCGGCGAACTTCAGGCCGTCGAGCACGTGCTCGAGGATCGGGGCCTTCCAGCTCGTGTGGCCGCCGGCGCGCCACTGACGCAGCGCCTGGTCGGTCTGCGTGCGATCGACGACGCCGGTCGCGTCGACGCGCTGCTCGCTGCAGACCTCGGCCAGCGCCGACAGCACCGGCGCCGAGGTCAGCACCGGCGAGCAGATGCGGATGCGGCGCTCGGCACGGTCGATGCGGGTGGCGATCTGATGGGCCAGCTCGCGGCCGCGGCCGGGGCAGAACCACGGGCGCACAAACGCGTCGCCGACCGCCACGCGCGGCGCGTCGAACGCGCCGCTGCCCTCGAGGTGGCCGCGCGTCCACAGCTCCTCGAAGTTGCGCTCGAACGCCGCCGCGATCTCCGCCGACTGCGCGGTGACGACGATGTTCTCCTGCAGCGTCCACGAGTCGAGCGTCCAGTTCATCGATCCGCTCCAGAGCGCGGCGCCGTCGCGCACGACGTACTTGTGATGCATCAGCTCGCCGTCGCCGTCGATCGAGCGCTGCTCGCCGCCGGCGTTGGCGAGGATCTCGGGCTTGGTCTGCGGCGGGTTGCTGGAGGGGTGATCGAGCGTCGAGGACCCCGGATCGTTGAACGCGATCCGCACGCGCACGCCGCGGTCGGCTGCGCCGTGCAGCGCCGCGGCGATGCGGTCGCCGATCAGGCCCGGCAATCGCACGTCGTACAGCGCGAGGTCGAGCGTCTTCTGCGCCGGGGCGAGGAACGCCTCCAGCCGTGTGGCGATGTCGTCCGCCTGCTGGCCGCCCTGCGTCAGCGTGAAGAGGTCGAGCGGGGCGTCCGGCATCAGGCGACCCGCGGCGGGAGCGCTGCGAGCGCCGCCTGCAGGTCGTCGGTGTTCTGGAAATCGAGGCCCAGCGCGTGGACGTGGCGGTAGGCGATGACGCCGTTCTCGTCGACGACGATCGCCGCGCGCCGCGTGCCGAGGACCGGGGCCGCGACGCCGTAGAGCTTGGCGACGGCCTTGTCGACGTCGGCGAGCAGGGGCACGTTGAGGTCGTGGTGGGCGGTGAAGCGCTGGTGCGAGTCGAGGCTCTGGTGCGAGATCCCGACGACGGTCGCCTCCAGCCCCGACATGTCGTCCGCGCGGTCGCGGTAGGAGCAGAACTGCTTCGTGCAGACGGGCGTCTCGTCGCCGGGGTAGAACAGCAGCACGACGCGCTCACCGCGGTGCTCGGACAGCCGGAACGCGCCCTGCGTCCCTGCGAGCTCGAAGTCGGGTGCGGTGTCGCCCACCTGCGGTGCCTTGGCCATAGCTGCAAGCCTACGCCAGTGCCGTCAGCGTGGATCGACCAGCATGCCGCCGCCGTCGCCGCCCGGGCCGAGCGCGACCTCGACGCGCTGGTCGCGATCTCCTCGCCGTCTGGCGATGCCGTCGCGGCCGAAGAGGCGGTCGCCGTCGCGACCGCGCTGGCGCCGGCCGATGCTGTCGCCCATCGGATTCCCTGCTCGTCGCCCGAGCACGCGCCCGACCTGTTGCTGCGGGTGAGCGGGCCGGGGTCGAGGCGACTGCTGCTGGTCGGCCACCTGGACACCGTCGTCGCGCACGACGCCCATGTGCCACCCCACCACGAGGGCCGGCGCGTGCGCGGGTCGGGCACGATCGACATGAAGGGCGGCGACGCGCTGGCACTCGGCGTGCTGCACGCGCTGGCCGATCGGCCGGAGCTGGGCGAGGCGGTCCTGCTGCTCGTCAACGACGAGGAATGGCGCGTCGGGCCGTTCGCCCACGTCGAGCGGTTCGCCGGGTTCGACGCCTGCCTGTGCTTCGAGGCCGGCGAGCGGACGCCCGAACGTGACGAGGCGGTCGTCGTGCGGCGCA
>JBBRFO010000102.1:0-9186 GCA_038224135.1 Solirubrobacterales bacterium
GTGTCGGTCTCTTCCTGTTCTCCGGCTTTGCCCTCTACACGGGCACGATCCTGAAATGGGATCAGGAGGCGATCGAGGCGCTCGCCCACAACCGCGAGCTCGGCAAGCTTGCCGGCGTGCTCGGGTTCTGGTTCTCCGACAGCTTCTCGAACCACGTCTCGCTGCTCACCCGCGACTACGTCGCGCACGTCAGCATCCTGCCGCTGCTGGTGGGCGTCATGATCGGCGTCCACATGATGCTGATCAAGCGGCTAAAGATCTCGCCACTCGCCTCCGGCAGCCCGGCCGAGATCGAGGCGAGAGTCGCGAGCGAGCCGGAGGAGCCGTTCACGCGCCACCTCGCTCGGCTGGGGGCCTTGACGCTTGCGACTCTCGGCGTTGCGCTGCTGCTCACTGCGATCCATCCGGCCGGCATCGGCCCGCAGGGGGTCGAGGGCATAGAAGTGACCAAGCCGCCCTGGTACTTCCTGTGGGTTTACCCGTTCGAGGACTGGTTCGGGCTGCGCGCACTGTTCGTCGCGCCGGGGCTGCTGATGCTCGGCCTCGCGCTCGTGCCGTTCGTCGACCGGAACGCGGAGCGCGACCCGCGCCGCCGCCTCCTCTGGGTTGCGCTCGCGGCGGTCGTCGTCGCCGCCTGGATCGGCTTGAGCATCTACGGCTACGTGACCCGCCCCGTCTCGCACGTGGAGATGTGAGTCGTGCGTCTCGCTCTCCTTGCCAGCGCCGCCCTCCTCACCTTCGCACCGGCGATCGCCTACGCCCACGGCGGGGAGGGATCGTCGTCCGCCGACGTGCCGGCCCAGGCGCTTGCCGTGCAGGCGCTCGCGATGCTCGAGGCCAACATGGGTGCGATGGACGCGCGCGACAGCGTCCAGGCCGCACTCCGGGCAACGAACCAGGACGACATCCGCGTCGACCGGCTGCGCGCCGCCGAGGCTGCGCTCGAGCGCAACGACGTCACTGGTGCGCGCCGCGAGCTCGAAGCGGCGTTCAATTCCGACGACCGGCACCTGATCGGAACGACCTTCACCGGCAGCGACGACGCCCGCATCGTCGCCGCGATCGTCGGCGCGATCCTGGTCGCGGCAGCGCTCCTGCTGCTCCTCCGACAAACGAGATCGAACACGACGTTCGCCGACGACGAGCAGACCAGGCCGCTGCGGAACGCTTGAAGTGACAGCCCACGCGACCCCGCGCGCGGACGACCTTCCCCACGACAGCGCCGACGCCTAGTCAACGCACATGCGGATTGAAAGCGAGGAGACGCGGCACGCAGCGCGTGAGATGACATCCGCTGTCCTCGACGTGCGTCCAATGCTGCGCGGATCCGAGAAGGTAGTCGTCGAGGCGGTGCTTGGACGTCAGCCGGGTGTGCACCGGGTGGAGGCGAACCCGGTCGCACAGACAGCAACAGTCCACTACGACCCGGCCCAGACGTCGGTCGAGCAGCTACGGCGTGCAATCGAGGAGTGCGGGTATCACTGCAATGGGCAATCGGTGCCCGCGCACCTGTGTGATCCCGCGGCCGAGCCTGGCGACCCGCGCGACGCGCCGGTAGCCGCCGTAGCGGTGCCTGCGGCCCACATCACCAATGATGCTGCCGGGCACCGGGATCACACCGACGGGGCGGTTCTGCGCTCGCCGCAGGAGGTGATGGGGCACGGTGGTCATGGCGGCATGTCGATGGCCGGGATGGTTGCGGATATGCGTAACCGTTTTCTGATCGCGGCGGGGTTTGCGATCCCGATCGTGCTGTGGTCGAAGATCGGCCGTGACGTTTTTGGGTTCACGGTCGCGCCGCCGTTTGGGTTGCGTGACGACGTCTGGCAGTTGCTTCTGAGCCTGCCGGTCGTCTTCTACGCTTGCTCGATCTTTTTCACCGGGGCGGTGCGCGCCCTGCGGGCGAGGACGCTGGACATGATGGTGCTGGTTGCTGTCGCGGTCGGCGCCGGTTGGCTGTACTCGCTGGTTGTGACGCTGACCGGTGGCGGTGAGGCCTTCTATGAGGCGGCGACCGTGCTCGCGACGTTCGTGCTGTTGGGGCATTGGTTCGAGATGCGCGCTCGCGGTGGCGCCAACGACGCTATCCGGACGCTCCTCGACCTGGCTCCGCCCAAGGCATTGGTGGAGCGTGATGGCCGCCAGGTCGAGGTCTCGACCGCCGAGGTGCTCGTCGGCGATCTGTTGATCATCCGCCCCGGAACGAAGATCGCTGTCGATGGAGTCGTCGAGGACGGCGACAGCGAGGTCGACGAGTCGATGGTCACGGGCGAGAGCCTGCCGGTGCACAAGGCTGCGGGGGCGCAGGTCACGGGCGCCACGATCAACGTCAACGGGACCTTGCGGGTGCGCGCCACCAAGGTCGGCAGCGATACCGCGCTCGCGCAGATCGTCAAGCTCGTGCAAGAAGCGCAGAGCTCGAAAGCGCCCGGTCAGCGGCTCGCTGACAGGGCCGCCTTCTGGCTGGTTTTCGTCGCGCTGTTCGGCGGGGCGCTCACGCTGGCCGCGTGGCTCCTGTTCAGCGATCGCCCGTTCAGCGCCGCCATGCTGTTCGCGATAACCGTTGTCGTCATCACGTGTCCGGATGCCCTTGGCCTGGCGACGCCGACGGCGATCATGGTTGGCACCGGGCTGGGCGCCAAGCGCGGCATCCTGTTCAAGAACGCGACGGCGCTCGAGATCTCGGCGCGCATCCAGACCGTCGTCCTCGATAAGACCGGCACTCTGACCAAGGGTGAGCCCGAAGTCACGGAGATCGAGACCGACGGGATCGAGGAAGCCGAGCTGCTGCGCCTCGTCGCCGCCGTCGAGCGCACCTCCGAGCATCCGCTCGCGCAGGCGATCGTGCAGCGCGCCGATCGTGACGGGATCGCCGCTGTCGCCGCGGAGGAGTTCGAGAACGTGCCCGGCCACGGCGCCCTGGCCAAGGTCGACGGGCGCCGGGTCGCGGTAGGCAACAGCCGGCTAATGGAACGCGAGGGAGTTCAGTTAGGCATGTTGGGCGCACGTCACGACGCGCTTGCAGCCGACGGGCACACGGTCGTGCTTGTCGCCGTGGACGGCAAGGCAGCGGCGGTGATCGCGATCGCCGACGCAGTCCGACCCAGCTCCGCCGCCGCGGTCGCCGCACTGCACAAGGCCGGAGTCCAGGTCGTGATGCTGACCGGCGACAACCAGGCGACCGCGCGGCGTATCGGTCAGCAGCTCGGGATCGACACCGTGCTCGCAGAGGTCCTCCCAGGCGACAAGGCAGCTAAGGTCGCCGAGCTGCAGAAGGCCGGCCGCAAGGTCGCCATGGTCGGCGACGGCGTCAACGACGCACCCGCACTCGCCCAGGCCGACCTCGGCATCGCGATCGGAGCCGGCACCGACGTGGCGATCGACACCGCCGACGTCGTACTGATGCGCTCCGACCCGCTCGACGTGCCGACGGCGCTCGAGATCGGACACGGCACCCTGCGCAAGATGCGCCAAAACCTCGGCTGGGCGATCGGCTACAACACGCTCGCACTCCCGATCGGCGCCGGGGTCTTCGCACCGACGCTCGGCCTCGTCCTGCGCCCCGAGCTCGCCGCCCTCTCCATGGCCGGCTCCAGTCTGATCGTCGCAGTCAACGCCCTGATGCTCAAGCGCCTGCACCTGCCCCAGCCGGTCCACACGACGCCGTCATCAGGCCCGCCGAACCCGGTTCCGCCACCTACTCTGCGGGGGGAGTCCGTCACCGTCACCGCCGTCGGAAACGGCGCAGCCGGCGTGAAGGAGATTCAGCACGCCATGCACTCGGATCACGCCGCGACAAGCGCCACGCCAACGAAGACAGTGAGGAGCGCACGTGCTTGATGTTGCGGCCGCCCGACTGACTGCAGGCGGCTCGCAGCCGTTGGACGAGGACGAGCTGCGCCTGATCGACGGCGACTGGCGGGCGGCGAACTACCTGTCGGTGGGTCAGATCTACCTGCTGGACAATCCGCTGCTGCGTGAGCCTCTGCGGATCGAGCACGTCAAGCCGCGGCTGTTCGGGCACTGGGGCACGACGCCCGGGCTGAACTTCGTCTACGCGCACATGAACCGCGTCACCGGCTAGCTCCACTTGGGATGTCCGTTCGCTTGAAGAACACTCAAGTGAAGGGGTCGGGTCGACGCTGCCCGAGTGATGCGACATGTTCCCTACGCGTAACGGGCGGAACTGCTTGCTGTTTCTCGAGGGCATGGGATCAGCCTCTCGATACGCGATGAGGATCCTGCGAAGGCGCTTACCGCGTGCGGGAGAAGCGCTGGACGGCGGCGAGCAGTTCTGCGCTTTTCTGCTGTGCGCCGGTCGCGTCGCCGGAGGCCAGGGCGTCGGCGACACAGTGGTTGACGTGGCCCTCGAGCAACTTCAATGCCAGGCTTTCGAGGGCGGTGTTGGCGGCGGCGATCTGGGTCAGGATGTCGATGCAGTAGCGCTCGTCGTCGACCATTTTCTCGATGCCGCGCACCTGCCCCTCGATCCGGTGGAGGCGCTTGATCAACGCTTCCTTGTCGGCGACGTACCCGTATGTCTGCACTGGCTCGCTCACGCGGATTCTCCTTCTCTGACGCTGTGGAAGCGGCGTAGGCGCAGGCTGTTAGTGACGACGAAGACGCTGGAGAAGGCCATCGCCCCGGCTGCGACGATCGGGTTCAACAGGCCGGCTACGGCGAGCGGGATCGCAGCCACGTTGTAGGCGAACGCCCAGAAGAGGTTGCTCTTGATCGTGCGCAGCGTCCGGCGTGCGAGGCGGATCGCGTCGGCGGCGGCGCGGAGGTCGCCGGAGACGAGCGTCAGGTCGCTCGCTTCGATCGCGACGTCTGTGCCGGTCCCGATCGAGAGACCGAGGTCTGATTGGGCGAGTGCGGGCGCGTCGTTGACGCCGTCGCCGACCATCGCCACCACCTCGCCCGCTTTCTGTAGTCGCCTCACCTCCGCGCTTTTGTCGTTGGGGAGCACGTTGGCGCGAACGACGTCGATTCCCACCTCAGCCGCGACGGCCTGTGCGGTGCGCTCGTTGTCGCCGGTGAGCAGTACGGGGGTAAGTCCGAGCTGCTTGAGCGAGCGCACCGCTTCGGCGGAGGTCGGTTTGATCTTGTCGGCGACGACGAACAAGCCGCCGACCTGTCCGTCCCAGGCCGCGGCGACGACGGTCTGTCCGTGTGCCTCGGATGCTGCCTGGGCGTCTGCGAGCTCCCGCGGCAGAGCGAGGCCCCACTCGGCGAGCGTGGATGGCCGTCCGACGACCACAGCGTGTCCATCGATGACCGCCTCGACGCCCATCCCCGCACGGTTCGTGAAACTCTCGACGCCGTCCAGCTCGCCGACCTCTGCCCGGGCGCGCTCGACGATCGCACGCGCGATCGGGTGCTCGCTCGCGTCCTCCGCCGAGCCTGCGAGCCGCAGCAACTCTCGCGCCTCGACACCCGTTGCGGGTACGACCTCGGCGACCCACATTCGCCCCTCGGTGACCGTGCCGGTCTTGTCGAGCACGATCGTCGTGATCCGCCGCGTCCGCTCGAGGATCTCCGGCCCCTTGATCAGAATGCCGAGCTGAGCACCCCGCCCGGTGCCGACCATCAGGGCCGTCGGGGTGGCGAGGCCGAGCGCGCAGGGGCAGGCGATGATCAGCACGGCGACGGCGGCGGTGAAAGCGGCGGAGACGCTGCCGCCGAAGACCAGCCAGCCGCCGAGCGTCGCGAGCGAGATGGCGAGCACGATCGGTACGAACACAGCCGAGACGCGGTCGACGAGTCGCTGGATCGGCGCCTTGCCCGCCTGCGCTTCGGAGACAAGCCGGGCGATCTGGGCGAGTGCTGTGTCGGCGCCGACCTTGGTTGCGCGGACGACCAGCCGACCAGACGTGTTGATCGTCGCGCCTGCCACCTCGTCGCCGGGGGCGACCTCGACCGGAACGGACTCGCCGGTCAGCATCGACTGGTCGATCGCCGAAAGCCCCTCGACGACGATGCCGTCGGATGCGATCTTCTCGCCGGGTCTCACGACGAACAGGTCACCGACGACGACCTCGTCGATCGGGACGAGCGTTTCGACCCCGTCACGGAGAACGCGCGCTTCCTTCGCACCCAGCTTCAGGAGGGCGCGAATCGCCTCACCGGAGCGGCGCTTCGCGCGCGCCTCGAGGTAGCGGCCGAGCAGGATCAACGCCGTGATTACGGCGCCGACCTCGAAGTAGATGTGCGCGCCGAGGCCGCCGACGAGGACGACGGTCGACCACGCCCAGGCCGCGAGTGTGCCGATCGAGATCAGCGTGTCCATCGTCGCCGCGCCGTGACGCGCGTTCTGGACAGCGGCGCGATGGAACGGCCAGCCAGCCCAGAGCACGACCGGCGTCGATAGGACGAGCGCAACCCACTCCCAGCCGCCGAACCGAAGCGGTGGGATCATCGCCAGAGCCGCGAGCGGCACACTCAGCAGCGCTGCCGCGATCAGCCGCTGCCGCAACGGCCGTGTCGGATCCTCACCGGCTACGAGCTCGGACGGCAGGCCAGCGTGGTAGCCGGCCGCCTCCACAGCGGCGATCAGATCGTCAATGGCGACCCGTCCAGAGTCGAACGAGACTGCCGCCTCCTCGGTCGCGTAGTTGACGGTCGCCGCGACCCCGTCGAGCTTGTTCAACTTCTTCTCGATCCGAGCCGCGCACGAGGCACAGGTCATCCCCTCGATCTCGAGCTGGACACGCTCCGGTGTCTCGACCGCGACAGCCATCAGGCGGCCTCGTACCCCGCGTCCTCGATCGCAGCCCGGATAGCGCCGTCATCAAGACGACCGCCGATCACCTCGACCCGCTTCGAGTCGAGATCGACGGCAACAGACTCAACACCCTCAACTGCTGAAACCTCCTCGGTCACCGCGGCCTCACAGTGGCCGCAGTGCATCCCCGGAACTGTGTACGTCAGCGTCTCGGTCATCACGTTCTCCTTCCGGTGTTGCGTTGTCACTATACCCGCTATGGGTATTTGGACTAGATACTGATCTCGGCAGCCGGTCGCGCAGAAGTAGAGACGCTGGCCGTTCTCCTCGACCGAGACGGGCGCTTCGTCGGGGTCGACGAGCATGCCGCAGACGGGGTCGCGGACGAGCGCCTGCAGCGAGCGGAAGCGGCCGTCCTCGAGCCAGAGCACACGGTCTGCGATCTCGCGTAGACGCTCGTCGTGGCTGACGATCACGACGGTCACTTTCTCGTCGTTCGCGAGCCTACGCAGCAGGCGCATCGTTTCGGCACCATGGTGGGAGTCGAGGTTGGCGGTCGGCTCGTCGGCGAGGATCAGCGTGGGGTGGTTGGCGATCGCCCGTGCAATGGCGACCCGCTGCTTCTCACCTCCAGAGACCTTCGCAATCGGAAACTCGAGGCGCTCCCCGAATCCGAGCGCCGTTAGTAGCTCTATCGCACGGGTGCGTGCTGGGGCGCCGTGGCTTCCGGCGAGGTTGAGTGCGACCTCGACGTTCTCGCGCACGGACAGTGCCGCGATCAGGTTGAAGTCCCGGAAGATGAAGCCGAAGGTGCGAGCGCGAAACGGAGGCAGTTCGCGTTCCGGGAGCGCGGCGATGTTCGTCCCGTCGACCCAGATCTCGCCTCCGGTGGGGCGCAGCGCAATCCGCCGAGCATCGATAGCAACGTCGTCTTGCCACTCCCGGACGGCCCCATCACGAGCACGATCTCGCCACGAGCGAGCTCGAGGTCAACCTTGCGCACGGCCTCGACGCGGACATCACCCTCACCGAAGACCTTCGACAAGCCGTGGATGCGGACGAGCGGCGCAATGCTCACGACGGCCTCCGGAAGACGCTCCCTGGTTCGAGGTGCAGCACCCTAAGCACGGGCACCAGTGCTGCCGCCACCGCAACACCACCAGCTACCAGCGCTTGGACGACATCACCGGCTCGAACGGAGAGCACAAGTATCGGTGAGAGCGTCGGCAGCACGGCCGAGAGCAGCACGACGAGCGCGAGAGCGAGCAGGAAACCCGTGACGACCAGTACCCCGACCTGGGCGAGCACGAGGGCGAGTGCGCGGCGGGCGCGTAGCCCGAGCGCCCGCAGCACGCCGTAGTCGCGCAGCTGCGCGAGCGTCGACCTGTAGGTGATCAGGCCGGCGACGGCAACGCCGATGACGAAGCCGACAAGGATCATGCCGCGCACGATGCCCGTGGACATGTCGCCGACTACGCGCCGCTCGGACGCAGCGAAGCTTCCGCGCGTGGTCGCGGTCACGCCGGGCACGAGGCGCTCGATGCTTGTTGCGAGCGCTGCGGGGGTGGTGCCCGGTCGAGCATGGACGAGGATGTAGCTGACCACAGCGGGCGCGCGGAGCAGCCGCTGGAGCGTCGAGCGTGCAACGAATGCGTAGGAGCCGGTGATCGCGGCCGTTCCTTCGACCTCCCCGGCAACGCGCAGCCGGGCTCCGAGCACATCGACGGTTTCGCCCAGCTGGACGCCGAGCTTGTCTGCCAGCACGCGGTCGAGAACGATCTCGCCGGAGCGCGGTGGGCGACCGGCGACGAGATGTGGCACGGGTCCGCCGCCGACCAGGGCGACGATGCCACTCTTTCCGCTCGGGCCGCTCTCCACGAACGCGCCCTTGTAGACGATGCCATCCGCCGAGGCGACGCCGGTCAAAACCCTGATGGCCGTGACCGTCGACGAGCGGAGCGCCGACTGGGTCATGTGCATCGTTGTCACGCCCTGCTGAGCGACGATCACGTCGGCGCCGCTGACGTCGATATAAGCCGTCAAGCGCCCTTCCATCCCGGCGAAGATCGCCTTCAGCGCCAGCACGAGCAGGAGTGCAACGGCGATGCCGACGACCCCGGCGCCGCTCCGGCCACGGCGGGCCAGGAGCTGACGGCGTGCGACGGGAATGTTGGTCGCGAGCCTAGTCATCGGCGGAAGGCGGTCGCCGGGTCGAGACGGTCGAGGTAGCGGGCCGGGGCAAGCCCTGCGACGAGCGCGAAGACAAGTGCCGCCAGGGCCATGCGCAATCCATCGGAGGCGGTCAGCGCGATCAGGTACTTAGGGCCTATCCCGGAAGGAGGGACCTGGCCGTTGGCGGCGAAGTCATTCTTGTCATCGACGAGGGAGGCTGACTGTGGGTCTCGTGGTCAAGGACGACGGTTGGCGTACGCCGGATTGGTTGTGGGAGCGGTTCGAGCCGT
>JBBRFO010000103.1:0-9103 GCA_038224135.1 Solirubrobacterales bacterium
GCCGGCGTGACCGCGGCGACGAGGCTGACCTTGCCCTCGCTCGTGCTGCCGAGCACCACCGCGGCCTGGTCGCCGAGCCGGCCCTTGACCTTGTCGGTCACGGCGAGCAGCTCCTTCGGATCGGCGATGTCGACGCTCGCGGTCAGCACCTTCGCCCCGCCGACGTCCTGCGCGCCCGCGGCGATCGCGTCGAGGTCGACGCTCGCCGCGCCGCTTGCGGCCTTCGCCGCCCGCCTCGCGCTCTCGCGCAGCGCGCCGATCGCGTCCGGCACGCGCTCCGGCGTCGTGCGCAGCTCGTCGGCGACCGTCCGCAGCAGCGCGTCGTGCGCGCGCAGCAGGCCGACGGCGACCGGGCCGGTGACGGCCTCGATCCGCCGCACGTTGGCCGCGCTGGAGCCCTCGCTCGTGATCTTCAGCAGGCCGATCTCGGCCGTCGAGCGCACGTGCGTGCCGCCGCACAGCTCGCGCGAGAACGATCCGTCGCCGATCTCGACCATCCGCACGATGTCGCCGTACTTCTCGCCGAACAGCGCCATCGCGCCGAGCGCCTTGGCCTCGTCGAGCGTCGTCGTGATCGGGCGGACGGTCAGGTTCTGCAAGATCTTTGCGTTGACGGCGTCCTCGACCGTGCGGCGCTCCGTGTCGCTGAGCTTCGCCGTGTGGGTGAAGTCGAAGCGCAGCTTGTCGGGCCCGACGTAGGAGCCGGCCTGACGCACGTGGTCGCCGATCGCCTCGCGCAGGGCCGCCTGCAGCAGGTGGGTGGCCGTGTGGTTGGCGGCGGTCGCGTGGCGGGCCGTTCGGTCGACGGTCGCGACGACGCGCTCGCCGGCCTTCAGCGGCTCGGCTCCGGGCTCGGTCTCGACGACGATCGCCTGATCCTCCCCCGCGCGCACGACGTCGGCGACGCGCACGACGCCGGCACCGTTCTCGCCGGTGATCGTCCCGGCGTCGGAGATCTGCCCGCCACCGGCGGCGTAGAACGGCGACTCGGCGAGCTTGACGAAGGTGCGGCCCTCGTGCTCGGTCACGCCGGCGATGACGGTGTGCGTCTCGAGGTCCTCGAAGCCGGTGAAGACGGTCGGCTCGGCTGCGACCTCGCGGACCAGGTCGGCGACGCGGCCGACCTTCTCGCCCCCGCCCGCCGCCGCAGACGACCGCGCGCGCTGGGCACCCATCAGCCGGTCGAACTCGGCCTGGCCGGCGAACGGGACCCCGCGCTCCAGTGCGATCTCGCGCGTCAGCTCGATCGGGAAGCCGAACGTGTCGTGCAGCTGGAAGGCGTCGGCGGGGTGCAGCTCGCCCTTGGCCAGCAGATCGTCGAGCAGCTTGAGGCCCTGGTCGAGCGTGCGCTGGAAGCCCTGCTCCTCGCCGCGGACCCACTTGAGGATCGTCTCGCGGCCGGCGACGAGGTCCGGGTAGGCGGCGCCCATCGTGTCGATCACGACGTCGGTGAACTGCGGCAGGAACGTGCCCTCGATGCCGATCCGGTGACCCTGCTGGATCGCCCGGCGCATCACGCGGCGCAGGATGTAGCCGCGCTCCTCGTTCGACGGCACGATGCCGTCGGCGATCAGGAAGGTCATCGCCCGCGCGTGGTCGGCCAGGATCCGCAGGGCGCGCTCGTCGGTCGGGCGGGATGAATCTGCGAGCTCGCGGCCGAGCGTCATCAGCGGGACGAACTGGTCGGTCTCGAAGATCGTCTCGACACCCTGCTGGATCAGCGCCATCCGGTTGAGGCCCAGGCCGGTGTCGATGTTCTGCGCCGGCAGCGGCGTGAGCTTGCCCGGAGGATCCTGGTCGAACTGCATGAAGACGAGGTTCCAGTACTCCAGGAAGCGCTCGTTCTCGCCGCCCGGCAGGTCATCGGGCTTGCCGTACTCCACGCCGCGGTCCAGGTACAGCTCGCTGCACGGCCCGCACGGGCCGGTCGGCCCGGCCTGCCAGAAGTTCTCCGACCGCGGGCACAGGACGATCCGCTCGCGCGGCACGCCGACGGACTCCCAGGCCGTGATCGCCTCCTCGTCGGGGCCGATGCCGAGCTCCGGATCGCCCTCGAAGACGGTGATCCAGATGTCTTCGGGCTTGAACCCGAAGCCCTCGAGCGACAGCTCCCAGGCGAACTCGACCGCGCCCTGCTTGAAGTACTCGCCGATCGAGAAGTTGCCGAGCATCTCGAAGAACGTCAGGTGCCGGGACGTGTTGCCCACGTTCTCGATGTCGGTCGTGCGAAAGCACTTCTGGCAGCTGGTGAGCAGCGTGGCGGGCGGCTGCTCGTGACCCAGGAAGTAGCCCTTCAGCGGGTGCATCCCCGCCGTCGTCAGCAGCACCGATGCGTCGTACGTGGCCGGGACGAGCGATGCCGACGGGCGACGCAGGTGGCCGCGCTGCTCGAAGAACGAGAGGAAGCCTTCGCGGATCTCGTCGGTGCTGGTGCCCATGCGCATCAGGCGATTGTCGCAACTCGCGCGGGATCGGCGTTGGTGATGTCGCGGCGTGCCACGCTCGCGTCACAGCTCCGCGCCGGTCCCGCGCCAAAACACGCGCAGATCCCGGTCGCCAGCTCGTTCGCCGGGAGTTTCCGTGGCATGCACACGGAAAGTCCCACCCAAGGGGGAGACGCGCAGGGTCGAGAGGCCGAGATCGGGCGGCTTGCATCGACGCAGCACGGGCTGATCACGACCCGGCAGCTCCTCGCGCTGGGCTTCGGCGAGGCCGCGATTCGCTACCGCGTCGCCGCCGGGCGCCTGCATCGGGTCCACCGCGGCGTCTACGCGGTCGGCCACCTCGCGCTCACGGTCAGTGGACGCCGGCTCGCGGCGGTGCTCGCGCTCGGTGACGACGCGGTCGCCAGCCACATCACCGCGGCGGCGATCTGGGACATCCGGCAGACGACGTCGCGGCTGATCCACGTGACGGTCGATCGAGACGCCCGCGACCGCCCCGGCATCCGCGTCCACCGGCGCCCGATCCAACCAGTCGACGTGTCGATCCGCGACGCCATCCCGGTCTCGTCGCTCGCCCGCACCCTCGTCGACCTGGGCGATGTCGCCCCGGGCGTCCAGGTCCGCAACGCGTTCGTCCGTGCGGAGCAGCTCAGACTGATCGACGTGCGGGCGATCGACGACGCGCTGGACCGGGCCCGGCGCTTCAGCGGTGCCCGAAGACTCCGCGAGGTGCTCCGCGTCTACGACCCGCGCTGGCAACAGACGCGCTCCGGCCTGGAGCTGGCGTTCCTCGATCTCGCGCAGCAGTTCGCGCTGCCGCGACCGGAGGTCAACGCCTGGATCGCCAATGAGTTCCTCGTCGATGCCCTGTGGCGCGATCAGCGTCTGATCGTCGAGGTCGACAGCGCGCGCTACCACCACGTCCCGAGTGCCGAGCGGGACGACGCGCGCCGCGACCACGCCCTGCGCGCACTCGGCTACCGGGTCATCCGAGCGGCCGAGAACGACGTCGCAAGCGAGCGAGCGGCCCTCGCGGCGACCGTCGCCCGAGCGCTCAGCCGCTGATCGTCGCCGTGCCGAGGACCCGATCCCCCGCGAGGAAGACCGCGGTCTGCCCCGGCGCCGCAGCCCAGGCCGGCTCGTGCAGCTCGAGCTGCTCGCCGCGCAGCGTGCACGCCAGCGCGCGCGAGCGGTACCGCAGCTTCACCGACTGCACCTCGGATTCGGCGACGTGCAGTCGCAGGTCCGACAAGCGCACGCTGCGGCGCTCCAGTGCAGCTCGCGGCGCGACCGTCACGGTGTTGGCCGCGACGTCGGTCGACAGGACGTACAGCGGCTCATCCGACCCGCCGACGCCGACGCCGCGGCGCTGGCCCACGGTGTATCCGTGCGCACCCTCGTGGCGCCCGAGCTCGGTCCCGTCGGCGTCGAGCACGGCCCCGGGGCGCGCGCGGACGCGGCCGTGACGCTCGAGGAACGCCGCCCGCCCGGTGCCCGCCAGGAAGCACAGGTCCTGCGAATCGGGCCGGCGCGCGACCGGCAGCCCGGCGCGCTCGGCGATGTCGCGGACCTGCGGCTTGGTCAGCTCGCCGAGCGGGAAGCGCAGGCGCGCGAGACTTGACGCAGACAGCCCCGCGAGCATGTAGGTCTGGTCCTTGGCGTCGTCGACCGCGGCGCGCAGCAGTCCGTCGGGACCGATCCGCGCGTAGTGCCCGGTCGCCAGCGCGACCGCCCCGATCCGCTCGGCCAGGTCGAGCATCGCGTCGAGTCGCACTGCGCCGTTGCAGCGCACGCACGGGTTCGGCGTCACGCCGGCGGCGTGCCCGGCGAGCCACGGATCGACGACGCCGGCGCGGAACGCGTCGCGCAGATCGAGCGTCAGGTGCGGCACGCCCTGCCGGTGCGCGAGCGCCCGCGCCGACCGGACCGCGGACGCCGAGCAGCACGAGCGCTCCGCGTCGTTGGCGGCATCGCGCCACAGCTCGAGCGTGACGGCGACGACCTCGCCGTCCCGCTCGGCCAGCAGCGCGGCGACGGCGCTGTCGACGCCTCCGCTCATCGCGACGAGCGTGCGACCGGGAACGATCTCGGCACCGCCGTCGGCGTGGACCGCGGCGCCCAGCGCGCGCGCCAGTGCATCGGCCGCCAGGTCGGCCGCGTGCAGCTTGCCGGCGCTGAGCCCACCGAGCTGCGCGGCGATCGCCGGCGAGTCGATGCGCGCCGCGTCCAGCACCAGGGCGTCGCGCAGCAACTCGACCGCGGCGCTGGCGGCGGCGATCGTCGCCCCGCAGCCCTCGGCGCCGAAGCCGGCGTCCGCGACGCGATCACCCTCGACGGCGATGACGATCTTCACGACGTCGCCACACGCCGATCCTCCCGCGCTCGCGGCATGGCCGCCGGCGGGCTCATGGCCACGGCCGACAGGGCTGCGCAGATGCTCCTCGAAGCGCTCGTCAGGCACGAGCGCCGAGTCTAGGCCTGGTCAGGCGCGGTGCTGCTAGTTCGCCGCGGCGGCCTGCCGGCGGACGCCGCTGACGGCGTCGCGGATCTCGCCCGCAGTGGTGAAGCCGACGATCACCCGCGCCGTCTTCTTCGGCCCGATGATCAGCGTCGTCGGAGCCTGCGCGATCGGTGTCTTCTCCGTGAAGACGGCGTACTTCCCGACGTTCCCGATGTTCGTCACGCGCAGGCGGATGCGGTGCTTCGACGTGGCAGAGACCTGGCGCGCTGCGCGCTCGACGGCTGCACTGTCGGACGAGCTGTTCTTGAAGACCATGACGACGACCTTGCCGTCAGCGAGCCACTGGACCAGCGACTTGGCAGGTCCGGCGCCGGCGACGAACGATTCCAGCGAGCCGGGCGGAGCGGGCTTCGCCGCCTTGACGGGCGCCGCGGGCTTGGCCGTCTTCGATGCCGGCTTGGTGGCCGTCGCAGCGGCGGTTCCGGGCTTCGCAGCCGTCGCGGCGGGCGCCGGCGCGGACGACGCCGTCGACGGATCGACGGCGTCAGCGGCCTGCTCACGCGAGGACGCTGCGGAGTTTGCCTTGTCGACTGCCGACCGGGCGCCGTTGGCGCTGCCGGTCAGGCCTGCAACGCCGGGGGCGACGGGCGCCGGTGTCGGCTTGTCCTTGGGCTTGAGCACCAAGGTCCACAGCACACCGAAGACCAGCATGGCGGCCAGCGCAAGACGGAAGGGAAGCGAAAGCTGCTGCATCACGTCCCCTTTCGGCTCGCGAGCCGCAGGGCTTGAGTCCCGGTTGCGGGCGCTCAGGGATGCGTGACTGAGTGCCCCCTCAGCCCGCAGGCGCGGGCGGCTCGACCAGCGAGCGCACGGCGAGGTCCCGCAGCTGCGTCGCATCGACCGTTGCCGGAGCGCCGGTCAGCGGGTCGCCGCCGCTCGCCGTCTTCGGGAAGGCGATCACGTCACGGATCGAGTCGCGGCCGAGGCAGCTCGCGACGATCCGGTCGATCCCCATCGCGATGCCGCCGTGCGGCGGCGCGCCGTAGTCGAGCGCGTCGAGCAGGAAGCCGAAACGCTCGCGGGCTTCGACCTCGTTCAGGCCGATCGCGTCGAAGACGCGCTGCTGGACCTCAGGCGTGTGGATGCGGATCGATCCGCCGCCGATCTCGGCCCCGTCGAGCACCAGGTCGTACGCCCGCGAGAGCAGCGACGCAGGGTCATCGAGGTCGCCTGACGGCGCCGTGAACGGGTGGTGGATCGCAGTGAAGCGGTCCGCGCCGTCATCGCGGTCGAACATCGGGAAGTCGGTGATCCACAACGCGTCGTGGGTGTCCTGCGGGATCAGGCCGAATCGCCCGCCGAGCTCCAGGCGCAGGCCCGACAGCGCGGCCGCCGCGACAGCCGGCTGGTCGGCGACGAACAGCAGCAGGTCACCCTCCCCCGCCTCCAGCTCACGGTTGACCGCGCTCATCTGCTCGGCCCGGAAGAACTTCGCCAGGTTGCCGGCCCACGGCGTCTGCGGGTCGGCGCTGACGTAGATCGGCGCGGCAGCCTTGGCACCGTGGATCTGGACGACCTCGTTGAGCCCATCCAGTTCGGATCGCGACAGCTCACGGGCACCGGCATTGATCGCGCGGACGACGCCGCCGGCGGCCAGCACACCCTCGAAGACCTTGAAGTCCGACCCGCGGACGTGGTCGCTGACGTCGCGCAGTTCCATGCCGAAGCGCGTGTCCGGACGGTCGACCCCATATCGCGACATCGACTCCGCGTAGGTCATCCGGCGCCACGGCGCCGGCGGCACCGCAAAGCGCGCGGCCTCGAAGACCGCGCTCATCACGGCCTCCATCAGCTCGATCACGTCGTCCTCGTCGACGAACGCCATCTCGACGTCGAGCTGCGTGAACTCCGGCTGGCGATCGGCGCGCAGATCCTCGTCGCGGAAGCAGCGGGCGATCTGGTAGTAGCGCTCCAGCCCGGCCATCATGAACAGCTGCTTGAACAGCTGCGGCGACTGCGGCAGCGCGTACCAGGCACCCGGGTTCATCCGGCTGGGGACGAGGAAGTCACGCGCGCCTTCGGGCGTCGACCGCGTCAGGATCGGCGTCTCCAGCTCCAGGAAGTCACGCTCGTCGAGGACGCGGCGCATCGTGCTGGTGATCAGCGCGCGCAGCTCCATCGCCTCACGCATGCCGTCGCGGCGCAGATCCAGCCAGCGGTACTTCAGGCGGGTCGTCTCGTCGACCGGCGAGTCCTCGTCGATCGCGAACGGCGGCGTCTCACTGGTCGCCAGCAGGTCGCAGGTGAGCACCTGCAACTCGATCTCGCCGGTCGGCAGGTTCGGGTTGACCTGCCCGCCCTCGCGCCGCACGACCTGCGCTGAAACGCTGACGACATGCTCGCTGCGCAGCCGCTCGGCGAGGCCGAACGCGGCGCCGCTGGAGTCCGGGTGGAAGACCAGCTGCACGAGCCCCGCGCGGTCGCGCAGGTCGATGAAGATCAGGCCGCCGTGGTCGCGGCGGCGATGAACCCAGCCCGCGACACGGACCGTGTCACCGACGCGCGCGCCGTCGAGGTCTCCGCACCACGCGTCGCGAAAGCCGTTGGCGCGCGGCGTCTTCATGACGGGTGCCGTCCGCGCAGCACGCGGGCGACGACGCCCGCTGCCGACTCGACCGGCGTCTGCTCGCCACTCTCCATGTCCTTCAACTCGATCCCTTCATCGCCGAGCACGGCAACGTAGCGGGCGCGCAGGCGCGCGGCCTGCTTGAACTGGCCCTTCAGCGAGCGGCCGGCCAGCTCCATCTGCGTCGGCACGCTCGCACGGCGGGCTTCGGCCGCCAGTGCGAACGCCTGAACGCGGCGCTCGGGCGTCAGCTCGCCGGCGACGGCGACGTAGAGGTCGGTGATCGCCTCGGGCTCCGGGCGCTCCTCCGCGGCGAGCAGGATTCGCTCGATTCCCGCAGCCCAGCCGCAGCCGGGCGTCGGGGCGGCGCCCAGCTGCTCGGCCAGGCCGTCGTAGCGCCCGCCGCCGCCGACGCCGCTCTGCGCGCCGAGCGCATCGCTGGTGAACTCGAACACGGTCCGCGTGTAGTAGTCCAGCCCGCGAACCAGCGTCGGATCGACCTCGTAGCTGATCTCGACGGCGTCGAGCATCGCCTTGACCGCGTCGAAGTGCTCGACGTCATCGGCGTCGAGGTGGTCGATCAGCCGCGGCGCGTCGTTCATCACCGCGATCGTCCCGGGATGGTCGCTGTCGAAGGCGCGCAGCGGGTTCAGGTCGATCCGCTCGCGCACCTCACCGGACAGCTGCGCCTCGTGCGCGCGCAGGTGCGCCTGGAGCAGATCGCGATAGCGCGCTCGGGACTCCGCGGTGCCGAGGCTGGCCAGCCGCAGCCGCAGGCCGCGCACGCCGACCTCGTCGAGGATCGTCGCCAGCAGGACGATCGCCTCGGCGTCGACCGCCGGATCCTGCGAGCCGATCGCCTCGGCGCCGATCTGCCAGAACTGGCGCTGGCGCCCGGCCTGCGCGCGCTCGTAGCGAAAGCACGACGACAGGTACCAGAGCTTGACCGGCTGCGGGAGCTTGTGCATGCCGTGCTCGAGGTACGCGCGGACGATCGGCGCGGTCACCTCCGGGCGCAGCGTCAGCGAGCGGCCGCTGCCGTCCTCGAAGGTGTACATCTCCTTCTGGACGATGTCCGTCGACACGCCGACCGTCCGGCTGAAGAGCTCGGTCGCCTCGAACGTCGGCGTCTCGATCCGCCGGTAGCCGGCCGACTCCAGCACGCGGCGCGTCGTCTGTTCGACGGCGTGGCGCAGCGCGGCCTGGTCGGGCAGCACGTCGAACGTGCCGCGCGGTGCCTGGGGCCTCTCGCTCACGCGGGCAGGCCCTGCAGGAACGGGTTGCCCTGACGCTCGCGGCCGAGCGTCGTGACGCCCATGTTACCGGGCAGCACGAGCGTGTCGTCGTCGAACCGCTCGAGCAGGCCGGCGATCGACGCCAGCAGCGTCTGATGGTCGCCGCCGGGCAGGTCGGTGCGGCCGATCGACTGCTCGAACAGCACGTCACCGGCGGCCAGGACGGTCGGCACGTCGGGCCACGCGTCGTCGGGCAGGAACGCGTAGGTGACGTGGCCGGGGCTGTGGCCGGGCGTGAAGATGACGTCGATGCCGAAGCCGGCGAGGTCCAGGCGCT
>JBBRFO010000104.1:0-9086 GCA_038224135.1 Solirubrobacterales bacterium
GAGCGTCGCGGCATCGAGAGCCACCGGCTCGGTCGTCGCCATGAAGTCGTCGATCAGCGCGACGAACCGCGCCGGCTCGTCGCGGAACGGGAAGTGCCCCGCGCGCTCGAAGATCTCCAGTCGCGCGTGCGGCAGCAGCGCGAGCGCGGCGTCCGCGTGGGCGACGGGGATCAGCGAGTCGCGCGCGCCCCAGACGATCAGCACGGGCAGCCCCGCGGCGAGGTACAGCTTGTCGCCGGCGTGCACGCGCTGGCCGCCGAGGTCGATGATCGAACGCGCGGTATGCAGGAACGCACGGCAGGTGTCGGCGTCCTCGAGGCTCGCCACGCCGTCGGCGATGCTCTGAGCGTCGGCGCTCGGTGGGACACCGAGGCGCTGCAGCAGCCGTCCGGCCGCGGCGCCGGCGCCGAGCGCGCCGGTGCGCGCGACGGCGGGCAACACCCAGTCGGCGCCGGGCAGCGCCGCGGCGCGCAGCGCGGGGTGAACCTCGCGGCCCAGTCCCCCGCTGTCGACCAGGACGAGGCGCTCGGTCCGCTCGGGGAACTGGTAGCTGAACTGCATCGCGATGCCGCCGCCGAGCGAGTGCCCGACGACGGTCGCGCGCTCATGGCCGAGCGCCAGCAGCAGATCGCGCATCAGGCTGGCGAACGAGCCGAGCGAGTAGTCGGCGCGCGGCTTGGCGGAGGCGCCATGGCCGAGCAGGTCGGGTGCGATGACGGTGTGGTGGGCTGCCAGGCCGGGGATCACCGCGTCCCAGGTGGCCGAGCTGGAGGTGATCCCGTGGAGCAGCAGCAACGGCGGCCCGGACCCCAGCTGGCGGTACGACACGGGGTGGCCGTGGAGGTCGATCACGCGGAGGTCGTCGTCGGCGGGGAACTCCTGCATAGTTCCATGGTACACCGATCGACGTCACATGGAACGGCGTTAGGATGACGCGGTGCCCGCGGCCGACATGACGATCGACGAGCTGGCCCGCGCCAGCGGGATGACCGTGCGCAACATCCGCGCACACCAGTCGCGCGGTCTGCTGCCGGCGCCCGAGGTCCGCGCGCGCACCGGCTACTACGGGCCCGATCACGTCGCCCGCCTGCAACTGATCCAGGAGCTCCAGGCCAACGGGTACAACCTGGCCGCGATCAAGCACCTGCTCGAGCGGTCGGACACGTCGGCCCAGGACCTGCTGCGCTTCACCGACACGCTGCTCGCGCCGGCAGCCGAGCCATCCGAGGTGGTCGACCTGGGGGAACTGCGCGAGCGGTTCGCTGGCGGCGATCCCAAGCTGCTCGACCGTGCCGTGCGACTCGGCCTCGTCGTCCCGCTCGGCGATGAGCGCTACGAGGTGCCGAGCCCGACGGTGCTGCGTGCCGGCGAGCAGATCCTGGCGCTCGGCGTCCCGCTCGCCCGCGCGCTGGACATCGCCGAGCGGCTGACGAAGAACGCGGACGAGGTCAGTCGCACGTTCGTCAAGCTGTTCCTCGATCAGGTCTGGAAGCCGTTCGACGACGCCGGACGCCCGGAAGCCGACTGGCCGCAGGTCGCCGACACACTCGCCGGGCTGCGACCGCTGGTCGGCGACGCGTTCGTGGCCGTCTTCCAGCAGCGCCTCAGCCGCGGGGTCGAGCGCGCCTTCGGCCGCGAGCTCGAAAAGCGCGCGAAGGGTTAACGCACGCGGTCGCGGAGCGCCGCCGCGAGCTTCACGAGGAACGGCAGCGGGTCGTCCCAGGCCAGCAGCACGCGCACGTCGGCGCGTCGCAGGGCGGCCGGGAACCGCCGCAGTTCACCGCCGGCGCGGAGCGACGCCGCGTCACCGAACTCGTAGATCCACGATGCCGCGCGGGTCGGCTCACGGGCGCCGATCGGCAGGCCGTAAGCATGGTCGGCGGCGAGCCGGGGGAAGTTGACGCCGGCCGCCATCGTCAGCGCGATCTGCTGGTTCACCCGCCCGACCGTCGGCTCCATGATCACGAACTCGCCGCTGCGCGGATCGCGCTTGTATTCCAGCGCGCAGTAGCCGCGGGCGCCCAGCTCGCGCAGGATCGCGTGGCTGCGGCGCACGAGGTCCGGATCCTCGATGCTGACGCCGAAGCTCGTCGTCCCGCTCCCGCGCGGGTGCTGACGCAGCTTGCGGCCCAGGAACGAGGCCACGAGCTCCTGATCGGCGTCGAGCAGCAGGAAGCAGAAGTACAGCTGGTCGTCGCCTCCCGGGATCCACTCCTGAGCGACGAGCGCGCTGCGCTCGATCGTGCTGAGACTCGCGATGAACGCATCACGCGCGCTGTCGTCGTCGACGCGTTGCGCGTGGTGCAGAAACGGCTTGAGGACGTACGGGTACGCCAGGCCGAGCGCGTCGAGGTCGGCGTCCCCGGCGACGATCCGCGTCTGCGGAACCAGCAGTCCCGCATCCCAGGCCAGCTGCGCGAACTGCGTCTTGTCGCCAAGCGCCGCCAGCGTCGGCATGTCGGGCAGGAGGATCCGGTAGTCGTCGGCGATGTCGGGGTAGCGCTCGCCGACGGCGACGACCTGCGCGTCCTCGGTCAGCAGCAGGACGGGGTTCTCGTCGAACCGCGTGCGCAGGTCTCGCAGGACGCGGACGAGGTCCTCGCCGGCCGCGTACCGCACGACCGTGCCGCGGCGACGCGAGGCGCGAGCCGGGCCGCCGTGCGCGGCGCTCCCGACCGTCCAGACGGCGTACGGGCTGCCCGCCAGGCATCGCAGAACGCCGAGCGAGGTGATGCTGAAGCCCGCGACGACGACCGGGCGACGGTCATCCGCGGATGGCGGCTGTGAATGCACCGCGCCGGATCCTCCCACGGCGGCCAGCCGTGATCGCAGCGGCGACGGGTGCGTGTCCCGGGGACTAGCGGGTGGTGCGGCGCTGCGGCGCCGGGCGCTCGGCGCGGCGCTGCTCGAACCGCTTGCGCTCGGCCGCCGTCATCTTGCGCACGACGAGGCTGCCGTCGTCGACCTGCGAGGCGATCTCGGCCAGCCGCACCTCGCGGCGCTCGACCGCGCGGGCGGCTTGCGGTGAAAGGCGCTTCTCCGGTTCGGCCATGCACTACAGGGTAGACGCCCGGCGGGCGGACGGCGCAGGGTGGCGACCACCGCAGCTGTTCTCGGTGAGCGCTCGACCGTCCATATGCCGAATTTATGCGGACTCGTCACCCTTCCGGCGTGCCTGAACCGCGATCTCTGTGGGCTGACCCGGCCGCCCGCGAGCCTCACCGCGGGTGGTTTGAACGCCTGGCGACCCCGCAGGACCCGGCGCCACACGACCCGGGGACGCCGCCGCCGGCCCGCAACCGCTGGCGGATCGCGTTCTTCACGCTGCTCGCGCTGGCGGCCCTCGCCGGGGCCGCGCTGGCCGGCGCGGCGACCAGCAAGAACGACGCCAAGCCGCGTCGCGCAGCCCCCGGTGCGACCGGCGGGCTGCCCGCGGGCCGGACCGCGGCGCTCTACCGCGCACTCGCCCCCGGCGTCGTGCAGGTGCGCTCCAGCCTCGGCAGCGCGACCGGGTTCGTCGTGCGCGACACGGGCACGATCGTCACCGACCTGCGCGTCGTGAAGGACGCCACCAACCTGCAGGTCGTCTTCGACGACCCGGCGAACCCCGTCACAGCCCGCGCGCTGGGCGTCGACGAAGCATCGGGCCTCGCCGGCGTCAACGTCAGCCCGTCCGAGACGCCGGGGCTCAAGCCGCTCGCGCTGGCTGACTCGGGCGACCTGAAGGTCGCAGACCCGGTGCTGGCGCTGAGCTATCGCCGCGGCCTGGATCGCAGCATCACGACCGGGATCGTCTCCGGGCTCGGCAGCTCGACGTCCGGCGGCGCCATCCAGGGCAGCGTCGTGCAGACCGACGCCACCGGCGACCGCGGCGCGCCGCTGGTCAACGCGACGGGCCTCGTCGTCGGCGTGCTCACGCGCGCACCGTCGAAGGTCACCGGCAACGTCGCGCTGGCCGTTCCCGCGGACACCGTTCAGCGGCTGATCCCGGAACTGGAGACCGCGGCGCCGACCGCGCCGGTCACCGGTCCCAGCACCCCGGCGACGGCTCCGGCGGGCGGGGCGTACATCGGCGTGTCGGTCGTCACGTCGCCGAGCGGCACCGGCGCGCTGATCCAGGAGGCGGTTCAGGGCGGCCCGGCCGCCCTCGCCGGCCTGGAGGGCGTCGCCGCAACGGGGCCCGGCGGCGGCGACACGATCCTGGCGGTGGAAACCGCGCGCATCCGCACACCCGACGATCTGATCAAGGCCGTCGCGACCCACCAGCCGGGCGATGTCGTCTCGCTGCTGGTCGAGCGCGCCGGCCAGCGCTTCAACGTCGACGTGACGCTCGAGGCGCGTCCCACGGGCAGCCCGTAGACACCGACGATGTCATTCGCCTCACCATCGATCATCGCGATCGGGCTGGCCGTGCTCGCGCTGGCCATCGTCCTCTACGCGCTGGCGCGCCGGGCCGGGCGCCGGCGCCGTGACACGTTCGTCGCCCCGGGGCTGCTCGCGGCCGCCGTTCCGCGCGCGCCCGGCCTGCGGGTGCACGCCGCGCCCGTCGTCTACGCCGTCTCCGCCGCGGCGCTGGTGCTGGCGCTGGCCAAACCCCAGCGCACGGTGTCGGTGCCGGTCGAGCAGGCGACGGTCGTGCTGGTCACCGATCACTCGCGCTCGATGGAGGCGACCGACGTCGCGCCGAACCGGCTCGAAGCGGCGCGCCGGGCCGCCTCGACGTTCCTCGACAAGGTCCCCGCGAGCCTGCGCGTCGGATCGGTCGTCTTCAACCAGCACGCGAGCCTGCTGCAGGTGCCGAGCACCGATCGCGCCGCGGTTCGCACCGGTCTTGACAATCTGCGCGCGTTCGGCGGCACGGCGACCGGCGAGGGGCTCGCGCTCGGCCTGGCCGCCGCCCGCGGACCGGCGCGCCAGGGCGCCAAGCCGCCGCCCGCGGCGATCATCCTGCTGACCGATGGGCGCTCGTCGAACGGCCGCGACCCGCTCGCCGTCGCCCGCGACGCGAAGGCCGCCGGCATTCCGATCCACACCGTCGCGCTCGGCACCGCGTCCGGTGTGCTGGCCAACGGCAAGACGGCGAGCGCCGACGAGGCCAGCCTGCGCACGATCGCGCAGCTGTCCGGCGGCCACTTCTCGACGGCCGCCGACGCCGGCCAGCTGCAGTCCGTCTATCGCGAGCTCGGCTCGCGCGTGGCGACCAAACGCGTCAAGCGCGACGTGACGACGAGCTTCGTCGGCGGCGGCCTGCTGTTGCTGCTGGCCGGCGGCGCGCTGTCGCTGCTGACGTTCGGGCGCCTGCCCTGATCCTTCGACGACCGACCTCGACCACCGACCCGGAACGACCCATGACCGAATCGCAGACGCCCGACCATTCGCTGCTGCAACCCGCCCCGCGCGAGCTGCCGGCGCCGACCGCCGTGCAGCCGCCCGACCGTGACGCCGCGCTGGCGGCGGCCTCGGCGCTGGAGGACGTGCTGCACGAGACCAAGCGCGTCGTCGTCGGCCAGGACGCGATGCTCGAGCGCGTGCTCGTCGCGCTGCTCGCCGGCGGCCACGTGCTGCTCGAGGGCGTGCCGGGCCTGGCCAAGACGCTGACCGTGAAGACGCTCGCGCAGGTGCTGCACGGCACGTTCAAGCGCGTCCAGTTCACGCCCGACCTCGTCCCGGCCGACCTCGTCGGCACGCGCGTCTGGCGGCCGGACACCGGCGACTTCGACATCGAGCTGGGGCCGGTCTTCGGCAACCTGCTGCTCGCCGACGAGATCAACCGCGCACCCGCCAAGGTGCAGTCGGCGCTGCTCGAGGTGATGCAGGAGCAGCAGGTGACGATCGGCAGCCAGACGTTCCCCGTCCCCTCGCCGTTCCTCGTCCTGGCGACGCAGAACCCGATCGAGTCCGAGGGGACCTACCCGCTGCCCGAGGCGCAGGTCGACCGCTTCCTGCTGAAGATCGTCGTCGACTACCCGAGCGTCGAGGACGAGGCCGACGTCGTCGCCCGCGTCATCGCCGGCGAGCCCGAGGTGCGCCGCGTGCTGGAGCTCGACGACCTGCTGCGCCACCGCGAGACGACGCGCTCGGTCGCCGTCGCGCGTCAGGAGATGGCGTACGCCGTCGCGCTCGCCGACGCGACGCGGCACCCGGCCAACCACGGGCTCGAGGACCTCGCACCGCACATCGAGGTCGGTGCCAGCCCGCGTGGGCCGATCGGCCTGGTCCAGGCGGCGCAGGCGCTGTCGATCCTGCGCGGCCGCGGATATGTGACGGCGCGCGAGATCCGCGATGTCGCGCCCGACGTGCTGCGCCATCGCCTGGTCCTGAGCTACGAGGCCCACGCTGACGGCATCACGCCGGACGCGATCCTCGACCGCGTGTTCGACGCCGTCCCCGCGCCCGCCGTGCGCGAGGAGGCAGCCGCGTGAGGCCGGCGGCCCCGCAGCCCGGGGCGCACGCGTGAGCACCGAGCTCGTCAGCCCGCCCGGCCGCCAGGGACCGGGGCCGATGCCGGCCGCCGCCGTGGCCGCGCTGGACCTCGCGCTCGTGCGGCGCAGCGGTGGCCGCCTGCCGGGCGAGCATCGCGGCGTCGGCGTCGGCGTCGGCACCGAGCTGGCACAGCTGCGGCCCTACCAGGTCGGCGACGACGTGCGCCAGATCGACCCGGCCGCGAGCGCGCGGACCGGCGTGCCGCACGTGCGGCAGCACGTCCCGGACCGGGCGCTGACGACGTGGATCGTGCTCGACCTGTCGTCGTCGATGGCGTTCGGCAGCGCCGGACGGCTGAAGAGCGACGTCGCCGAGGGCGTCGTCAAGGTCCTGTCGCGCCTGGGCGCGCGGCGCGGCGGACGCGTCGGGATCGTCACCTGTGGCGCCGAGCGCTGCCACGTCCTGCCGACGGCCGGCGGGCGCCGGGCACTCGGCGGCATCGACCGGCTGCTGGCCCGGGGCGTCGCGCCCGACGGCACGCGGAACCCTGTGTCGCTGCAGGACGCGCTGATCCGCGTCCACGGCCTGGTCCATGACCCCGGCCTCGTCGTCGTCGTGTCCGACCTGCGCGAGGACAGCGCCTGGCCGCGCGTCCTGCGCGGGCTCGTCGCCTCCGGCCAGCACGCCGTCGCCGTCGAGGTCGTCGACCCGCGCGAACTCGAGCTGCCGGCGGGCGGGGTGCTCGTCGTGATCGATCCGGAGACGGGCCGCGAGGTCGAGGCCGACACCGGATCGCCGAAGCTGCGCCAGGCCTTTGCCGCGGCCGAAGCGCAGCGCCGCGATCACGTGAAGACCGAGCTGCGCCGGGCCGGCGCTCGGCATGGCGTCGTGCGGACCGACCGTGACTGGCTGCGCGATCTGGGACGGGCGATCGGGTGACGTTCGCGGCCCCGATCTACCTGCTCGCGCTGGCGCTGATCCCGCTCGGGTACCTCGCGTCGCGCCTGCTGCGCGGTCGCCGGCGCCGCTACGCGGTGCGGTTCCCCGCCGCGGCGACGGTCGCCGCGGTCTCAGCCGGCATCCCGACCTGGCGGCGCTGGTTGCCGGGCGCGCTGCTGGCGCTCGCAACCGCCGCGCTCGTCCTGGCCGTCGCCCATCCGCAGCACCGGGTCGACGTGCCCGTCGAACAGGCCAGCGTGATGCTGATCACCGACGCATCCGGGTCGATGGCCGCGACCGACGTCAAGCCGACGCGGCTCGACGCGGCCCGCGGCGCGGGCAAGACGTTCCTCGCCAAGGTTCCCGCGTCGCTGCGCGTCGGCGCGATCGGCTTCTCCTCGCTGCCGTACGCCGTCGTCGCACCGACGCTCGACCGCGACCAGGTCGGCGTGACGATCGACGACCTGGCGGCCGGCGGCGGCACGGCGACCGGTGACGCCGTCGTCGCCGCGCTGGATCTGCTCAAGCCGAAGCGGCGACTGGCCCGTGGGCGACCGCCGGCGGCGATCGTCCTGCTGTCGGACGGCAAGGCGACCAACGGCCGTGACCCACTCGACGCAGCACGCCAGGCCGCCAAGCTGCACGTCCCGATCTACACCGTCGCGCTCGGCACGCCCGACGGCGTCGTGCAGACCGGCCTGGGCCAGTATGTGCCGGCACCGCCGGACCCGGAGACGATGCGCCAGATGTCGGCGATCTCCGGCGGCGAGGCGTTCAGCGTCGACAACTCGGGTGACCTCAAGCAGGTCTACCAGCGGCTCGGCCGCCAGATCGGCACGAAGACGGCGCAGCGCCCGGTCACCGCCGGGTTCGCGGGCGCCGGCCTGCTGCTGCTGCTGCTCGGCGTCGGCGCCGGCGTGCGCTGGCGCGGCTGGATCTAGACGGATCGCTCGCGGTCGCGGGTGCCGGGACGGTTCCGGGCGTTGGTGGCGCTGCGCAACAGCGGCATCGAGCGGTGGGCCGGAGGGTTGCCGCGGGTCTGCTGCTGGGCGGCGGACCGGGGGGTCGAATCGAGGCGGCTCGTATGCATGTCATGCATGCATCAGCGCCGGGTCGATTCCGGCCCAGATCGAGGCGGCTCCTCTGCATGGCATGCGTGCATCAGCGCCGGGTCGATTCCAGCCCAGAGCGAGGCAGGCGCCGGTCACGGCGTCGGGCTGACGACCTCCACCCAGAGCTTGCGGTCCTGCAGGTCGACGCCGGCTCCGCTGCACGCGGCGCTGCCGATCGCCCAGCGTGCCGTGAACGTGTGCGTCCCGGCTGCGGCGAAGAACGTCGTGTCGTCGAACTTGCGGAACGTCGTGAAGGGGTCGATCCGCAGCGCAAGCATGCCGCTGAGGACGGCGTGAGGCCCGGCGGCGAACGTCGCCGCCTGCTCGACCTCGCCGTCGAACGGGACGTCGCAGGTGCTGGCCGGCGTCGCCTGCGCGTCGGCGGCGAGACCCACGCGCACGAGCGAGTCTGCCGCGATGGTCAGCGTGATCGACGGTCCGGTGACCTGTGCCGGATCGATCGACGTGACGCTGACCGGGGCGGCCGCGGTCGCGACGTGCAGGCGCGCGGCGTCCTGGCCGGGCGAGCCGGGCGAGCCGGTGGCGCCCGCGGCGCCCGCGGGTCCGACCGGGCCCTGAGATCCGGCCGCGCCCGCGGCGCCCGTCGCGCCC
>JBBRFO010000105.1:0-8722 GCA_038224135.1 Solirubrobacterales bacterium
GTGACGGCGCCCGCAGAAGCCCCGGCAGGCCGGCTCGGTCCCGAGGTAGGCGCCGGACTCGACGATGCGGCCCGCGGTCGCCCCGTGGCGCACCGTCCAGCCGACGAGGTCGCGGGCGACGTCGACGACCGGGCGGTCGAAGAACGCCCGCTCCAGCATCAGGCCAGCAGCGCCTGCGCCTGCGCGAGCTGCTCGCGGACGCGGCGCAGCGAGGTCCCGCCCTCGCTGATTTTCGACTCCAGCCACGAGCTCTGCGTCAGCACCTCCGCGACGCCGCCGTCGAGATGCTCTGACTGGGCGCGGAGCTCGTCCGGCGTCAGCTCGGACAGCCGGCGCCCGCTCTCGACCGCGGTGCGGACCAGACCGGCGACGATGCCGTGGCACTCACGGAACGGCACGCCGCGCTTGACGAGCAGGTCGGCGATGTCGGTCGCGGCGATCAGGTCGTCGGAGGCGGCGGCGGCCATCCGGTCGGCGCGGAACTGCGCGCCGCGGATCATCCCGGTCGCGGCCGCGAGGCCCAGGCGCAGCGTGTCGACGGCGTCGAACAGGTGCTCCTTGTCCTCCTGCATGTCCTTGTTGTAGGTCAGCGGCAGCGCATGCAGGACGCCGTGGAGCGCGGCGAGGTGGCCGACGACGCGCGGAGCCTTGGCGCGCAGCAGCTCGGCGGCGTCGGGGTTCTTCTTCTGCGGCATGATCGACGAGCCGCTGGTCCAGGCGTCGGACAGCACGACGAAGCCGAACTCCTCGCTGGACCACAGGACGAGCTCCCCGCCCAGGCGCGACAGGTGCGTCGCGCAGGTCGCGGCGGCCGCAAGATAGTCGAGTACGAAGTCTCGATTGCTGACGGCGTCGAGCGAGTTCGGCGCGACGCCGTCGAAGCCGAGTTCATCGGCGACCATCCGCCGGTCGGTGTCGAAGTTGACGCCCGCGAGCGCCCCGGCGCCGAGCGGCAGGTCGGCGACCTGGCCGGCCGTGAAGCGGAAGCGCTCGCGGTCGCGGGCGAGCATCCAGACGTACGCGAGCAGGTGGTGGCCGAGGTAGACCGGCTGCGCCCGCTGCAGGTGCGTGTAGCCGGGCAGCGGCCAGTCGATGTGCTGCTCAGCGGCATCGAGCAGCGCGCGCATCAGGTCCTCGATCGCGGTGATCGCATCGCTTGCGGCCTCGCGGACGAACAGCGCGACGTCGGTGGCGACCTGGTCGTTGCGCGAGCGCGCGGTGTGCAGCTTGCCACCGACGGGACCGGCGATCTCGGTCAGCCGCCGCTCGACGGCCATGTGGATGTCCTCGTCGTCCTCGCGGAACGGGAACGTGCCGGAGCGCAACTCGGCCTCGACCGCATCCAGCCCGGCGAGCAGCGCGTCGCGATCCTCAGCGCTGATGATCTCCTGCGCGGCCAGCATCCGCGCGTGCGCGCGTGACTGCGCGATGTCGTACGGCCACAGCCGCCGATCGACGTCCAGCGAGCGGTTGATCGAGGCGAAGTCCGGGTCCTGCGGCTCAGCGAAGCGCGACATGGCGGCCGAGTCTAGGCGGCGAGTGGCCGGCGGCGTAGAGTCGGCATCCCCGGCCCCCGGGCACCGCCATGTCCGATCAGACAGCCGCAGATCCGCTCGGCCGCCGCGCGACCCCGGCCGACCTCGACGCCATCGCCGCCACGCTGTCGCTGGCGTTCGAGGGCGACCCGGTCTGGGGCTGGGCGTTCGACGGCGCCCGCGAGATCGAGGCCTGCTGGCGGCTGTGTGTGCATTCCGCGATCCCGTACGGCTGGGTCTGGACGACGCCGGGCCACGAGGCCTCGGCGCTGTGGATCCCTCCCGGTCATCCCGAGCTCTCGCCCGCCGACGACGCCGCGATGGAGCCGGCGCTGCGCGCCGTCATGGGCGCGCGGGCGGACGTGCCGCTCGGCGCGTGGCCGGACTTCGAGACCTACCACCCGCAGGACGAGCCGCACTACTACCTGAGCCTGCTGGGGACGCATCCGGCCCACCGCGGCGCCGGGCACGGCATGCGCCTGCTGCGCGAGGCGCTGGCCCAGATCGACATCGAGCACGCCGCCGCCTACCTCGAGTCGACGAACCCGGCGAATCTCGACCGCTACGCGAGGCTCGGGTTCGAGCCCCGCGACAGCTTCGTCGTGCGCGGCGGATCGGCGGTCGTCACGACGATGTGGCGCCCGGCACGCTGATCAGGCCTGGCCGACCGCCACGCGCAGCGCCGCCGCGACCCGCTCGATCTGCCCGTCGCTCAGCTCGGGGAAGAACGGCAGCGCGATCGACCGCGCGGCGACGTCCTCGCAGACCGGGAACTCGCCCTCGCGATGCCCGAACCGCTCGCGGTAGAAGCTCATCAGGTGGATCGCGGGCAGGTAGGGCTTGGACTGGACGCCCCGCTCGCGGAGCGCCAGGATCGCGGCATCACGGTCGATGCCGCGCGGGACCTGGACGACGAACACGAACCAGCCGCGACGATCGCCGCCATGGTCCTCGCACGGCAGCCCGAGCCCCTCGATGCCGGCCAGCGCGGTGCGGTAGGCCGCGGCGGCTCGCGCGCGGCCGTCGAGCATTGCGTCGATCCGATCGAGCTGCGCCAGTCCGATCGCGCAGGCGATGTCCGACAGGCGATAGTTGAAGCCGAGCCGATCGTGATCGAGCCAGCCCATGTCGGGCGCACGGCCCTGGTTGCGCTCGGAATCGATCACGGCCTTCATCGCCGGGTCGGGCATCGTGACCATGCCGCCCTCCCCCGTCGTCAGCTGCTTGTTGGCATAGAACCCGAACACCGCCGGATTCGCGCGGCCGCCGACCGGGACGCCGTCGGCGTGGACGGCGCCGAGCGCCTCGCAGGCGTCCTCGACGATCGGAAGGCCGAGCGCCTCGAACGCCGGCATGTCGGCGGGGTAACCGAAGATGTGGACCGGCAGGAGCGCCGACGTGCGGCTCGTCACGGCCGCCGCGGCCGCCGCGGGATCGAGGTTCAGCGTCACCGGGTCGATGTCGGCGAAGACCGGCCGCGCGCGCGCGTACAGCGGCGCGTTGGCACTGGCGACGAACGAGAACGGCGAGGTCACGACCTCACTGCCATCGCTCACACCGACCGCGCGCAGCGCCAGGTGCAGCCCCGTCGTCCCGCTCGAGACGGCGCTCGCGTGCGCCGCCCCGACCCGCGCTGCGAACGCCTGCTCGAAGGCCGGCACGCGCGGCCCCAGTGACAGCTGCCCCGAGCGCAGCACGTCGATGATCGCCAGCTCCTCGGCCTCGCCCAGGACGGGTCGCGCGAGCGGGACCTCCTCGTCGCTCACGTGCGCTCCGGCGCCTCGCTCGCCCGGGGCTGCGCAGCGCGCCGGCCGGCCTGCTCGCCGAACTCCAGCGAGTCGACCAGCGCCTGCCACGACGCGGCGATCACGTTCTCGGCGACGCCGATCGTGCCCCACACGTCCTGGCCGTCGGACGCGTCGATCAGCACCCGCGTCGTCGCGCCGGTGCCGTGCGTCTCGTCGAGGATGCGGACCTTGTAGTTGACGAGCTCGATGTCGCGCAGGTGCGGGTGGATCTGCCCGATCGCGTCGCGCAGCGCCGCGTCGAGCGCGTTGACCGGGCCGTTGCCCTCGGCCGTGCGAACGTAGCGCTCGCCGTCGATCCAGATCTTCAGCGTCGCCTCGCAGGACACCTTGCCGTCGGCCTGCTGCTCGACGATCGTGCGCCAGGACTCGAGCTGGAACAGCGGCGTGTAGTCGCCTGTCTCGCGCCGCATCAGCAGCTCCAGCGAGCCGTCGGCGGCCTCGAACTGGTAGCCGAGGTGCTCGAGCGCCTTGACCCGCTCGACGATCCGCGTCGCCGTCGCGTCGTCGATGTCGAGGCCGGCGGCCTGCGCCTTCTCCAGCGCCGTGCCACGCCCGGCCAGCTCGCTCATCACGAGCTCGCGGCGGTTGCCGACGCTCTCGGGCGCGACGTGCTCGAACGTCTCGGCCGCGGCGCGGACGCCGGCGACGTGCAGCCCGCCCTTGTGCGCAAAGGCGTTGCGCCCGACGTACGGCTGGTTGGGATCGGGCGCGCGGTTGAGCAGCTCGTCGAGGAAGTGGGCGGTCGGCGTCAGCCGATCCAGGCGCCCCTGCGGCAGCACGTCATAGCCGAGCTTCAGCTGCAGGTTGGCGATGATCGAGACGAGGTTCGCGTTGCCGGTCCGCTCACCGATCCCGTTCATCGTGCCCTGGACCTGACGCGCGCCCGCGAGGACGGCGGCGAGGCTGTTGGCCACGCCGCACTCGGCGTCGTTGTGCCCGTGAAAGCCGATCCGCGCGCGCTCGCCGAGCCGTGCCACGACGGCGTCGGTCGCCGCACTGACCTGGTGCGGCAGCGAGCTGCCGTTGGTGTCGCACAGCGCCAGCGTCACGGCGCCCGCGTCGACCGCCGCCTCCAGGCACTGCATCGCGTACCCCGGGTCGTCGCGGTAGCCGTCGAAGAAGTGCTCGGCGTCGTAGACGACGTCCTTGCCGGCGGCGACGAGGAACGCGACCGAGTCGGCGATCATCGCCAGGTTCTCCTCGCGCCCGACGCGCACGACCTTCTCCAGATGCAGGCTCCAGGTCTTGCCGACGAGCGTGCAGACGGGCGCGAAGCCCGCGGCCAGGATCTGCAGCGCCTCGTCCTCGGCGGCGGCGGAGTCCTTGCGCCGGGTCATGCCGAAGGCGGCGATCCGGGCGTGCTCGAGGCTCTCGCCTGCGAGCAGGCCGAACAGCTCGAGGTCCTTCGGATTGGAGCCCGGGAAGCCGGCCTCGATCAGGTCGATGCCGAGCTGGTCGAGCTTGTGGACGACGCGCACCTTCTCGGCGGCGGACAGCGACAGACCCTGCCCCTGCATCCCATCACGCAGGGTGGCGTCGTAGAGCTGGACGGTGCTGCTGGTCACGGCGGGATCCTTTCAGGCGAAAGACGACGGACAGGCGGCCGGACGGCCGTCTGCGAACGCGGACGCGACAGGCGCTACTGCGCCCGCCGCCCGCGAATTCGCCGTCCCGCCGCGCTCACGCGCGCTCGGCTCCCGTGATCACCGGCACCGGATCGAGCCACTGCCGGTAGCGCTCGTCGCGACCGTGCAGCGCGTCCTCGTAGAGCTGCTGGACCGCCTGCGTGATCGGCCCGGGCTCGCCGGTACCGATCGCGTGGTCGTCGATCTCACGGACCGGCACGAGCTCGGCCGCCGTCCCCGACAGGAAGACCTCGTCCGCCAGGTAGAGCTCGCCGCGACTGATGTCGCGCTCGCGGACCTCGTAGCCCAGATCACCGGCGATCTGCACGATCGACTTGCGCGAGATGCCGTCGAGGATCGACGCGGACTGCGGCGGCGTCAGGATCACGCCGTCGCGCACGACGAAGATGTTCTCGCCCGAACCCTCGCAGACGACGCCGCGCTCGTCGAGCAGGATCGCCTCGTCGTACCCGGCCTTCTGCGATTCGATCTTCGCGAGCACGCTGTTGAGGTACTGCCCACCGGCCTTGGCCTGCGGGATCAGCGACTGCGGGCTGATCCGCCGCCACGAGGAGACCTTGGCGCGGATCCCGTCCTGCTTGCCGGCCTCACCGAGGTAGGCGCCCCACTCCCAGACGGCGATGACCACGTCGACGCGGGCCTCGAGCGGGAACAGTCCCATCGTCCCGTAACCACGGAAGACCAGCGGGCGGATGTAGCACGAGCGCAGGTTGTTGCGGGCGACCGTCTCGAGCGTCGCCTGTCGCAGCTCCTCGCGCTCGTACGGGACCGGCATGTAGTACAGCTCGGAGGACTTGAACAGGCGATCGACGTGGTCCTGGTTGCGGAACACGGCGGGCCCGATCTCGGTGTCGTAGCAGCGCACGCCCTCGAAGACCGAGGTGCCGTAGTGCAGCGCGTGCGTCAGGACGTGGACCTGCGCCTCATCCCACGGCACGAACTCGCCGTTCATCCAGATGAGTTCGCTGGGGTTCACGTTGATGGGCTCCTCACTGCGTCAGATGGCTGAGCACGGCCTCGGTCGCCTGGGCTGTCGTCGCCGTGCCGCCGAGGTCGCGGGTGCGCAGGCCGCCGGCCAGCGCACGATCGACCGCCGATTCTACGGACGCGGCCTCGTTTTCCCAACCGAACGCGTGGCGCAGCATCAGCGCCGCCGAGAGGAACATCGCCAGCGGGTTGGCGATGCCCTGGCCGGCGATGTCCGGCGCCGACCCGTGGACGGGTTCGAACAGGGCGGGACCGTCGGGATTGCCCAGGCTCGCGGACGGCAGCATCCCGATCGAGCCGGTGATCATCGCGGCCTCGTCGCTGAGGATGTCGCCGAACAGGTTCTCGGTCAGGATCACGTCGAAGTCCGACGGGTTGGAGACCAGCTGCATCGCCGCGTTGTCGACCAGCAGGTGCTCCAGCGGGATGTCCGGAAACTCCTCCGCGTGCACCCGCATGACGACCTCGCGCCAGAGGCGGCTTGTCTCGAGCACGTTGGCCTTGTCGACGCTCGTGACCTTGCGCCGCGCCGAGCGGAACGCCGTGCGGGCGATGCGCTCGACCTCCTCGACGGAGTAGGCGCACAGGTCGCTGGCCATTTCGGCCGTGCGGACCTTCTCGCCGAAGTAGATGCCGCCGGTCAGCTCGCGCACGACCAGCAGATCGGTCCCGGTGATCCGCTCCTCGCGCAGCGGGCTGGCGTCGACGAGCGCGTCGATCGCGCGGACCGGGCGCAGGTTGGCGTAGAGGCCCAGGCCCTTGCGCAGGCCCAGAAGGCCCTGCTCCGGGCGCGGCTTGTCCGGGTCGGTCGTGTCCCACTTCGGTCCACCGACGGCGGCGAGCAGCACCGCGTCGGCGCCGCGGCAGGCGTCGAGCACGGCGTCGGTCATCGCGGTGCCGTGGGCGTCGATCGAGATGCCGCCGAACAGGTGCTCGGTGTAGGCGAGCTTTTGTGGAACGACGGCGTCGAGCAGCGTGATCGCCGCGCTGGCGACTTCCGGACCGATGCCGTCGCCGGGCAACAGCGCGATCTGCTTGACGTCGCTCATGCTGCGAGCTGTGTCGTGACCGGGCCGGGACGCTCGGTGCTGGCCTCGTAGGCTGCGACCGCGTCGCCCTGCTGCAGCGTCAGCGCGATGTCATCGAGCCCGTGCAGCAGGCGGTGCTTGATGTCCTGGTCGATCTCGAAGCGCGCCACCTGCCCGTCGCCGAAGCGGACCTCCTGTGCGGCGAGGTCGATCTCGGCGCTGCCGGCAGCCGCGACGGCGTGGCACTCATCCTGGCTGAGCGCGATCGGCAGCAGGCCGACTTTTGTGCTGTTGGAGGCGAAGATGTCGGCGAACGACGGCGCGATGATCGCGCGGAAGCCATAGTCCTCCAGCGCCCACGGGGCGTGCTCGCGCGAGGACCCGCAGCCGAAGTTGCGCCCGGCGACGAGGATCGGGTTGGCCGGCAGGTCCCAGCCGTCCTCCTTGGCCCAGTCGTAGAACAGGAACGCGCCGAAGCCCGTCCGCTCGATCCGCTTGAGGAACTGCTTGGGGATGATCTGATCGGTGTCGACGTCGTCGCGGTCCAGGACCGAGACGGCGCCGGCGATCGTGGTGACGGCGTCCATGGTCAGCTCCAGGTCCGGATGTCGACGAAGTGACCCTCGATCGCGGCCGCGGCCGCCATCTGCGGGCTGACGAGGTGCGTGCGGCCGCCGCGGCCCTGGCGCCCCTCGAAGTTGCGGTTGGAGGTCGACGCGCAGCGCTCGCCCGGCTTCAGCGTGTCGGGGTTCATGCCCAGGCACATCGAGCAGCCGGCGCCGCGCCAGTCGAAGCCGGCAGCGCGAAAGACCTCGTCGAGGCCTTCGGCCTCGGCCTGCGCCTTGACCTTGACCGATCCCGGGACGACCATCGCGTAGACGTCGTCGTGGACCTTGCGGCCCTTGATGACGCTCGCCGCGGCGCGCAGGTCGCCGATCCGTGAGTTCGTGCACGAGCCGATGAAGACGCGCTCCAGGCGGATCTGCTCGATCGGCGTGCCGGCGGTGAGGCCCATGTATTCCAGTGCGCGCTCGTCGCCGTCGCTCTGCGGCTGCGGCACGGCGCCGGCGACACCGATGACCATCTCCGGGTTGGTTCCCCAGGTGACCATCGGGCTGACGCTGCCGAGGTCGACGACGACCTCGCGGTCGAAGCTCGCACCCTCGTCGGTCTTCAGTGCCCGCCACGTCGTTGTCAGGGCCTCCCAGTCGGCGCCGATCGGCGCACCGGGCTTGCCCTCGACGAAGGCGATCGTCGTTTCGTCCGGCGCGATCATGCCCGCGCGGCCGCCGGCCTCGATCGTCATGTTGCAGATCGTCATCCGGCCCTCCATCGAGAGCGCCTCGATCGCCGGCCCGGCGAACTCGACGACGTGCCCGACCGCGCCCTCGACGCCGATCTGGCCGATCGTCGCGAGGATCAGGTCCTTGGCGGTGACGCCGTCGCCGAGCTCGCCCGTGTAGGTGATCCGCATCGACTTCGGCTTGCGCTGCACGAGGCACTGGGTCGCGAGCACGTGCTCGACCTCACTGGTGCCGATGCCAAAAGCCAACGCGCCGAACGCGCCATGCGTGGCCGTGTGACTGTCGCCGCATACGATCGTCATGCCCGGCTGCGTGAGGCCAAGTTCCGGACCGATGACATGCACGATGCCTTGCAGCGGGTTGTCCAGGTCGTACAGCTTGACCCCGAACTCGGCGCAGTTCATCCGCAAGGTG
>JBBRFO010000106.1:0-8287 GCA_038224135.1 Solirubrobacterales bacterium
CCGGTTGTCGGCGCAAGCAGCCACGGGGTAGCGTGCCGAGCCATGTCGATCACCGCTCCCGGCTGCCCCAGCGCGACGACGTCACCCTCCGAGTCCAGAGCTCGGCTCGCGTGCGGGTTCGGGGTGTTGCCGGAGCCCTGCATCGAACTCCTGTGATGACAGCCGCAGAGCTCGGCGGGGCCCGCGTCGCCGTGACGGGCGCCGGCGGCTTCATCGGCCTGGCGTCGTGCCGGCGCCTCGCCGACGCGGGGGCGCACGTCGTCGGGCTCGATCGCGATCGAGGCGCAGCCGACCGGGTCGCCGCGGCCGGCGCGACGTTCACCCACGCCGACACGACCGATCCGGCATCGCTCGATCGCGCGCTGGCCGGCTGCTCGGGCGTGATCCACACCGCGGCGCTGCTCGGCGACCGCGCCGGCATGGCCGCGCAGATCGCGGTCAACGTCGTCGGGACGCGCAACGTGCTCGATGCGGCCCAGCGGACGGGTGTCGGCCGGGTCGTCCACCTGTCGTCGGGGGCGACGTGGGGCTACGAGTTCACGGCTGATCTGCGCGAGGACCGCCCGCCGCGCGTCTTCGGCGCCGCCTTCGTCGACACGAAGACCGCCTCGCACCACCTGGCGCTGCGCCGCGGCGCCGCGGTCGTCCGCCCCGGTGACGTCTACGGCCCGCGGTCGGACCCGTGGACGATCAGGCCGGTGCGCGCGCTGCGCGCGGGGACGTTCGCCCTACCCGGTCGCGGCGACGGCGTCATCACCCCGGTCTTCATCGACGACCTCGTCGACTGCCTCCTGCTGGCGCTCGTCCATCCCGCTGCGGCGGGCCAGGCGGTGACGGCCTGGGACGGGGCGGCCGTGACGGCGGCGGAGTTCTTCGGCCACTACTCGCGGATGCTCGGCGGCGGCGCGGTGCGCTGCGTCCCGGCGCCGCTGCTGCGGGCCGCGGCCGGCGGGCTGGAACTCGCCGCTCGCGCGGGCGGCCGCGACCCGGAGGTCAGCCGCGAAGCGCTGCGCTACATCTCACGGCGAGCCGCCTACCCCAACGACCGTGCCCGCGAACTGCTCGGCTGGACGCCGCAGGTCGACCTGGCCGAGGGCATGCGCCGCACCGAGCGCTGGCTGGGCGACGAGGGGCTGCTCGCGGTGATCTAGGCTGGCGAGCCGCATGGACAGTCCCGAGGCCGCAGACGCTGCCGTTCCCGGCCGCCGCGATCGCGCTGAGATCGCGGCGCTGTACGTCCTCGCCGTCGTCGTCTACGCCGTGCTGGGCCACCGGATGCCGGTGCCGATGGTCTCGCCCGACGAGTACACCTACGGCCACCTGGCGCAGTCGATCGCGCACGGCGACGGGCTGAGCTGGCGCGGCGTGAGCGAGCCGCTGCGCTCGGCGCTGTACGTCGTCGTGATCGCGCCGGCGTGGCTCGGCGGGTCGACCGTCTCGGGCTACGCCGTGGCGAAGATCATCGGCGCCGTGCTCGTCTGCTCGGTCGTCTTCCCCACTTGGCTGCTGACGCGCCGGATCACCGGACAGCGGCCGGCGCTGCTCGTCGCCGCGCTTGTCGTGGCAGGCCCTTCCCTGATCCTCGCCGGCGAGATCCTGACCGAGAACCTCGCCTACCCGCTGGCGACGTGGTCGCTCGTCAGCGCCGTCCTGGCACTGCGCCGGCCGAGCTCGCGCTGGGGCTGGGCGGCACTCGGATTCGCTGTCGCGGCGGCGGCCGCGCGAGCGCAGCTGATCGTCCTGGTCCCGATCCTCGTGCTCGTCCCGCTCGCCGACGCGGCACGGCACGGCGCCGGCTGGCGCAGGGCGCTGGTCCCGCATCGCCGGCTGCTGATCGCAGCGGGAGGCCTGACCCTGCTCGGCCTGGTCGCGATCCTGGTCGCCCGCAGCTCCACCCTCGGGTCGTACGCGGGCGTCAAGGCGAGCGTGCCGCTGACGCGACTGCTCGCCGCGCTCGGCCACCAGCTCGTCGGGCTCGTCACCTCCCTGGGCATCGTCCCCGCCGTCGTCGTGCTGGCGGTGTCGGCGCGGCGCGTCGCCTGGCGCGATCCGTGGCTGGGGCCGCTCCTCGCCGTGCTCTGGCCGGCGACGCTGGTGATCGTGCTGGAGAGCGCGGTCGCTGTGGCCGGCTTCAACACCGCCTGGCACATCGAGCGCTACGTCGTCTACCTGCTGCCGCTCGCCATCATCGTCAGCGCCGCCGCGCTCGTCCGCGGCCTGCTCAGCTCGCGCGCCGCGGCAATCGCGGGGGCCGCGCTGGCGGCGGCGATGCTGTTTGCCCCGGGCGATCGCGAGGTCGAGGAGGAACTGTCGACGTACGCGCTGACGCACCTCGGCGACCGGCTGTTCGGCCTGTCCGCGCAGCTCAGCCTCGTGCTCGCCACGCTGGCCGCCGGGCTGGCCGTCGTCGCAGCCCTTCGCGCAAGCCGCCCGACCAGCCCCGCCGGGCGAACCGCGGCGCTCGCCGGGGCGCTCGGCGTCGCGCTGCTCGTGCTTTCAGGCCCGGCGTGGACGTGGAAGACGGACATCGCGCGCGGCTGGCGCAGCGCGTTCCCGTCCAACCTCGCATGGACCGACGACGAGGCCGGCGCGCCGCTCGCCCGCCTGATCGGGGCCGCCAACGCGTCGGTCTTCGAGGTCGGCGAGTTCTTCAACCGTGACATCGGCACGACGCTCGTCCCGCAGACACCGATCGGCGGGCGCATCGTGCGGGGCGGGACGTGCGTCTGGAGCACCGGTGCCGATGGCACGCTGACGGTCGCGCCGAGCTGCGGCGCCGCACCGCGACGCTTCTACCTCGACGACTTCTACGCCAAGTTCACGTTCTACGACCAGCGCGTGGTGGTCGATCGCCCGCCCGTCGCGCGCGTCGTCGCGGTTCCCGCGGCGGCGCGCCTGCGGGCCGAGTTCTTCCCCGCCTGTGGACCGCCGCTGCCGATCCTCGACGCATCGGGGAGCGGCCCGACGGTCGCGCCACCCCGGCGCGCCTGCCAGGCTGGCGCGATCGGCGGGCGGTTCTGGCTCGATCGGCCGGCGACGCTCGTGCTGCGCTGGCGGGGCGGCAGCAGCGACCAACAGGCGGCGATCGGCCAGCGCGTCTACAACCTTCCGGCGCGCCGACTGACGACGATCCGCCTGCCCGTCCCCGCGCGCCCGGTCTCGTTCGGGATGCGGCTCGGCTGGCGCGGCGTCCCGCCGGCCGTGCCGGCACTGCTCAGCGCCCGGCTCGACGACGCCGACATCCGCACCGAACTGTTGTACTGAGCCACGGATGTCCGACCTGCAGCCCGGAGCACTTCTCGCCGGTCACCGGATCATCGTCGTCGCCGGCCGCGGCGGGATGGGCGTGGTCTACCGCGCGCTGGCGCTGGACCTCGACCGCACGGTCGCACTGAAGGTCATCGCGCCCTCGCTGGCCGGCGATCAGACATTCCGTGATCGCTTCGTCCGCGAGTCGCGCGCGGCCGCCGCGATCGACCATCCGAACGTCATTCCGATCTACTCGGCGGGCGAGGCGGACGGCGTCCTCTACCTGGCGATGCGCTTCGTCGAGGGCGCCGACCTGCGTCGCGTCGTCCAGCACGGCGGGGCGTTGGGGGCGGAGCGCGCCGCGCGACTGGTCGCCCAGATGGGATCGGCACTTGACGCGGCCCATGCGCGCGGCCTGGTCCACCGTGACGTCAAGCCCGAGAACGTCCTGATCGGCGACGGCGATCACGCGTATCTGACCGACTTCGGGCTGACCAAGCGGCTCGACTCGGCCGGCGGGCCGACGCGCGCGGGCGGCTGGGTCGGCACGCTGGGGTACGTCGCTCCGGAGCAGATCCGCGGCGAGCGCGTCGATGCGCGCTCGGACGTCTACGCGCTCGGCTGTCTGCTGTGCTTCGCGCTGTCCGGGCACGGTCCGTTCCCGGCCGACGGCGATGAGGCGGTGCTGTGGGCGCACCTCAGCGCTGAGCCGCCACGACTGAGTGCCGTCGACCCGGCCGTCCCCGCGGCGTTCGACGCGGTCATCGCGCGGGCCCTGGCGAAGGAGCCGGCCGACCGCTACCGCTCGGCCGGCGACCTCGGCCGCGCGGCCCTGGCCGCCGCCGGCCTGCCGGTCCCGGCCGCGGCGCCGGAACAGTCGGTGGCGACCGGGCCGGCGGCGCCGCTCGATGGTCCGACCGCCGCGCCCGGCGAGGGGATGACGCTGCCGGCGACGCCCGCGACGCCCGCCGCCGGCGCCTCACGCGACACGCCGGTCGCGCCGACCGGCATCGCTCCTACGTCGCCGGTGGCCGAGGGCGCTGGGCGCGGGCGCCTGTGGCTGGTCGCCGGTCTGATCGCCCTCGTCGCAGCCGCCGGGATCGCCGTCGCGGCGCTGCGATCGTCACCGGACCACCAGCGCACCGCGACGACCACGACGCCGCGCGTCACGAGCGCCGCAGCCGGCGAGCGCCCGAACGCGATCGCGCTGACCCCCGGCCTGGCGTGGGTGGCGAGCTACCGGTCGGCGACGCTGGCGGTCTTCCGTCGTCCCGGGGTCACGGCGAGTGTGCTGCGCCCGCGGGTCGGCGCGGGGACGACCAGCATGATCGCGGCGTTCGGGCGCCTGTGGATCGCCAACGGACCAGCGGCGACGGTCGTGGCGCTCGATCCGCAGACCGGGCAGCGCGACGGGCCGGCGATCGCCGTCGGTCCCGGCCGTCCGGTCTCGCTGTCGGCCGATGAGCGGTCGGTCTGGGTCGGGGTGCGCGCCCGCGGCGGCTCGCGCGTCGTGAAGATCAACCCCGGCCGCCGCGTCGCCGGCCGGTCGATCGGCGTCGCCTACGGGATCCAGGCGATCGCCGCGGGCGGCGGCGCCGTCTGGGTGCTCGAGCGCGCCAAGCAGCGGCTGGCGCGGATCAACGTCGCCGACGGCACGAGCCGCGGGTTCGTCATCCCCAAGGCGGCAGCGGCGATCGCGTACGGCGCCGGGGCCGCCTGGCTGACGAGCGACGACACCGATGCCGTTCACCGGATCGACGGGACCTCGTTCACCGCATCGGACATCGGCGTCGGCCGCGAGCCGAAGGGCGTCGTCGTCGGCCCGAGCGGCGTCTGGGTCGCCAATCAGCTGGCCAACACGGTCACGCGGATCGATCCGCGGACCTCACGCGTCACCGGCGATCCGATCGCCGTGCCCGAGAACCCGTTCGCGATCGCCGCCGACGGGGACGAGGTCTGGGTGACGGCGCTGGCAGCGGGCCGCGTGGCGCGGATCACAGTTCCGCCGCACTGATCGCGCCTCGGTCCAGCGCGTCCGCGACGAGCCTGGCGCGCTTGCGGTTCTGCGGCAGGTCGTCGATGCCGAAGCGGCGGAACAGCTCGCGCAGGTGCGACTTGACGGCGTCGATGCTCAGCACGAGCACCTCCGCGATCTCGCGGTTGCTGGCCGGCCCGGCGAGCGGGTCGCTGCCGAGCGGCCGCGCGAGCGCGAGCAGCACCGCGCGCTGGGCCGGCGTCAGGTCGGGCGCCTCGCCGCCGCCGCTGCGCGTCAGTGCCGCGCCGTCCTCCCCCGGGTGCCGGAAGACGATCCGGCCCCGGCCGACCTGGACGACGTCGCCGTCGCGCAGACGGTGCCGCCCGGCGATCCGCAGACCGGCGATGAACGTGCCGTTGCGCGACAGTCCGGCGTCGCTGATCGTCCACTCGCCGCCGATCCGCTCGAGCTCGGCGTGCAGCCGCGAAACCTCGTCGTCCCAGCCGAGCGTGATCGCGTTCTCCCCCGCCCGGCCGATGCTGAGCCGCTCGCCGGCGAGCGTGACGATCACCTGCCGGCCGTCGCCGTCGCGGTAGACGAGGAACGGCTCGCCATCGCGTTCAGCCGCCATCCGGGCCTGAAGCTCCTGTGGCGTCGAGGTGTGTGCGGCGAGCGGCGAGTCGGTCATCGGCCGTGACCAAGCGTCCCACACCGTTCCGACCGACCGCTGACGCACCGCCGAGGTGGCGACGGTCCAGCCCCAGGTGTCCTGGGCGACGCCCCGGATCACGGGCACGCTGTCCCCATGGACTGGACGACGACCGTGATCTCACCTCCCGAGAGCGTGCGCGACGCGCGCCTCGTCGCCCGCGTGCGCGCCGGTGATGACGCCGCGCTCGCCAGGATCATGGCGATCCACACGCCGGGGCTGATGGCCCACGCGCGGCGGATCGTCGGTGGCCACCACGACGCCGAGGACGTCGTCCAGGACGCCTTCGTCCGTGCTCACAAGGCGCTGCTCGCCGACGACCGGCCGATCGCGCTGGCTGCCTGGCTGCACACGATCGTCCGCAACCGCGCGCTCGACCGCCTCCGTCAGGCGCGCCCCCAGACCAGCTTCGAGGATGCGGCGCGCCTGCACGCGGCCGACTGCTCGGGCGAGCCGGAGCACGCGCTCGCCCGCCGGGAGGCGCTGGGCGAGCTGGTCGGCGGCCTGCGCGCGCTGCCGCTCCGTCAGCGCGAGGCCGTGCTGATGCACGAATTCGAGGGTGCATCGCATGCCACGATCGGCCGCCGGCTCGGCGTCAGCGAGGCGGGGTCCAAGACGCTGCTGCATCGCGCCCGCGCGAGCATGCGCTCACACGTTGCCGCCTGACCTCGCGGCGACGGCGCACCGCCGGTAGATTCCGCCGCCGTGACACCGCCGGCGGACGACACGACGGAGGGACCTGATCCGCCTACGACGCGCGAGGCGCGCCACGGCGCAGGCCTGGCGGGTCTCTGCGGGGCCGCGATGGCGGTGTACCTCGTCCTCGCCCACCGCCAGGCCCTGCCGGTCGTCTCGCCCGACGAGTTCAACTACGGCCGTGCCGCCCGCTCGATCGCGGACGGCGACGGGAAGGTCATTCTTGGAGCCCCGTACGACCTGCGGGCCGCGCTCTACCTGTACGTGATCGCGCCCGCTTGGCACGGGTCCTCGACCACGGACGCGTACGGGATCGCGAAGGCGATCGGCGCCGTCCTGGTCTGCGCGACCGCGATCCCGACGTGGCTGCTCGGTCGAGTGCTGCTCGGAGCGCGCCTGGCGATCGTGCCGGCCGTCCTTGTCCTCGCCGGCACCTGGATGACGAGCGCGGCGCTGATCCTCACGGAGAACCTGGCTCTCCCGCTCGCGACCGCGTCGCTCGCAGCGATGGTGATGACACTGCGAACACCGGGATCCCGCTGGGGGTGGATCGCTCTCGGACTGGCGGCGTTGGCGGGCTGGTCCCGCATGCAGTGCGCGGTGCTCGTTCCGATCTTCTTCACCGCCCTGGTCGTTCGCGCGCTCATCGCGCGGCCGCGGACCTGGCAGCGCCTGCGCGCCGACATGTGGCTCGCCGGCGCGGTCGGCGGTCTGACCGCAATCGGGACGCTCGTCGCGCTGGCCGACCCCGGGGTGCTCGGGGCCTACAGCAGCGTGGTCGACGAGTTCCGGCCAAGCATCGGGCGCCTGCTCGCAGCCGTCGGACACCAGGCGGTCGGACTCGTGGTGATGATGGCGATCCTGCCGGCGATCGTGATCATCGCGGCCTCGATCCGTCGCGCGGCGTGGAAGGACGATGATCTCGCCGCGTTGCTCGTCGTCGTGTGGTCGGCGGCGGTGCTGCTTCTCGCCGAGAGCGCGTGGCTGATCACCGGGTTCGGAACCTGGCACGTCGAGCGCTACGTCGAGTACGTCGTGCCGCTCGCGCTCGTCGCCACGGTCGTGATCGCCGCGCGGTCCCGCGTGCGCTGGCGCGACCTCGCAGGCGTGACCGTCGGCCTCGGCGCACTGCTGCTCCTGGCGCCGCCGGTCCGGAACGCCGCCGAGGAACGGGCCATGGACGCAACCTGGCACCGCCTCGATCAACTGCTCGGCGTGTCGAATCCGGCCGCGCTGCTGCTCGCGACGCTGATCCTGGGCGGCGTCGGCGTGTTCGTCACGCGGCGCTCCGGGAACCGGGGCCCGCGTGGGGCGCTACCGGGAATCGCCGCGATCGTCCTCGCGGCGCTGCTGATCCAGTCGCAGGCCGGCTGGCACGCCGAGCAGAGCCTGGCGGCCGCGCAGCGCGCAGGTTTTCCCGACGATCTCGCCTGGGTCGACCACGCCGGCGAGCAGCCCGCCGCGGGGCTCGTCGTGACGCAGCCCTCGTCACAGTGGCTCTACACGTCGTTCTTCAACCGGACGATCAGCGCGCTGTACACGCCACAGGGGGCGGCGTCCGCGCGGACACCTGATCCGGTCTGCCCGTGGGCGATCCAGGACTCCGGCTATCTCGCGTTTGCAGGGAGGTGCACCGCGACGCGCCGGTTCCTGATCGA
>JBBRFO010000107.1:0-8253 GCA_038224135.1 Solirubrobacterales bacterium
ATGGCCAGGCGCTGATCGAACTGCTCGCGCTGACGCCGATGCTGCTCGTCGCGGCGCTCGCGGCGGCCCAGGTGCTGGCCGCCGGCGTCTGCGGCGAACTCGCCGGACACGCCGCGCAGGCCGGCGCCGCGGCAATCCTGCAGGACGCCGATCCGCGCGCGGCGGCCCGTCATGCGGTGCCGGGGTGGTCGCGCGATGGCCTGGACGTGACGGTTCACGGGCGCCGTGTCGTCGTGCGGCTGACCGCGCCGGGTCTGGTCCCCGGGCTCGCGGCACGGCTGGCGAGCCACGTCAGCGCCGACGCCGGTCCGCCGGCGTGAGCGTGCCGCGGGTCGACGTCGTCGTCCTCGGGGCCGACGCACGCGCGGTCGACGGCGCCGCGTGCGCGGCCGCGCTGGATGCCGGCCCGTGGGCGCTCGTCGTCGGCGGGAGCTGGGGCGGCACGCTGCGCGCACCGGCGAGCCGTGCCGCCAGAGACCTCGCGGCCCGCATCGCGCCGCTCGGGCTTCCGGCAGTCGCCTGCGGGCGGCTCGTCCGCGTCGGGCTCCCGTTCGGGGCGGCGGATGTCCTCGACCTGCTCGGCGGCCTCGTCGCGGGCGCCGCGGCGCCCGTCGTCGTCGCACTGCCGGGGCCGCGCCCGCCTGACCTCGAACCGTTGATCGCCGCCGCGGCGCGGGTCATCGTCGTCGCTCCGCAGACGTCCGCGCTGGCCGCGTGCGCGCGGGCCGAGCTCGGCGACCGCGGTCGGATCGTGGCGCCCGCCGACCGCATCCGTGGCCTCACGCTGCGCGCGGGTCTGCCGTGGCCCGGCGGCGGCGACGACGGCGACGCCGGCGACGACGGCCAGGCCGCCCAGTTCGTGCTGGCGCTGATGGCAGCGTTCGTCATCGGGGCGGCCGCACTCGCGCTGCTCGCCGGCGGGCTGCGCGATCACGCCGACCACCAGCGCGCCGCCGACCTCGGCGCGCTGGCCGGTGCGCGGGCGTTGCTCGACGCACGTCCACGCGCGCTCGGCGCCGGGCCGCGACAGGTCGACGCGCTCGACCGCGCCGCCTACCTGAAGCTCGCACGGCAGGTCGCGCTGGCGACCGCCCGCGCCAACGGCGCGACGCAGGTTCGCGTGGCATTCGGCGCCGGCGGGTTGCCCGATCGCGTCCGCGTCACCGTGCGCGATCCGATCGTCGTCGCCGGAACCGCATCCCTGCGGTCGTCGGCGACCGCGGTCGCGGAGCTGTCGCCGTGGCCGGGGCCTGACATCGCCGGCGACTACACAGGACCGTTCGCGCTGCGCGACGGCAAGCCGTTGCGCCCCGACGCGGCGCTCGCCTACGACCGCCTGGCGCGCGCGGCGCAAGCCGCCGGACACCCGCTGACCGTCGCGTCCGGCTTCCGCTCGTCAGCCGAACAGGCGCAGCTGTTCGCCGCACGCCCCGATCCGACGTGGGTCGCACCGCCCGGTCAGTCGCTGCATCGCCTCGGCACCGAGCTCGACCTCGGTCCGGCGTCGGCGTACGGCTGGATCGGCGCCAACGCCGAGCGCTTCGGGTTCGTGCGGCGCTACGCGTGGGAGCCGTGGCACGTCGGCCTGCGGGCCAACGCCGGCAGCGCGACGCTTGGCTACGGCGCATCCGGCGTGCCCGCGTTCGTGCCGGCGGCGTATCGCGGCGTCGTGGCGCGCGCCGCCTCGCGTCATCAGGTCGGCGCCGCGTTGCTGGCCGCGCAGATCCAGCAGGAGTCGGGCTTTGATCCGCGTGCCGTCTCGTCCGCCGGTGCGCTCGGGATCGCGCAGTTCCTGCCGGGGACGGCCAGCATCTACGGCCTCGCCGACCCATTCGATCCGGCCGGCGCGATCGACGCGCAGGCGCGGCTGATGCACGACCTGCTGCGGCGCTTCGGATCGGTCCCGCTCGCGCTTGCGGCCTACAACGCAGGCCCCGGCGCGGTCGCGGCCTGCGGCTGCATCCCGCCGATCACAGAGACGCAGGCCTACGTCACCCGCATCCTCGCGCTGCTCGGCGGCGGCGGCACGAGCGGTCCGCCCGTACGGCTGATCGAGTAGAAGCAGCCGATGCCCTTCACGCACCAGCTGCGCGTCCGCTTCGGCGAGTGCGATCCGCAGAACCTCGTCTTCAACGCGCACTACCTCGCCTATGCCGACGTCGCGCTGACCGAGCTCCAGCGCGCGGCGTTCGGATCCTACGGCGAGATGATCGCGGAGCACGGCGTCGATCTCGTCGTCGCCGAGGCCCAGATCCGCTACCGCCAACCGGCGCGCTTCGACGACCTGCTCGACGTCGCGCTGAGCATCGCGACGCTGGGAACGACCTCGATGACGCTGGCGCTGGACATCACTCGCGACGGCCTCACACTCGTCGACGGCGAGCTGCGCCACGTCTTCGTCGACGCCACGACCTGGGACAAGACGCCGATCCCGGACGGCGTCCGCGCAGCGCTGCAGCCCTGGGCGACGTGACCTTCCTGCAGGGGAACTGTCTCATCAGCAGGGGGTTGTGCGTCACGCTGTAACGCGCGGATGCAGCCCAAGGGGGGCGGCAGGAAGCCAGCAGCGCATCTCGTAGGAGGAAGACACGTGTCCGGTGTGACAAGCATGAGGGTGGCGCTGCTCGCAGTCGCGCTGTCGATCGCGGCGCTCGCCGCGGGACCCGGCACGGCCGCCGCGGCCCCGGCCCAGCACACCTGCGATCCGCTCGATCAGCACAGCTGCCTGCTGCCCTGGCCCAACAACCACTTCACGTTCGCGACCAGCCGGACGGTGACGGGTCTGCGGCTCAACCTCTACCCGTACCTGATGCCGAAGAACAAGGACGGCGTCGCGTTCAACCCGACCGAGCTGAACCGCAGCGACGGCTTCAGCCCCGGCAGCACGCTGCTGACCTACGTCCCGGGCCTCGATCTGCAGCGCAGCGGCTCGGCGAAGCAGGGCCGCGGCATCGCGCCGATCACGGACATCGGCAGCTACAAGGACCGTCGCGCGGCGATCGTCCTGCTCGATGCCTTCACGCGGGAACGGCAGATGATCTGGTCGGAGGTCGACCCCGCGACCGGCCTGCTGCAGATCCACCCGGCCCGCAATCTGGTCGAGGGCCACCGCTACATCGTCGCGCTGCGCGATCTGAAGAGTGCCGGCGGCGCGCTGATCAAGCCCGGCAAGGCGTTCCGGATCTTCCGCGACCGGCTCGGTACCAGGGACCCGCGGCTGCTCAGCCGCCGCGCCGCGTTCGAGCGCACGTTCTCCAAGCTCGACCAGGCAGGCATCAAGCGGTCCTCGCTGTTCCTCGCCTGGACGTTCACGGTCGCCTCGACGCTGAACATCACCGAGCGCGCGGGAGCGATCCGCGACGACGCGTTCGCAAAGCTCGGCGACATCGAGCTGATCGATCACGTCGTCGCCGGCAAGGCGCCGGCCTACCGGATCGACAAGGTCCAGGACTTCGAGCCGTGCGCGGCGAGCGGCTGCGCGGCCGGGCAGGACGCGCAGATCGCGCGGCGCGTCGACGGCACGCTGACGGCGCCGTGCTACCTCAATGTCAAGGGCTGCCCGCCGGGATCGCACTTCCGGCGGACACCGAGTGACGCGTTCCAGTACCTCCCGCGCAAGCTCCCGTACAACACGATGTCGGCGCCGTTCACGTGCATCATCCCGCGGGCGGCGCTCAGCTCCCCAGCGCGGGCGGCGCTCTTCGGCCACGACGTGCTCGGGTCGCCGGAGGAGGTCGCGGCGCCGGCGATGGCGCTCAGCGCGCAGGACCACGACATGGCCTACTGCGCCACGCGCGAGGTCGGGATGTCGGACGAGGACGTCCCGACGGTGGTTGGTGCGTTCAGCGACCTGTCGAAGCTGCCGCGCGTCGTCGACCGCCTCCAACAGGGCTTCCTCAACTTCATGCTGCTCGGGCGGCTGATGATCCACCCGCAGGGCTTCGCGGCGGACGCCGCGTTCAAGAACCCCGCCGGCGGCCCGCTGCTGGCACCGGACGCACTGTTCTACGAAGGCGACGGGCAGGGCGCGTGGTTCGGCGGCGCGCTGACCGCGCTGGAGCCCGACTACGAGCGGGCCGCGTTCGACGCGCCGTCGATGAACCTGTCGGTGATGCTTCCGCGCAGCGCCGCATTCCCGCAGATCAGCCAGGCACTGGCGACCGCCTACCCGGACGCGCTGACGCGGACGATCGCGCTGAACGTCGCCCAGGTCCTGCTCGATCGTGGCGAGGCCAACGGCTACGCGCGGCACATGACGCGAAGCCCGCTCGCCAACTCGCCGCTCCACAACGTGATCCTCCAGGTGGCGGTCGGCGATCACCGCTTCCCGCAGATCACGGCCGAGACGCTGGCGCGCACGGCGAAGGTCTACGCGCGGCGACCGGTGTTCGATCCGGGCCGCAGCCTGGACCGGATCTCGCTCTACGGCGTCGAGCCGGCCGGCGGTCGCAACCTCTACAACTCGATCGTCTCCGTCTGGGACAGCGGTCCGCTGCGCCTCGGCGGGACGCTCGGGACGCCGATCGCGCCGATCACCAATATCGTGCCCGCCGAGGGCGTCGATCCGCGCGGCCTGATCCGGCTGTCGCCAGCCGCGCGCGCGGAGAAGTCAGACTTCCTCAAGCCCGGGGTCGACGGGCAGCTGACCGATGAATGCCAGGGCAGGCCGTGTCGCACGGCCGGCTATCCGTACTGACAAGCCAGGAGACCTCGATGACCGCCACCGTTCGCGCCGCGCGCCATCAGGCGCGCCTGTTGCTCGCCGTCATGATCGCCGCCGTCCTGCTCGCCGGCTGCGGCAGCTCGAGTTCGAGTTCGTCGTCATCGACCTCTCCGGCGCCGCGCGCTGGGACGGCGACCGACGGCGCCGCGCCGGCGGCGAACGTTCCGGGTGCGGCCGACGTCCGCGCGGAGTTCGCGGGCATCCCGCAGCACGGCGAGGTCGCCGGCGATCCGAAGGCACCGTGGACACTCGTCGAGTACGGCGACCTGCAATGCCCAGCGTGCAAGTTCGCGGCGACGACGACGCTGCCGGACGTCGTCAAGCAGCTCGTGCGCACCGGCAAGATCCGCCTGGCGATGCGCTCGTTCGGCTACGTCGGGCCGGACTCGATCCCGGCCGCGAACTACGCCTGGGCGGCGGCGCGGCAGAACCGCCTGCACGAGTTCGCGCGGCTCTGGTACGCCAACCAGGGGCAGGAGAACAGTGGCTACGTGACCGACGCGTTCGCCAAGCGGATCGCTTCGGGCGTCGGCGGGCTCGACGGCGCGCGCCTCGTGAGCGACGCCAAGGGTGTTCCCGTCCGCGCGCTCCAGCAGCGCACCAGCGATGAGTTCAAGCGGCTGGCGCTGCAAGGGACGCCGTCGTTCCTGATCGGGCGTACCGGGAGCTCGAAGCTCAGCCCGATCGACCTCGGCGACGGCACCGGAGCGGCCGCGGTCGCGGCGGTCCGGGCCGCGATCAGCTGACCGCGGCGGGCTCGCGCGCCGGCGCCAGCGACACCGGGATGCCGTTCAGCACGGCATTGCCCGACAGGTCTTCGAGCAGTCCGGCGTCGCCGAGCAGGTTGACGTTGGCGCCGGCATGCTCGGCCGCGACGCCGAGCTGCGCACCGGGCAGATCGTGGCCCCAGCCGTGCGGGACGGATACGACGCCGGGCATCATGTCGTCGCTGTGCCTGGCGGTCAGCCGGATCTCGCCCGCGGCCGACGACAGCACCGCGTGCTCGCCGTCGACGACGCCGAGCCGCTCGGCGTCGTCGGGGTTGACCAGCAGCGTGCAGCCCTCGGGACCGGAGACGAGCTTGGGCAGGTTGTGCATCCAGGAGTTGTTCGAGCGCAGCGCCCGCCGGCCGATCAGCAGCAGGCTGTCGTGGTCCTCGTCCGAGCCCCACCGCTCGAGCGCCGGCTCCAGCCGCGCCAGGTCGGCGACGATCGCGGGCGGCGCCAGCTCGACCTTGCCGGTCGGCGTGCGCAGGACCTCGGGCAGGCGCGGGACCAGCGGCCCCAGGTCGACGCCGTGCGGCTGGGACTCGAGCTGCGCCAGCGTCAGGCCCTCGCGGGCGCCGAACGCGTCACCGAACGGCCCGGTCCGCAGCTTCAGGTCGAGGATGCGCTCCGGTCCGCGGCGCACCGCGAGCAGCCCGAGCAGGTCATCGGCATCGCGGCCACGCACCGGCGAGCCGGCGCGGCCGACCTCGGCTCGGACGGCCTCGCCGATCACGTAGTCGTCGAGCGCCTGCAGATCGGCGTCCGGCCCGAGGCCGGCGGCGATCGCGGTCAGCCGCAGCAGCGTCTCCCACTCGTCCGGCATCCCGTCGTCGAGCGGCAGTGCCGGCGGCGAGTAGTTGGCGATGTTGCGGACCGCGAACGAGTAGAGCGCCAGGTCGAAGTGCCCGCGCTGCAGCGGCGACGGCGCCGGCAGGATCACGTGCGCGTGCCGGGTCGTCTCGTTGCGGTAGATGTCGACGCTGACCATCAGGTCGAGCGTGTCGAGCGCGTCGGCGAGGCGATCGCCGTTGGGCGTCGACAGGACCGGGTTGCCGGCGATCGTGAACAGGCCGCGGATCCGGCCCTCGCCGGGAGTCTCGATCTCCTCGGCCATGCAGGCCGCGGGCAGCTCGCCGAAGACCTCCGGGCGACCGCGCACACGGCTGGCGTAGCGGCCGGTGATCACGCCGCGGCCGGCGCCCGGCTCACCGCTGGTGTTGCCCGACCCGCCGGCCGGCGTGTTGAACATCGCGCCGCCGGGCTGGTCGAAGCTGCCGATCAGGACGTTGACGACGTCGACGAGCCAGCTGGTGAGCGTGCCGAACTCGGCCGTCGTCGTGCCGATCCGGCCATAGACGGCCGCCGGTCCGGCGCCGGCCAGCTCGTGGGCGATGCGGCGGATCGTCGCGGCGTCGATCCGGGTCGCCGCGGCGACCGCCTCGGGCGTGTAGGGCGCCGCCAGTTCGCGCACGTCGTCCAGGCCGGACAGGTGGGGGAGGACGTGCTCGCCGGGATCGGCCAGGCCGTCGGCGAACAGCGTCTGCACGATCGCCAGCAGCAGCAGCGGATCGGAACCGGGGCGGATGAAGACGTGCTCGTCGGCGTCACGAGCGGTCCGCGAGCGACGCGGATCGACGACGACGACCTTGCCGCCGCGCTCGCTGATCGCGCGCAGCCGCCCGCGCGCGTCGGGCGCGGTCATCAGCGAGCCATTGGACACTGCGGGGTCGGCGCCGAGGATCAGCAGGTACTGCGTGCGGTCCAGGTCGGGGACGGGCACGCTGGTCGCGGTGCCGAACATCAGCCCCGACGCGAGCTGCTTGGGGAACTGGTCGACGGTGCTCGTGGAGAAGACGTTGCGCGAGCGCAGCGCTTTGAGGAACGGACGTCCGTAGACGATCGCCGACAGCGAGTGCGCCGCCGGGTTGCCGAGGTACGTGGCGAAGGCGTCGCGGCCGTGCTCGGCCTCGATCGCGCTGAAGCGCCGCGCGATCTCGGCGAACGCCTCATCCCACGTCGCCTCGTCGAAGCCGCCCGCGGCGTTGCGGATCAGCGGTGTGCGCAGGCGGTCGGGGTCGTGGTGCAGCTCGCGCAGGCTGGTGCCCTTGGGGCAGATGAAGCCCTTGGAGAAGACATCCTGCGCGTCACCGCGGATCTTCCCGACCCGACCGTCCTGGATCTCGATCTCCAGCCCGCAGGTCGCCTCGCAGAGCGGGCAGGTGCGGATCGCCGTGACGGGCTCGGTGCTCATGGGCTGATGCTACTCCGCTCGTATCCTCGACTCGTGGCCTCCCGCGGCGACAGCACGAGCGCCGCCAGCCTCGCCGAGCAGCGCAGGAACCTGCCCGCCGGGCCGGGCGTGTACCTGTTCAAGGATGCCTCCGGCGAGGTGATCTACGTCGGCAAGGCGCGGTCGATCCGCCAGCGCGTCGGCAACCATTTCAGCGCCCGTGTCAGCCGCGGCAGCGTCGAGATGGTGTCGCTGATCGACTCGATCGAGGTGCTGCTGCTGGCCAACGAGGCCGAGGCGCTGATGGCCGAGCTGAGCCTGATCAAGCGCCACCAGCCGCGATTCAACGTCCGCCTGCGCGACGACAAGAGCTATCCGTACATCGCGATCTCGATGGAGGAGGACTTCCCGCGCGTCTTCTTCACCCGCGAGCGCCATCGCAAGAGCCGGCTGTACTTCGGCCCGTACTCCAACGCCAAGCGCACCCGTTCGACGCTGGACGTGCTGTCGAAGGTCTTCCAGTACCGCTCCTG
>JBBRFO010000108.1:0-8249 GCA_038224135.1 Solirubrobacterales bacterium
GGAGCGCGACGCTGCGGCGGCCACTGCCGCCGGCGCGGCGGGAGCGGCGGCGGCGGCCGGGGCTGCGGCGACATCGCTGAGGACACCGACCGTGCGGTGCACGACGACGGTCCGGACCTTGGTCGCCGAGGTCCTGCCGACCTGGACGTTGGACGCGGACGAGGCGCCGGAACCGGAGGCGAGCGCGATGGCGGTCAGGCAGCCGAGAGCCACCAGCGTGCCGGCTGCGGCGACCTTCGTGCGCTTGGCGATCATGAGATTCATGTCGGCTCCTTGCCTGACAAACCTGACGGGGGCGGGGGAAAGATGAGGGAAAACTTGCTTGGGAGCGAGGACGGGGATGCGGTTGCATCCGGCGTTCTCGGGGGTTGGGACCGCCGAACAGGGCAGACGTGACGTAGGACGGTGGTGGTTTATGGCCGCTCGTAGCGAGAATTCGACGAACGTTCGATGCCTGCGCGCCCGCTGTGCGGGGTGGCCGGAACGGCGGTTGCGTCAAGATGGACCGTATGTCGAACACGCCCTCCACCCGCAGCGTCAAGATCTCCGACGACGAACGAGGTGGCTGGTCGTCCGATCGTCCGCGCCCGGGCGGCGGGCCGGCCCGCCCCGTCAACGTCTCCGGGAAGTGCCGCATCCTGCCGCCGACCGACCGGATGCGGTACTCGCCCGGCAGCCTGCTGGTGATCGTCTCCGGCTCCGAGAGCGCGCGCGAGAAGTTCGCCGACCGCCTGATCGACGATCGTGCGTCGCTGCTGTCGCTGGCCAAGGTCCGGGGGCTGCTCGCCGGCCGAGTCGAGGAGGCCGTGCTGGAGGAACGCGCGGTGCAGCTGCTCGACGCGGCGATCAACAAGCGCCTGGCCGTCAGCGAGACGGTCGTCGTCGTCGCCGACTCCGTCGACCCGGCCGAGCGCGAGCGCTACATCCGCCTGGCCTTCGCCGTCAAGCGCCCGCGCCACCTGATCTTCCTCGAGGCCGGCAAGGACGAGGTCGCCGACGACGACGCCGCGCTGGTCAACGACCTGCGCCGCTCGTTCGACGCCGGAGCGGTCGGCGAGGAGGGCTTCCAGACCGCGATGCGCCTCGGCGGCGCTACGATCCCGGAGCTGAAGCGGATCGTCTTCCGCCCCCCGCCTCCCAAGGACGACGCCTGAGGGGCGGCGCCCGAGCGGGTCTCGGGCGCCCCGTCCCTCCCGATCTGCTGAGCGACGGGCGCGCGAGGACCACCGGCCCGCGAACCAGCAGCCCCTCAGCAGCCCCCGGCAACAGCGGCGTACGGATAGCCGAGCGCCTTGAACCCGCCTTCGGACGTCACTTTGCCGTTCTGCGGCGTCAGCGACCAGCCCGTGGTCGAGCCGTCGGTCGAGCCGGCTGCGAACGATGCGAACGGCGGCGGAGCGGGCATCGCCCCACCGAGCACGGTCGGCCAGAACGCGTTCCAGCCCGAGGCGGTCGGACCGCCGTAGAGCTTGCCGAGCAGTCCGTCGAGGTATTCGGCCGGGATCACGGTGGAGCCGGCGCTGCCGGGGATCGTGCCGTCGGCCGCGGGCTCGATCCGCTCGGTCTGCGGCATCGCCAGCACGCCGTACATCTGGCTGCCGTACACGACGGCGAACGCAAGCCCGCCAAGCCCAGGGTTCGCGCCGGCATTCGCGACCAGCAGATCGCGCAGCGAATAGATGCTCCCCGGGTTGGCGAGGTTCTTCTCCTTCGCGACCGCCCCGAGCGGCTTGCCGATCGCGCGCGGATCGCCGCTGCCGGTCGACTGGTTGTCGATCGTCACCTCGGCGCGCGCGTCGTTGATGCTGTCGGTCTCCAGCGAGCCGCTGGCGTCCCTGGCCCAGGCATAGAAACTCAGCTTCCCGGGCACCGTGCCGGTCTGCAGCGACATCGTCGCGTGGCCCTTGGCGTCGGTGTACACCGGGAACGGCGCCTGGAACATGTTCGTCGCGCGATCGCCCGTGGGCCAAGCCACCCCGAACTGGTTGCAGTAGCGCGCCGGCACCGGGACGGTCTGCGGGTTCGCCCCGGCCGACTCCTTGTTCGGCACGATGCTCAGCGTGCTGCCGTCCGGCAGCGGGTCACCGAAGCGCTCGGCGGTGATGTCGACGGTCACTCCCTGCTGACCGTCTGCCGGGACGGCCGTGCGACTCGGCGTCGCCGTCACCTTGATCCCGTCCCGGACCTTGAACTCCGCGCTGCCGACGTCGCTGCCGCTGACGTGGACGACCTTCGACTCGGGATCGATCGCGACCGCGTTGGACTTGCCGGCCTTGTACTTCTTCGGCAGCACCGGCGTCACGCGGTAGGCGCCCGCCTTCTGGACGGTGGTGAAGAAGTAGCCGTTCTCGTTGGTCCGGATCGAGCGGCCGAACTTCGGGCCGTTGATCTTCACCTGGATGTTCGGGATCCCGGGGCGATAGCCGGCCTTCTTCGACGCGGAATCCTCGCGCCGGACCCAGCCCTCGATCGCGGACTGCTTGCCGATCACGGTGTAGAAGTCGTTCTCGGTGTAGCTCCCGAGCGAGGCGTTCTGGCTGAGATTGATGCCGAGGCTCGTCTGCCAGCCGGGGGTCGCGGCCGTCGCCTTCCACGTGCATGTCCCAGCGCCCGTGGAGCCGAGCGCGATCACCTTTGGCAGCCCGGAGCACTTGGCCTTCGACAGGCCCGCCCCGAACAGCAACGGCAAGGCGCCGCGGGTCGGCGTCAGGCCCCAGTTGAACTGCGCCGTCAGCTTCTCGCCGACGTGGACGATGTGGCTGCTGAGCCGCATCTCGATGAAGCCGATGTTGTAGATGCACTGCGACGGGCCGCGGTAGCCCAGGCAGTCGGCGACGACCGGTGCAGGCCCCAGCTTGGCGGCTGCGGCGGTGCCCGGCAGCACGCTGATCCCCAGCACGGCGATGACGGCGACGACGGTCAAACGGCGCATCGATGCTCCTCCCCCGAAGAACGAGCGCGGATCGTGCCAGATCTGCGTTCGGCTCGCCACCTTCGTGGTCGGGCCGGGCGCGGTCGTCGCCGTCCGGGCGTAGGGTTCGGATCCTGCAAACCCCACGGATTTCCCGGCCCGGCGAGCTCCGCGCCCGAGCAACGTGAGACGCGCGATCTCCCTCGCCGTCTGCGTCGTCCTGATGCTGGCGCTCGGCACGACCACCGCCCGCGCGGCCGTCACACAGCCGGCACAGCCCAAGACCGGACCGGAGAGCAGCCGCGACACGCACGGCGGCGTGCGCGTCAGCGCCGGCGGCACCGGTCCCAGCGCGTGGTATGTCTTCGAGCCGACCGCGCCGCAGCCCGCGTCGGCGCCCGTGGCGGTCGTCACCCACGGCTACTACGAGTTCTCGGGCAACGCCGCGAACGCGGCGATCGCTCGTCACACAGCGCGGATGGGCAACGTCGTGATCTACACCCGCTGGCAGACCGGCGTCGTCGTGCCGTGCCTGGGGCCGATCAACATCGAGCCGTGCATGGCGTCCGAGGTCGCCGGGATCAAGGGCGCCCTCGCCGACCTCCGGGCCGACAAGACCCGCGTTCAGCCCCAGCTCGATCGCGTCAGCTACTTCGGCTTCTAGTTCGGCGCCATCATCACCGCCAACCTCGCCAACCGCTGGAAGGCCTTCGGCGTGCCCAGGCCGCGCGCGGTCTGGCTTGACGATCCCGAGGACGGCGGCGTCGCCGGCCCCGGCGAGCCGGCGCTCGACCGCTCGCTGGCGGGCATCCCGTCGACGACCAAATTCGTCTGCCACTCCGGCGCCGAAGGTGCGCTCGTGCTCAACGCCGGCGGCGTTGACACGTCGAGCTGCAACGCCGTCTTCCCCCGGCTCGGCCAGATCCCGGCGGCGAACAAGAGCCTCGTGCTGACCAGCCCCGACGATCACGGGACGCCGGCGCTGTCCTCCCAGCACGGCGTCTGCGCGGGGGCGCTCGGCAACTTCAAGGTCGACGCGTACGACTGGGGTTTCTGCTGGCGCTCGTGGGACGCCCTGCGCAGCTGCGCCTACACCGGTCAGGAGTGCGAGTACGCGCTGGGCAATACGCCGCAGAATCGCTTCATCGGCACCTGGAGCGACGGCACGCCGATCGTCGGCCTGAAGGTCCAGACGAGCGGGCTGACCGCACCGCAGCCGACCCCCGCGCGTGCGCCCGCGCCGCCGAAGCGGAACCTCATCGACAGACCGGCGACGGCGAAGGTCACTGCGGTCGTTCGTCGTTCCGGCCGGGTGACGGCTGTTCGCGGAACTGCCGCGGACGACCGCGGCGTCGCGAGCGTCGAGCTGGCCGTCGTGCGCCGCAAGGGCTCCACCTGCTCGCAGCTGACACCCGCGGGCGCCTTCGCCGCGCTCAAGGTGTGCAGCCGCCCGAGCGTCCTGCTGACGGCGAAGGGCACGCGGGCCTGGACCGTCACGCTGCCGAAGCACCTCGAACCGGGCGGCTACACGCTCGTCGTGCGCGCGACCGACAGCGCGGGGCAGCAGCGGCAGAGTTCGCCGAGAGCCGTCGACAGCCGCTGAGCGACGGGCGCGCCCGACGACCACCGCCTCAAGCACCACAAGCCGCCTCAGGCCGGAATGCCCGCCCCGTCCCAGCGCAGCTCATACGCGCCGTTCAGCGACAGGACCTCGTCCCAGATGCGGTCGTAGCGGGCCTGGTCGTGCTCGGGCTTGCGGACCATCCGCAGGCAGAGGTCGCCCTGCGCCGGCGTGCTCGACGGCTTCCCGAGCAGCTCGACCGCGGCCGCTGAGAAGTCCGACACCAGCACGCCGAAGATCTCGTCGACGAGGTCCGCGCCGGCGTCCTCACGCTCGGCGCCCTCAAGCACCAGCTGGCCGTAGACGACGAGGCAGAAGAGCGACCCGATCGCCATCAGGAAGTCGATGTCCTTGCGCTGCGTCTCGTCCGGCGTCGCCGTCGCCAGCAGCTCCTTGAGCACCGCGACCTGCTCGCGGAAGACGGCGACGTTGGGCGCATCGGAGCGGCGGAAGGCCGTCTCCCAGTCGGGGAAGACGATCGAGCTGAGGCCCTTCGTCGGGCCCTGGTCGAACAGGAAATCGTCGTTGACCGCGTCGTCGCGGCGCCCGATCTCCGGCATGTCGGCGTCGCCGAACAGGTAGCTCGCCATGAACTTGACGATCAGCGCGATGTTGACGTGGACGGTGCCCTCCAGGCGCGGCAGCGCGCTGATGTCGCGCGCGGCCGACTCGAAGTACATGTCCTTCTCGAAACCCTTGGCGGCGAGGATGTCCCACAGCAGATGGATCGCCTGCTCGCCCTGGGTCGTCACCTTCATCTTCACGACCGGGTTGAACAGCAGGTAGCGGCGGTCATCCATCGACGCCGAGCGCATGTAGTCGTTGGCGCGCGTGGCGACGAGCTTCATCGCGACCATCCGCGCGTACGCGTCGGTGAACATCCGCCGCACATGCGGGAAGTCGGTCACCGCCATGCCGTACAGGTGGCGGTTCGCGGCGTGGTTCAGCGCCTCGTACAGCGCGTGGGTGCAGATGCCGATCGAGCCCCAGCCGAGGTTGTACTTGCCGATGTTGACCGTGTTCAGCGCCGCGTTCCAGGCGTCGTCGCCGCGCTCGAGGATGTCGGCCTCGGTCACGGGGTAGTCGTTGAGGCGGAACTCGGAGACGAAGTTCTGGCTGGCGACGACGTTCTTGACCAGCTCGTAGCGCTCGTGCTGGGAGTCGACCGCGAAGAAGACGTACTCGCCGGTCGCCGTGTCCTTGGCGAACACGGAGACCATCGCCGCCTTGTTGCCGTTGCCGATGTAGTACTTGTCGCCGCGTGCGAGGTAGCCGCCGCCAGCCTGCGGGATCAGCTCCATGTCGGTCGAGTACAGGTCGGCGCCGTGCTCCTTCTCCGACAGGCCGAAGGCGAAGATCGCGCCGTCCTCGAGCAGCTGCGCGGCGCGCGCGCGGGCCTCCTGGTTGCGGCTCATCCAGATCGGCCCCAGGCCGAGGATCGTGACCTGCCAGGTGTACCAGTAGGGCAGTCCGTAGAACCCGAGGATCTCCGCGAACTCGCACAGCCGCGAGGTGTCCCAGCGGCCGTCGCTCGCGCTGTCGCCGGCGGGCGTCAGCAACGTCGCGAAGATCCGCTCCTCACGGACGAAGTCGAGGAACTCGCCGTACCAGGCGCGCGCGTGGTCGTCGGCCTTCAGGCGCTCCTTGCCGCGCACCTCGAAGAACTCGATCGTGCGGCGCATGATCTCCTCCGAGCGCCCGTCGGGCTGGGAGTGCGTGCGGTGCTGCGGGTTGAGCAGAATCATCTGCGCAACCTAATCGATGCGTCTGCAGGCCGTTCTGTGCGCCGGGCGCCGGGCGCCGGGACGTTGGCGCCCCGACGCTCACCCGGAGTGGGAGGGTCGGGGTTGACAGACCCGGCAGCGGGTCGGGTCAGCGACAGAAGGAGTCGGCATGGCTGACAGAGTGCTGTTCATCGGCTGGGGAGCATCGATCCCCGGGCGCGAGGAGCGCGGCGTCGACGCGTTCAACGAGGTGATCGGGCTGTACGGCCGCATGCAGCAGGACGGCCGGATCGAGAGCTTCGACGTGGCGTTGCTGGAACCCAACGGGAACCTCGACGGGTACATCCAGCTGCATGGATCGGCGACCCAGCTCGCCGCAGTTCGCACGGACGACGAGTTCCGGCGCACGCTCGTCGACGCCAGCCTGATCGTCGCCGACCTGCGCGTGTTCGGCGGGTTCACCAACGACGGCATCGCCCGCGAGATGGCGCTGTACCAGGAGGCCGTCGCCAAGGTGCCGCAGACCGCCTGAGAGCCGACCCGTCGTCAGCACCGTCGGGCCCCACCATGGATGGCGGGGCCCGATCGTCGTCCGTCCGGCTGCGGGCGCCGCCGCGCAGTCCAGACTCTGGTCGATGGACGACGAGCGTCACAGGCACATGCGGGCGCTGATCGCCGCGATCGCGGCAGGGGAGCGCGATCTGCCGGCCCATCGCGGGCCTTCCCAGAGCACAGACCGCAGCCAGCCGCAGGCCGCGCAGTGGCTGCGCCGCTGGCGCCCCGTCCGCGGCTACCCGGTGGCACTCGCGTGCTCGTGCCCCGCTGGGCGCTGCGCGACGTGTAACTGAGGACTGCGGTCGCAGGGCGCCGCGACGGCGCGCCTACTCAGCGCGAGTCGCCCGGCGCCGGCGACTGAGCGCCAGGATGTCCGGACCTGTCAGCGGACGGGCGAAGTAGAAGCCCTGACCGAGCTCGCAGCCGAGTTCGCGCAGGCGGTGCACCTGGGCCGGCTCCTCGATCCCCTCAGCGACGGCGCGCACGTTGAGGATCCGCGCGAGGTCGATGATCGTCGCGGTCAGGGCGGCGACGTCCTTGTCGTGCTCGGAGTCGGCGACGAACGAGCGGTCGATCTTGAGGATGTCGATCGGGAAGTGGCGGATGTAGTTGAGCGACGAGTAGCCGGTGCCGAAGTCGTCGATCGCCAGTCGCACGCCGAGGCCGCGCAGCTCCTGCAGTCGCAGGATCGCCAGGTCGACGTCCTGCATCATCACGCTCTCGGTCAGCTCCAGGACCAGCGAACTCGGCGGGATGCCGCTGATCGCCAGGGCCGAGCGGACCTCGTCGACGATCTGGGCGCGTTGCAGCTGCCGCGCGGACACATTGACCGACATCGACAGCGGCTGGTCGGCGGGTGACTCTGCCTGCAGCAGCGCCGCCTGCTTGCACGCCTCGACGAGGATGAACTGGCCGAGCGGGACGATCAGGCCGCTCTCCTCGAGCAGCGGGATGAAGTCGGCCGGCGAGATCGTGCCGCGGCGCGGATGCTCCCAGCGCACCAGCGCCTCGCAGCCGACCATCCGCTCGGTCGCCAGCTCGACGATCGGCTGGTAGCGCAGCGTGAACTGCTCGGCCTTGACGGCGCGCTGCAGCTCGGTGCGCATCTCCAGCCGGGCGACGGCGGCGGCGTGCATCTCGGGCTGGAAGATCTGGTAGCGGCCCTTGCCCTGGTCCTTGGCGAGGTACATCGCGACGTCGGCGTTGCGGACCATCTCCTCGGCGCCGCCGGCGCCGAGCACGTCGCCGTCGCTGAAGGCGATGCCGATGCTCGGCTTGATCGTCACCTCGTGGTGGTCGAGCATCGCGGGCTCGGCCAGCGCGTTCATGATCCGCTCGACGACGTCGACGACGTAGCGCTCGTCGCCCGGGTCGTCGATCAGGATCGCGAACTCATCGCCGCCCAGCCGCGCCGCCGTGTCGGATGAGCGGATCGTGG
>JBBRFO010000109.1:0-8162 GCA_038224135.1 Solirubrobacterales bacterium
TGCGGCCCGACCGCGCCGTTTGCCCCGGCCAGGCCGCCGGCGCCGGTCAGGCCGGCGACGCCGGCGGGGCCGGTGTCGCCCGTCGCGCCGGCTGGTCCGATCGGCCCCGTCGGACCCGCGGGTCCCGTGGCGCCGGGCGCGCCGGTGAGCCCGGTCGTTCCGCGCGCGCCCGTGGTTCCTGCTGAGCCTTGCGGCCCGGCGGTGCCGGTGAGGCCTTGTGGTCCCGGAGATCCCTGCGTGCCGGTCAATCCCGTCGCGCCGGTCAGCCCGGTGGCGCCGTCCGGACCGGTGTCGCCCGTCGGGCCGGCTGGTCCGATCGGCCCCGTCGGACCCGCGGGCCCGGTGGCGCCCGGTGCGCCCGTCAGCCCGGTCGCTCCGCGCGCGCCCGCGGCTCCAGCGGGACCCTGTGATCCCGCGGCGCCGGTGGGTCCCTGCGGACCGTTCGCGCCGGCGAGTCCCGTGGCACCCGCCGGTCCTGCTGCCCCCGTCGCCCCCGTCGCGCCGCCGGCGGACCCGCTCGGCCCGGGCTGCCCCTCAATGCCCGGACGGCCCTTCTCTCCGGGCGCGCCGGCGGTTCCCGCGGCGCCCGCGGCTCCAACGGGTCCGGCCACACCAACGGGTCCGGCCGGACCCGCCGGGCCGTTGCTCGCCCAGGTCAGCAGACGCTCTTTCGCGACGCAGCGCGACGCCGATCCGGACAGCAGCCGGACGCTCCCGTCGCGCTTGAGGCACGCGCGAATCGGCCCGCCGGAACCCCAGGCCGACGGCACCGCGACAGCGACGACGACCGTCGTCATTCCCAGCGTGATCCCGTGTCTGATCGTTCCCCTTTGTCCAACCATCCAGCACACCCCCCGGCGTCGGGCCGGGACCATAGGGGTGTGACACCGGCCGCGCGGCACTGCAACCGGTCTTGCGTGAACTCTTCGCACATCGAGCCCATCCGGAAAACCCCTGCCGAGAGCTGAATTCCAGGCAGTGGACCACGCCGGGCCGCTCAGCGATGACCGCCGATGCGCCACGACAGGTTTCAAAAACTCGCGCATGAGATAGGTTGCGGTCTGTGATCCGGGGGGACACAGTTGATGGTCGAATGGCCGCGCCTGTCTGCGTGGCCATCGGCCAGCAGCCGGCGCTGGCGCTTGACGTGCTGTCGCAGGTGCTGGTCGGCGCCGGCCTGAACATCTGCAGCGCCGAGACATCGGTCGCGCGTCTGCGCCGTGCGATCGCTGCGCACCGCCCCGACGTGCTGCTCGTCGACAGTTCGCTGGATCCTGATCAGCCGCTCGGCTTCGTCGCGCCGCTGCGCGCGGCCGCTCCGGGGGTCCCGGTCGTCGTCATCGTCGACGTGCTCAGTCCGATGCTGGCCAACGCCGTCCTCAGCGCCGAGGTCGATGGGATCGTTCCCGGCGACTCGTCTGCGCGCGAGCTGATCAGCGTCGTCGAGCGGGTCGCGGCCGGCGGTTCGGTCTATCCGGCGGGCTGGCTCGGCACGGCGCACCGGGCGGAGCGCGAGTCGTTGTCGGTACTGCTGTCGCCGCGCCAGCTCGACGTCCTCGCCGACCTCGCTGCGGGGCTCGACAACGCCGAGATCGCCGCGCACCTTCACATCTCGCTCAACACCGTCAAGTTCCACGTTCGCGCGATCTACCAGCGGCTCGGCGTCTGCAACCGCGTGCAGGCTGCGCGGCGCCTGGCGGATGAGCGCCCCGATCGCGTACCCGCTGACTTCATGACAGTCGCCCCACCCGTGCGGGTGGGGACCCACCACCTGGACCACGTGCGGCAAACCACCCGCAAGCCTGTTTCCGCAGTGGTTCCGCAGGCATAGGTTCCGGCCCTCACGAGGGCACCCGGGGGGGTGCTCCGCCATTGAGGAAAGGAAGCATCAATGTGTGTCAGGGGGAATCCGAGGGGACGGCTGCGCTGGTTTGCGGCCACCGCCCTCAGCCTCGTCGGTCTCGTCGTCATGGCGATCCCGGCCGGAGCGCAGTCCAGCTACCAGGAGTCGGTCGTCGGCAGCGGTGTCGCGCCGAGTGCCTTCACCACCAATATTCCGTACGTCGCATGGCGCGGTGAGCAGGTTCGCGCCGTCAAGTGCTCGTGGGACCTCGCCGACCAGTCGGTCCGCACACGGTTCCAGCAGGGCGCCAACATCGACGTGCTCGTCGAGTCGTGGTCCGGCGGCAGCCGTGATCCGCAGCTCGAGCGCTCGACCGTCGATCAGCTCTTCTGGTCCAGCGACGGTACGCCGTGCGTGCGCTTCGACATGGTGTCCTCGGACGCCGGTCTGGCCCGCGTGAAGCTCGTCGTCTCCGACCGCGACCACAACCCGATCATGAAGCACCAGTTCCTGATGATCTGGCTGAGCCTCGGCGCAGCGACGATCGACGAGGTCGGCGCCAACGACCCGACGGGCCAGCAGCCCGCCGGCTCGCACGCCGCCGTCGGCGATCCGCTCGGTGACGGCAACCTCACCGCCGGCTCGGCCAACGGCCGCGTGCAGGTCAACGTGACCGGCACGTTCCCACATCCGCTGGCGACCGGTGGCACGTTCACGCTGCCGAACGACTGGGCGACGATCGCCAATGCGCTCGCCACGGACAACGACCCGTTCAACACCAACAAGCCGCTGCGCTGGGACATCCACGACGATCAGGGCGCGGGCGAGAATCACGTCTCCGGCTTCTGCTCGACGAATCTCGGCGCGTCGATCGACGCGGTCGACAACTGCAACGGCGGCGGCGACCTCGGTCCGTTCTCCAACGTGTTCGGCCAGGGCGTGACCGCTGGCGGTCCGTTCGATCCGGCGCGTCCGGCGACGCTGCTGTCCAACGGCATGCTCGACGCAAACGATGCGCCGATGCCGGCAACCCGGGTTGACATCGCGATCGCGCCGAACAGCGGCGCGGCGGGTGACACCAGCGGCAGCGGTGCACTGGTGAAGTCCGACAAGTCGGACGTCTACAGCCGTGACGGCAACGGCAGCAGCACGGCGCACAACCTGTACGCGCCGTACTACGTGCAGTGGATTCCGGCGACCGGTGCCGCAGGCGCCGGCTACCCGGAGGCCTCTGGCGTCGACGGTCCCGCTCAAGGGAACAACTTCGAGGGCTTCCTCGTCAACGGGCCGTACGACAACTGGGACACGTTCGCGCTGAAGAGCGTCCACTCGACGGACACCGCGTGCAACGCGTACGTCGGGAACACTCCCGCGCGTGACGTCAAGCGCGTGACGCCGAGCGGTGACCAGACGGTCGCGGTGTACACGGACGAGCACGGCGAGGCGCAGGTCGCCTACAAGCCGTACGCGGGCGGGTTCTACTTCGACCAACTGCCGGTCGTGCTGAACCGCAACCGCGGCTGCGACCTGCAGGACGTCCGCACGCTCGGCACGGCGAGCATCTCCGCCGTGGCGCGCTACCCCTACCAGCCGGTCGACGCCGCCCCGGTGGCGACGGCCTCGATCACGAAGACGGTCTCGAACCTCTTCGACAAGTCGCTGAGCTACTGGCCCAAGGGTCTCGGCGCGGCGAACAACAACGCCCGGATCGTCGTGGCGCACGCCAACGACATCGACGGGACGCCGTACGCGAACGAGAAGGTCTGCTTCAACGTCGCCGAGCAGGCCGACGGCCTGAAGGCGTACACCGGCGATGCCGGTCCGCTGGATGCGCCGTTCACGGTCGGCGGTGGCTGGGCCAAGACGGAGCCGGGGTCGGACATCTGCCGCACCCTGGATTCGAACGGTAATGCTGCGATCGAGATCTTCAACAGCGATCCGCAGCAGATCAACGTGGTGGCCGAGTACGTCACCGAGGGCCTGCTGCGCAGCATCGACGTGGACTTCGCCACGCCGGGCTCCAGCGGCGGAAGCAACCCCGGCCCGGGCACCGTGCCCAAGCCGGCGGCGGGAGCGGGCTCCAACCCGCCGTCGCTCGCGCAGATCCAGGACACCGCTCCGGCGAAGGCCGCCACGCTGTCCAAGTCGGTGAAGCGCAAGGCCCGTTCGACGCGGCGCATCTCCCTGACGCAGGTCCGGTTCGTCAAGGGCCGGCTCGTGCTGATGGTTCGCGTGCTGTCGAAGAACAAGTCCGAGCGCATCCGCATCCGCATCGGGAAGCGCTCCGTCCTGCGCCGAGTCCGCTCGAACCACCTGGTTCGCGTGGCCAACGTGACGTTGCCCTCGTCGGGTGACGTACGCGTGTCGCTGGGCTGATCCCCCCGGTTCTCCGGGCCCGGCGGCATTGATCGCCGCCGGGCTCGTGAGATGCCCGGAACCTCACGGGGCCTCGCCGGAAGACGGCGGGGCCCCGTCTCGTTCCGCGGGCCGGCTGCCTACCATGGGACGCGTGCCCACCGCCTCCCTCGCACGCTCGGCGAGGTCGCTCGCCTCGGCCGTCGTCGTCATGCTGCTGCTGGCCCCCGCGGCCCCCGCGGTCGCCGCTCCCGACGGCGCCACCGTGCTCGGCTGGCTGTCCGCCCAGCGCGAACACAACGGGATCCCCGGCGCGCTCGCCGAGCAGGCTGACTGGTCCGCCGGCTGCGCGGCGCACATGTCGTACATCGCGCAGAACGGCGGCGTCCTGCGCCACGACGAGGTCACGGGCCAGCCCGGCTACAGCGATGCCGGCAACTGGGCCGGCACGCACGCCGTCCTGTCGACCGGCTCGTGGACGGCGGCCGATCGCGACCCGTTCGAGCACGCGCCGATCCACCTCGCGCAGATGCTGGCGCCGTCGCTGACGACGAGCGGCGTCAGCAACGCGCAGGGCCTCTGCATCACGACCTGGCCCGGATACCTGCGCGCGGCGCCGACCGCGACGAGCATCGTCACCTATCCCGGACCGGGCACGACGATCTACGCGGCGCAGACGGTGCGCGAGGGCCCGTTCACACCGCAGGCCAAGCTCGGCATCCCGGAAACCGGCAACGGTCCGACGATCTATGCCTTCGGCGTCGCGCCGGGCGCCGTCTACGGCGGGCAGCCCAAGCTTGTCAGCGCGTCGCTGACCGGGCCGGCCGGCGCCGTGCCGCTCGTGACCGCCGACTGGACCAACGCCGACTTCGGGGCGTACCTGGCGCCCGGCACGGCGCTGCTGATCCCGACGACGCCGCTGACGAGCGGCGCGAGCTACAGCGCATCGGTGACGATGCGCGCCAGTGGCGACGCGCAGGACGTGACGCACGCGTGGTCGTTCGGCGCCGGCGCCGTGACGCAAGCGGTGCTGAGCGCCTCGCCGACGCCCCCCGCGACGCCGCCGCCGGCACCCGTTCAGGTTCCCGTGCCCCCAGGCTCAACGCCTGTCGACGGCGGCACCACGACACTGAGCGCCACCGGCAGCATCCGCCGGCTCGGGACACGGACGGTGCGCGTGCGTTTGACCCTGCCGGCAATCAGCGTCGGGCAGCAGCTGCGGATCGTCGCCGTCGCGCGCGGCGGCCGCCAGCATCGGCTCGCCTCACGCCGCGTCCGCACGACCGTGCTGACGCTGACGCTGCGCCTGCCCCGCAAGACCGCGCAGCTGCGCGTCAGCGTTCGGGCCGGCGCGGGACAGCCGCTGCGCCTGCGATTCGCCGTGCCGCGCGGCTGACCCGTGGTCGCTCAGGCGACGCGCAGCGAGGCCCGGCCGCCGAGGCCGAGCACGTCGAGCAGCGCCGCGACGACCTGGGGGTCCAGCTGCGACCCGGCACAGGCGCGCAGCTCGTCCGCGGCGACGTGCGCGGGCAGGGCGGGCGAGTAGGTGCGCGCGGACGTCATCGCGGAATACGCGTCGGCCGCCGCGATCACGCGTGCCTCGATCGGGATCGCGTCGCCGGCGAGCGCGTCGGGGTAGCCGGATCCGTCGAAGCGCTCATGGTGATGGCGGACTGCGGGTGCCGCCTGGACCAGCGCCCCGACGCGGCCGACGATGTCCTCGCCGATGACCGGATGCGTGCGCATGACGACCCACTCGCCGTCGTCCAGCGGGCCCGGCTTGGCGAGGATCGCGTCGGGTACCGCGACCTTGCCGACGTCGTGGAGCCAGCCGCCGAGCGTGCAGCGCTCGACGGCGCCGGCGGGCAGCCCGAGTCGCTCGGCGGTCAGCGTCGCGAGCGCCGCGACCTGCTCGGCGTGCGCTTCCGGTGACGCCTCGCGGAAGCCGGCGGTGATCGCCAGCGCGCGCGCCAGGCGGACCGCGTCGGGCTCGGTCGACGCGGCGTCGCCGGGCGCGAGGTCCGGAACCAGCGAAACGCGATCGCGACCCTGGCGCTTGGCGACGTACAGGCAGCAGTCGGCCGCCTCGACCAGCGCGTCGAGGTCAGCGACGCCATCACCGGCGCGCGCGGCGCCGATCGAGATCGTCAGTTCGATGCTGGTGCCCTCGACGCTCACGGGCTCGCGAGCGACGGTGACCCGCAGTCGCTGGGCGAGGCGATCCAGCTCGGTGTCCGAGTCGACGCCCTGCAGCAGGATCGCGAACTCCTCGCCGCCCCAGCGGGCCAGATGGTCGCTCGGCCGCAGCCCGTTGGTGAGCCGGCGGGCCAACTCGACCAGGACCGCGTCGCCGACGACGTGACCGTGCACGTCGTTGACCTGCTTGAAGTGGTCGGCGTCGAGCAGCAGCAGCGCGCAGCCGGCCGGGTCGTCGGCCAGCGCGGCGGCGACGATCTCGGCGAAGTGGCGGCGGTTGAAGGCGCCGGTCAGGTCGTCGGTGCGGGCGCGCAGTTCGGCCGCCGCGCGGGCGCGGCGCAGCTCGTCCTCCAGCCGGCGGTGCTCGGTGACGTCGCGCGTGACGCCGTCGAAGAACAGCATGCCGTCGTCGGCCGGTCGCGGGCGAAGCGCGTCGAGCACGATCCGCTCGCGGCCGTCGACGCCGATCACGCGGTACTCGAGCTCGATCGGCTGCGCGTCGGCCAGGCGAGCGACCGCGGCGCTCCACAGGTGACGGTCGTCGGGGTGGATCAGCGATTCCCACAGCGTGTCGTCCTGGTCGCCGCCGACCAGCGGCGCGCCGAACAACCGCTCGCGATTGGGTCCGCGGTAGACGGTCCGGTAGGTCCCGTCAGGGCCGACGCGCACCGTGTACAGGTGATCGTCCATCGCCTCGACCACGCGCGAGAGTGACGCATGCGCGGCGTCGAGCTCGGCCCGCAGCTGCCGCCGGTCGGTCACGTCGGAGACGATGCCGCTGATCTCGATGATGCCATCGGGACGCCGGCGCGTGGCCGCGCGGTCGTGGACCCAGCGCGTGATGCCGTCGGCGCCGGCCAGCCGGTATTCGACCTCGCTGCTGGTCCCGGCCGCGAGCGCGGCGTTGAAGGCGTCATAGGCCGGGCGATCGTCGGGGTGCAGCGCCTTCTCCCAATTCTCCATCGCCGCATCGGGCACCGCGCCGCCGAGCAGGCGGTCGGCACCGGGGCCTTGGAACAGCTCCTCGATCCGGCCGCCCGGATGGACCAGCGCGCTGTAGACGTGCTCGCCGGTCACGTCGAGCAGGCGCGTGAAGTGCTCGTTGGCCTCGGCCAGGCGCGCGTCCGCCTCCTCACGCCGCGTGACGTCGGAGATGATCCCCTGGACGAGCATGCTCCCGTCCGCGCGCCGCCGCGGCCGCGCGCGGTCCCACAGGATCCGGGTCACGCCGTCGACGCCGAGCAGGCGATAGGTGACTTCCGCGTCCTCGCCGCTCAGCAGGCAGTGGTTGAAGCTGACGTACGTATCCCAGTCGTCGGCGTGGACGCGCGACTCCCAGAACCGGCCGCGCTCGACGTCTTCCGGGCCGCTTCCACCGAGGAAGCGGTCGTCGCCGCCGCTGCCGGCGTGGTGGATGTAGCGGCCGTCGGCCGTGATCTCGCCGGCGTAGACGAGTTCCTCGAACAGGTCGAAGATCGCGGTCGGCTGAGGAGTCCTCGGGCGGCGACGCAGCCACTGTCCCACGCGGCCATGCAGCGGCTCACCCGGCAGTCCGCGGGGCGACGGGTCAGAGCCGTCAGGCGATGTGGGCAGGGCTGTCACGACACCTCACCAAGGTGTATCGGCGCCGCAGGCCCGCGCTTGAAGCCGGCGCGGCTGCGCGCTGGACGCCGGCGCCGGTCAGTTCGCCGGCTGCGCCGCGGCGGCCACCGCGCGCACGCGCCGGCAGAACCCATCCAGCGCGTCGAGCGTGATCGCCTGCGGGCCG
>JBBRFO010000110.1:0-7864 GCA_038224135.1 Solirubrobacterales bacterium
CTCCCGCCCCGGCCCCCAAGCCGGCACCGGTCGTCGCCGCGGCTCCCGCCCCGGCCCCCGCGCCCGCTCCGGTCGCGACGTCGACCTCCTGACCAGCAGCTCCCGCAGCATTCGATGACACCGAACCCGCTGGACTACGGATGGTGGCTCGCATCGCGCTCCGCCGGCGTCGTCGCCATCACCGCCGTCTCGCTGTCGGTGATCATCGGGCTGTTGATGGCGAACAACCTTCCGCGCCGCCCAGGCATGAAGGCGCGACTGCTGTCGCTGCACGAGTCGACGGCGCTGGCCGGGCTGGTCGCGATCGCGATCCACGGCGTCATGCTGCTGGGCGATTCCTTCATCCACCCGAGCATCGCCGACATTGCCGTCCCGTTCTCGATCTCCTACCGCCCCCTGTTCACCGGCCTGGGCATCATCGCGGGCTGGATGGCCGTGCTGCTCGGCCTCAGCTTCTACGTGCGCAAGACGATCGGCGCGAAGCTGTGGCGCAAGCTGCACCGCGGGACGATCGGCGTCTGGGCGTTGGGCGTGATCCACGTCCTCGGGGCGGGCACGGACGCGGCGACGCCGTGGCTGCGGGCGATCCTGATCGTCACCGGCGTCCCGATCCTCGCGCTGTTCGCGCTGCGCGTGCTGCCGAAGGCGCCGCGTCGCGCGGCTCCCGTCGTCAGCCCGGCACGCGCGCGCTGAGCGCCTCGGCGCCGGGCCGCGCGTCGACGGCTGAAACCGCTCGAAATCGTTAGCGGAGGCTTTCCAGGCCGTTGCCCGGCGGTTGCATGGCGCGGGAGCACTATGGCCCCATGCTCAAGCGAACGAACATCGCAGCCGGCGGCACCATGCTCGCCCTTGGCGCTCTCGCCGCTGTCGCGGTCGGGGCCACGGGCGGCACGTCTACCGCATCGGCGCCCCCACAGAAGGCACCAGCCCCGATCATCCGTACGGTCGTCGTGCACCGCACGGTCAAGATCGTCAAGCACGAGAAGCCGAAGACCAAGCCGATCGTCAACTCCAGCCCGGTCGCGGCTCCGCCGCCCGCGGCCGCCGCTCCGCGGCCGGCGCCCGTCTACCACGCACCCGTCATCCAGGTCGCGCAGGTCCAGCCTGTCAGGGCCATCACCAAGGCCAAGGTCCAGACCCGCACCAGCGGGGCCGGCGGCACCGGTGGCACGCACAAGGACAGCGAGCATGAGGGCGGCAGCGATGACTGACCGTCAGGCCGGAGCCCCGCGCAGGCCGACCGCCAAGCGGACGTCTCGCGGACGGCGCGCGCTGCCCGTCTACGTCACCCTGGCGACGCTGTTCGTCGGGATGTTCGGCTTCCTGTCGCTGCGCATGGCGCAGGGTCAGGACCCCGCGCTGAGCCCGCCGAAGATCGCGCAGGTTGCCGCGGTGCGCCCGGTGATCGTGCGCCGCGTGATCATCACGCGGCGGATCACCGTGATCAAGCCCGCAGCGATCGCGGCTTCCGGCAGCGGGACGGCCGTCGTCTCGGCGCCGGCGTCCAGCAACTACAGCGCCCCCGCCCAGCAGCAGGTCTCCGCACCCGTCTACACCCCCGCACCTGCACCCGCTCCCGCCCCGGCGCCCGCGCCCGTGGCGACCAAGACCTCCTGAGGAGGGACGCAGCTTCATGACAGGACCCAACCCGCTCGACTACGGCTGGTGGCTGGCCTCGCGCTCCGCGGGCGTCGTGTCGCTGACCGCCGTCTCGATCTCCGTGATCATCGGCCTGCTGATGGCCAACGGCCTGCCGCGCAAGCGCGGCGCGAAGGCCAAGCTCCTCTCGTTGCACGAATCGACCGCCCTGGCAGGACTCGTCGCGATCGCCGTGCACGGGCTGACGCTGATGGGGGACACGTTCATGCATCCGAGCCTGTCGAACATCGCCGTGCCGTTCACGCTCGCCTACCGCCCGGGGTTCACCGGGCTGGGCATCATCGCCGGCTGGCTCGCCGTCTTCCTCGGCCTGAGCTTCTACGCCCGTAAGACGATCGGGGTCAAGCTGTGGCGCAAGATGCATCGCGCGACCGTCCTCGTCTGGGGCCTTGGCGTGATTCACACCCTCGGCGCCGGGACCGACGCGAGCGCCCCGTGGCTGCGCGCGATCATGGTCGTCACCGGGGTGCCGATCGTGTACCTGTTCCTGCGCCGCGTGCTGGCAGAACCCGCCGGACGGCGCAGCGGTCAGCAGGCCGCGCGGCCCCAGGTCGCGATGGCCGCCGGAGACGCGCAGCGCTGAGCGGCTGTCGGGGCGTCAGGACGGCGCCCCGACGGTCGTCCTGTGAGGGGCGAGTCAGCCCGAAACGCGCGCGGTGAGCGCGGCGGCCACCGCGGTCGCGAGCACGCGGTCGTACGTCAGGACATAGTCGTACATCGCCTCTCCGGCAATGTCCGCGCCGGCGTTCTCGTGCGCGACGAGCGCGGCGGCGAAGTGCGGCCCGACGACGGCGATCGCCCACTCGGCGTCGCGCGCGTCGCCGGCCAGATGCAGCGCGCCGTAACCGGAGAGGTCGCGGTCGGTCTGCGGAGCGCGGCCCAGCAGCGCGCAGAAGGCCAGCTCGTGGCCGAGCGCTGCATAACGCTGGCGCAGGCCGTCGCCGACCCGCGGATCCTTGTCGAACGAGGCGACGAGGACGGCCGTGCTGCCTAGTGCCCGCGCCTGCTCCTCGAGGTGGGTCGTCATCGCCACGAGCAGCGGCCGCGTCGTCGGACGCGCGGCGCGATGGTCCGCCAGCAGTTCGTGAGGCGTCAGGTCGCGCGGGTCGGCATGGCGGCCATGGCGGACGATCGGCTCGTCCGGGAGGTCGGGCAGCTGGATCAGGACTTCACGGCGGCCGTAGAGCCAGCCCTGCGCGAGCGTCGCGCCGAGCGCCTCGCCGACGCGGGCCTGCTCGGGCGTCTCGACGCCCTCGACGAGAATCGTGGCGCCGGTGCGCTCGGCCTGGGCGTGGACGGCATGGACCGCTTCAGCGATCGCCGCATCCGGGCTGGCCTGGACGAGCGCCAGGTCGAGCTTGATGACCTCCGGCTCCAGCAGCGACATCATCGCCAGGGTGTCGGTGTCGGTCCCGACATCGTCGAGCGCCACGACGACGCCCATCGCTCGCATGTCGGCGATGTGCGCCAGCAGGGCGCCGGGCCGCTGCGTCAGCGCGCGCTCGGTGATCTCGACGGCAACCGTCATCTGCGAGCAGGCGCGCGCGTACAGCTCGCGCAGCTCGAGCGGCAGGAAGCCGGACGTGTCTGGCTCGATGTTGAGGAACAGCACGCAGGGCGCGCGCACGCCGGCGTCGAGCGCGGCACGCAGCGCGTTGCGCTGGCAGAGGACGTCCAGCTCCTCATGGCGGCCGGCGGCGCGAGCCGCGGCAAACAACAGGTCCGGGCGCTCGAGTGCACTGCCGCGCGGGCCGCGGGCAAGGGCCTCCCACCCGACGACACGGCCGGAAGCAAGGTCAACGACCGGCTGGAAGCCGGCCTCGACCGCACCCTCGGCAAGGATGTCGGCGAGCTCGTTGCGCATGCTGCGCGACAGCTCGTGCGACAGGGCCGGGGTGGCGGCTCGCGTGACGATCATCGAGACACCGTTCGTCTGCACCATGACGAACCGTCCTTCGCGGTCGGGCGCGCGACCCCTTTCCGTGGAGGTTTCATTGCGAAACCTCTTCGTTGCGCGCCGCCGATGGTCCAGGGCGGTGTGCTGGTGGTGGTCGGGGGTGCCCGGGGTGTCGTTGCCGGGGGCGGAATTTCGCTTTCGCGAAATTTCGGATTTCCCGGACAACGCACCCCGCCCCACCCCTGCGCCAACGGAACGTCCCACCGTCGACGTCCGCTCCTCCTCCCCCCTAACCAGCTGAACGTCCCGCCACATCCGCCCGAAGGCGCCCTCCCTCCGAACCACAAGCGGCCACGCCCAACTCGGCGGGCCCAGCCACGGGCACCAAACGAGGCGGGCACCGGCGCCTGAGCGAGAGATCGTGGATCGATGAGGCGGCGGGTTGACCGGGGATGGTGCATTCGCACAGACCCGGTCAACAACGGCGACTCAGGCGCCACGAGATCCGCGAACACGAATACGGTCCCAGCGCGATGACGGGCAACCCGGCCACACCCGCCCCACTCCAGACCAAGGGCTTCGTCCGGCTCCTGATCCACGCCGGGCTGATCGCCATCCCGGTCACCCTCGTCGCGATCGGGTTCGTCGCCGGCACGCATGCGGTCGCGCACCTGATCTGGCACGACCTCCGCGACGCGCTCGGCGCCGGCGGCTCGAGCTGGTTCGTGATCGCGGTGCCCCTTGCCGGCGGCCTGCTCGTCGGGCTCGCGGCGCTGCGCCTGCCGGCCGGGACCGGCGAGCCGCCACAGCTCGGTCATGCGCTCGCGCTCGCGGATCCCCCGGGCGACGAGCACGCCGCGCGGACCCGCGGGCAGGCCGCGGGGGGAATGGTGATCGCCGGTGCGATCTCGCTCGTCGCCGGCGCCAGCATCGGCCCCGAGATGCCGATGCTCGGCGCGGCGCTGATCGCCGCCGCGCTCGTCGCCCCGCGCCTGCACTGGCCGGCCGCCGAGGCGCCGCTGGTCCGCAGCTCGGCGGTCGCCGCGGTCGTCGGCGGGATCTTCGGCTCGCCCCTGGCCGCCGCGGCGCTGATCGTCGAAGCCGTCCCGCTGACGGGTGCGGCGCTCTATCGCGTGCTGCTCCCCGCGCTCGTCAGCGGCTGCATCGGGGCGGGCCTGTTCGGGCTGATCGCCGGCCACGCATTCGCCGCCTACCACCTGCCCGGCGACGGCACGAGCCGCCTCGCCGACTGGGCGTGGGCGCCGGCGATCGGGGTCGCCGGCGGCCTCATCGGCCTCGGGTTGATGCGACTGGTCGACGGTGCGGGCGCGGTCGCAGATCGCCTGCGATCGCGGCCGCTGGTGCTCGGCGCGGCCGGCGGCGCCCTGCTCGGGCTCGTGGCCGTGATCGCCGGCGAACGGACGCTGTTCTCCGGTCAGGCGGAGCTCGGCGCGGTGTTCGACGACGCCGCGACGATCACGGCGGGAACGCTGCTGGTGCTCGCGGCCGGAAAGTGCATCGCGATCGTCATCGCCTTCCGCTCCGGCTTCCGCGGCGGCGCCGTCTTCCCGCTCGTGTTCGTCGGCGGGGTGCTGGGCCTGCTCGCTGCGCAGGCTCTACCCGGACTCTCGGAGGCGAATGGTGCCGCCTACGGGATGGTCGCTCTGGCCGTCGCGGGCCTCCCCTACCCGATCTTCTGCATCCTCTTCATCGGGTTCTTCACCGCCGCGGACCTGATCGCGCCACTCAGCCTCGCCGCGGTCGCCGCGTATCTCGTCGTCCACGGTCGCCAGGACCGCTGACGGCGATCAGGCGGACGGCTGCCAGTTGACCGGGCCGGCAATGACCGTGTGCGACCCCAGCGGTCGCCCGAGCACGTCACGCACCGCGCGCGCGCAGGCGACGAGCGCGTCGAGGTCGACGCCCGTCTCGACGCCCATCTCGTGCAGCATCGAGACGAGATCTTCGCTGGCGATGTTGCCGGTCGCGCCGGGCGGCACGGGGCAGCCGCCGAGCTCGCCGAACGAGGACTCGAAGCTCGCGCAACCGGCTTCGAGCGCCGCAAAGACGTTTGCGAGTCCCTGGCCGCGGGTGTTGTGGAAGTGCGCCGTCAGCTCGACGTCCGCACCGAGCCGCTCGCGCGCGGCGAGGAAGAACGCGCGAACCTGGATCGGGTTGGCCATGCCGGTCGTGTCGCCGAACGCGATCTCGCTCGCTCCTGCGGCGATCAGGCGCTCGGCGATCGCGAACACGCGCTCGGGCGGGACATGACCCTCGTACGGGCAGCCGAACGAGGTCGAGATGACGCCCTCGCAGCGCAGCCCGGCATCGATCGACCGGCGCAGCACCGCGTCCAGGCCATCGAGCGACTCGGCGATCGAGCGGTTGACGTTGTGGCGGTTGTGCGTCTCGCTCGCGCTGAGAAAGACCGACACCTCGTCGAAGTGCTCGCGCAGTTCGAGCGCGCGGTCCAGGCCCTTCTCGTTGGGGATCAGGACCGAGCGGCCGACGCCCGCCGGGACGTCGATCGCCGCCAGCACCTGGGCGGCGTCGGACAGCTGCGGGATCACGTCGGGGCGGACGAAGCTCGTCAGCTCGATCCGCCGCAGCCCGGTGCGCGCCAGCTGGTCGATCAGCACGACCTTGTCGGCGGTGGCGATGACCTCCGGCTCGTTCTGGAAGCCGTCTCGCGGGCCGACCTCGCGCACGTGCACGGCGGCTGGCATCGGCGCTCCGGGCTGCTCGCTCATGGCCCTTCTTATACTGCGCCGCCCATGACCGGCCCCCGTCGCACGCGTTGAGCAGCGCTCCGGTCGTCGTCCTCGCGGGCGGAACCGGCGGCGCCAAACTCGCGCGCGGGATGCTCGACCTCGTCGGTGACGACCTCGTCGTCATCGCGAACACCGCCGACGACATCGACATCTACGGCGGCCTGGTCTCGCCGGACCCCGACCTCGTCACGTTCTGGCTCGCCGACCGCATCGACGAGCGCGGCTGGGGCATCGACGGCGACAGCTTCCGCGTGATGGACATGCTGCGCGAGCTCGGCACCGATGTCTGGTTCAACCTCGGCGATCAGGACCTCGCCTGGTGTGTGGAACGCCGCCGGCGGATCGACGACGGGGCGAGCGCCACGAAGGCTCTCGCGGCACTGGCGCAGGCGATCGGCGTCACCGCGCGCGTCCTGCCGATGTGCGACGAGCCGGTCCGCACGCGCGTCCTCGCGCGCGAGCACTGGTCCGGATTCCAGGAGTTCATGATCCGCGAGCGGGCGGAGGGGCCGGTCGACGGCCTGACGTTCGACGGCATCGCCGGCGCCCAGCCGACGGCCGAGGTGCTCGACGCGATCAGCCACGCGCGCGCAATCGTCATCGGACCGTCGAACCCGGTCATCTCGATCAGCCCGATCCTGTCGGTGCCGGGGATGACCGAGGCGCTGCGCGACGCCGACGCGCCGGTCGTCGCGGTCTCGCCGATCGTCAACGGCGCGGTGCTGAAAGGCCCGACGGCGGCGTTCATGGCGTGGGCCGGCCTGCCGCTGGGCGCCGCCGGCATCGCGCGCGCCTACGCCGGACTGATCGACGGGCTGCTCGCGGATGAGGGCGACGGCGTCGCGGGCGTCACACTCCGCGTTATGAGCACGTTGATGGCAGACGCCGACGGGCGGCGCGACGTTGCGCGAGCGGCGCTCGACCTGGCACTGGAGCTGGCGGCATGAGCGTGGTCGTCGTGCTGCCCGTCAAGCGCTTCCACGACGCCAAGCTGCGCCTCGCCGAGCACGGCCTGCGCCCCGGTGAGCGGCGTGCTCTGGCGGCGGGGATGCTGACCGACGTGCTCGAGTCGCTGCGCAAAGCGGACTACGTCGACGACGTGATCGTCGTCACGGGGGATCCCGGAGCTGAGGTGATGGCCCGGGGGTACGGCGCGCAGGCGATCCCCGACGAGCTCACCGACGGCCACAACGAGGCCGCCCAGCGCGGCATCGACTGGGCGATCGAGCAGGGCGCGTTCCATGTGCTGCTGCTCGCCGGAGACACGCCGGCACTCGACCCGGCCGAGATCGACGACCTGCTCGACGGCCTGCCCGAAGGACCGGAGGTCGTGATCGTGCCCGACCGTCACGGCGACGGCACCAACGCACTGCTGCTGACACCGCCCGACATCATCGGCCCGAGCTTCGGTGACGGCAGCCGCGCCCGCCACGAGCAGCGCGCGCGCGATGCCGGGGCGACGGTGCGGATCGCCGAGATCCCGTCGTTGCTGCTCGATGTCGACACGATCGACGACCTCGACGCGCTGGCGGCGGCG
>JBBRFO010000111.1:0-7830 GCA_038224135.1 Solirubrobacterales bacterium
CGGATGGAACCAGCTCGCAGAACGTCTGCGGCGCCTTCTACTTCCCGTGGCACAGCCACGCGCTGAACGAGTTCGCCAACTACGAAGCCGGCTTCGGCGGCATGGCGACGATGCTGCGCGTCGACCCGCCGACCGGCTGCGCCGGTGAGGGTGGCGGTCTGACGACGCACAGCGATCCGCCGGCAGCGGTGACGGTGACGACGGGCACGAGCTTCCTGTCCTCGGGCAACGCGGCGAGCCTCGCGACGGCCGACGGCAACCGCTACAACGTCGTGTCGACCCTGTTCGGCACGCGGACGGTCGCCTGGTACGGGACGTTCAACGTGCCGACGGCCGGCGTGCAGAACATGTCGGTCGCCTACACGGGCCGCAACCGCCGCTACCTGTTCAACACGGGCAGCTCGTTCACGTGCTCGCAGGTCTTGCGCGTCTGGCGCTGGGCTGACAGCACCTGGGTGACGCTCAACACGTCGAACGTCGCCAACACCAGCGACGTCGTGCTGACGAACCTCGCGACGCCCGGTCTGGAGCCGCAGTACATCAACGGTTCGGGTCAGGTCCGCATCGGTGTGACCTGCACCGGCGCGAACCCGACGAACACCACATTCCGATCCGAAGGTGACCTCATGCAGCTCACCTACGACGCGCCGTGACCGCCGTGACCGGTTCAAGGAGAGACACGATGTCAGCCACCACCAACCACAGCGTCACGCGGAGCATCCTGCCCGCTGTCGTGCTCGGCGTCCTCTTCAGCCTCGTGCTGAGCGGTTCCGCGCTCGCGATGCGGGTGTACGACGGGCATTCGCGGCACACGCTCCGGCACCGCGTCACGCGGACGAAGCACCGCGCGCACAAGCGCAAGCGCGCCCACGCGGCGGTCGCGGCGACCTTCAACCTGTGCGCCAAGGCGGGCACCGTCACGCCGGCCGGAGCGCCGGGCGCGATCCCGATCTGGGGCTTCGCCACGGGCGCCTGCTCGTCGGCGACGGTCGGCATCCCCGCGCCGAACCTCTCGGTCGGCGAGGGTGACACGGTCACCATCAACGTCGAGAACTCGCTCGGTGAGGCTCTTCACATCTCCATCCCGGGCATCACATTGAACGCCGGCTCGCACACGATCCCCGCCAACAGCACAGGCTCGGTGTCGTTCACCGCGAGCACGCCCGGGACCTACCTGTACGAGAGTGACGGGACCGCGGGCCGTCAGGCCGAAGTCGGGCTGGCCGGCGCTCTGGTCGTGAACTCGCTGACGGCTGGACGGGCGTACGACAACGCGAGCACCGCGTACGCCACTCAGGCGTTCATGGTGCTGTCGGAGATCGACCCGAACCTCAACGCGACGCTCACCACTGCAGGCGCCCTCGCGACATTCGACATGGCGACCTGGAAGCCGCAGTACCGGCTGATCAACGGCCTGGCCTACCCGAACACGGGCACGATCAACGCGGCGGCCGGGAACAAGGTGCTGCTGCGCTACGTGAACGCCGGATCGGAGCACGTGTCGATGACGCTGCTCGGCGCCGACGCGACGATCGTCGGTCGAGACGGCGGGCTGCTGCCCACCCCGCTCGGCGTCTCAGCCGAGACCGTTCCCGCCGGAGGCACCGCCGACGAGATCGTGACGGTCCCGGCCGGCAGCCCCTCTGGGAGCACGTTCGCGATCTACGACCGCAACCTCAACCTGGTGAACGGGTCCGCCGCCGGTGTGGGCGGGCGCCTGCGCTTCATCCAGGTGCCGTAGCCATGGGGATCGCCGTTCCGACGGGCGCGCGCCCGCTGATCCGCCCGAGACTCCTGGGCATCGTCGCCGGCGCCGCGCTCGCGATCGGCGTGCTGGTGCTCGTCACCGGGCACCACGCCGCCAAGACAGGCCCGCTGCCGCTGCCCAAGGGCGTGAACGCCGCCGGCCTGCTCGACGCCACCGGTGCGCGGGTGGTCCGCGTCACCAAGGCCGGCGATGGCGGGCTGATCGACGTGCGCTACCAGATCGTGGACGAGAACAAGGCCGGCGCACTGCACGACGTCAAGCAGCCGCCCGCATTGGTTGATGAGCACAGCGGAACGGTCGTTTCCCGCCTGCTCATGGGTCATTCTCACACCGGCTACTTCCACAACGGTGAGACGTACTTCTTTGAATTCGAGGACCCGGCGGGCCTGGTCCAGCCCGGCGACCCGGTCTCAGTCGTGCTCGGCCCGGTCCGGCTGATGCACGTCAAAGTGCAGTGAGCAACCGACCGCCGCTCAGCTGACGCCCGCGACCACCGACTGCGTCCAGTCGATGACGCTGGTCGGCTTGACGACGTGGCGGGCCAGCCCGATCTCCTTCGGAGTCAGGCCGAGGGCAAGGCCGACGAGCTGCGGCAGATGCAGGACAGGCATGTTCAGCGCGCGGCCGGCCTCGCGCGCGGCGAGCGGCTGCTGCAGGTCGAGGTTCAGGTGGCACAGCGGGCACGGTGTCACCAGGCAGTCCGCGTCGGCGTCCATCGCATCGCCGAGGTGGCGGCCGGCCTGCTTCAGCGAGGCCTGCTTGTTCATCGTGATGATCGGGAAGCCGCAGCACTTGTGCGAGCCGGCGTAGTCGATGACCGTGCCGCCGAGCGCCTCGATGACCATCGGCAGGTACTGATCGCGCGGGTTCTCGTCGTCGATCCCGAGCCGGTCGGTCGGCCGCACGATGTAGCAGCCGTAGAACGGGCCGACCTTGAGGTTCGCGAGCGGGCGCTTGACGCGCGAGCGCAGCTCGTCGAGCCCGATGTCCTCGACGAGGACCCAGAGGAAGTTCTTGTTCTTGATCCCGGCCTCGTAGCTGAGGCCCTCGGGCGCGAGGTTGCCGTTTATCACCTGGAGGTACTCGGCGTTGTTGTCCATACGCTCCTGGCACTCGCTCTGGGCGCCCTGGCAGGTGGAGCAGATGTTCATCATCAGATCCGCGCCGGCGGCCATCTCCTTCTGCGCCAGCGCGAACGTGCGGGCGTTGAGGCTGTCGGCGAGTTCCTGGCTGTGCTCGGCGATGACGCCGGCGCCGCAGCAGCTCGCGCGGTCCAGCTGGACGAGCTCGATGTCGAGCAGCGGCGCGACCTGCGCCATCGAGCCGTGGAGCTCGGGGGTGAAGCCGCGGCTCACGCAGCCGGGCCAGTAGGCGACCTTCATCGACATCTCCTCGTCACGCGGCCGCAGCCGGGTCGTTGTCCTCGTCCTTGCCCGTGATGTACAGGTTGAGCTCGATCCGCTCATCCCGGCCGTCGACCGTGTCGAAGATCCGCTGCACGGCCTTGAGGTCGTCCTTCGGCAGCTTGTGCGGCTTCAGCGCGCCGGTGATCGTCACCTTGCGGCGCAGCATCGCCTTGGTGATCACGGGCAGCGAGCTCAGCAGCTCGAGCCCCGCGGCCGGCGCGAACTTGCCGAACCACGAGTCGCCGCCGATCGAGCGCGGCAGCAGCTCGGCCTCCCAGAGCAGGCCGTTGTCCTTGACCAGCGTGCCGAAGGCCGACTCGTGGCGGTAGCCGTTGTTGCGGTCGTTGATGTGATGGTCGTTGCCGGCGATCCGCCGCAGGCGCATGATCTGGCTCATCGGCGCGACGCCCTTCGGGCAGGCCTCGATGCACTTGAAGCAGTGCGTGCACGTGTACAGACCGTGGGGGTCCTCGGCCAGATCCCTCAGGCGCTCTTCGTGCGCGGCGTCGCGCGGATCGCCGACGAAACGGTACGCCTTGGCGAGCGCGGCGGGGCCGACGAAGTCGGGGTCGACCTCCATCGACAGGCAGTCCGACACGCAGGCGCCGCACTGGATGCAGGCAGCCGTCTGTGTCACGTCGATCATCGACTCGCGCGAGACGATGTACTCGCGCTCGGGAATCGGCTGCTTGTTGATCAGCCACGGCGTGACGCGCTGGATCTTCTTCCAGTGGACCGCGTCCATGTCGACGATCAGGTCCTTGATGACGGGCATGTTGCCCATCGGCTCGACCTCGATCACGCCGTCCTTGGAGCGCGCCAGCGCAGCGTCAAGGTGCGTGTGGCAGGCCAGGCCTGGCTGGCCGTTGATCCGCACGCCACAGGATCCGCAGATCGCCGCGCGGCAGGAGCAGCGGATGCCGATCGAGCCGTCGGTCTTGGCCTTCGCCTGGAGGATGCCCTCGAGCACCGAGCGGTGCGGCTCGAGTTCGACGGTGTGCTCGTCCCAGTACGGCGCCTCGCCCGACGAGGGGTCGTAGCGGCGGATTCTCAGCTTGAACTCGGCCATGTCGATCCTTCGGACGGCGTTAGTACTTGCGCTCTTCGGGCTGCCACTGGGTGATGGTGACCGGCGAGTAGGAGACGTGTGGCGCGTCGCCGCCGTTGCGTGAGATGTCGATGTGCTTCAGCCACTCGTCGTCGTTGCGGTCCGGGAAGTCGGTGCGGAACTGCGCCCCGCGCGACTCGGCGCGCTCGAGCGCGCCGACGACGATGCACTCCGCGCAGTCGAGCATGTAGTCGAGCTCGATCGCGCCGAGCACGTCCTGGTTGAAGATCGTGCCCTTGTCGTCGACGTAGGCGGAGGTCGCCTCCTCCTTCAGCCGGCGAACGGTCTCGTGCGCGGTCTGCAGTCCGGCGTGGTCGCGGAACACGGCGACGTAGCGGTTCATCGTCGTGCCCAGCTCCTCCTTGATCTCCGACACGCGCCGGCCGCTCGTCGGCCGCGCGAGGATCTCGGCGATGCGCGCCTCGTCGATCGCCTGCTGCTCGCCGGAGGCCGTCGGCATCGGAATGCCCAGCGCGCGCTCGGCGGCGTGCTCACCGGCGCGGCGGCCGAAGATCAGCGTGTCGAGCAGCGAGTTGGCTCCCAGGCGGTTGCCGCCGTGGACCGACACGCACGCGACCTCGCCGGCGGCGTAGAGCCCGGGAATCGGGGTCGCGCCGTCGCTGTTGGTCTTGACGCCGCCCATGATGTAGTGCATCCCGGGCTGGATCATGATCGGCTCGCGGGTGATGTCGACGCCGGCGAAGTCCTTGCCGATGTTGACGATCTCGCGCAGCGCCTCGAGCGTGCGCTTTCTCGGGACGACGGTGATGTCCAGGTAGATCCCGGTGCCCTCGGGCCCGACGCCGCGGCCCTCGAGGATCTCGGTCTGCTCGGCGCGCGAGACGACGTCGCGCGAGGCGAGCTCCATCTTGTTCGGCGCGTACTTCTCCATGAAGCGCTCGCCGGCCGAATTCAGCAGGTGGGCGCCCTCGCCGCGTGCGCCCTCGGTGATCAGGAAGCCGTTCTCGGCCAGCGTCGTCGGGTGGTACTGGATCATCTCCATGTCCATCAACGGTGCGCCGGCCGTGTAGGCCTGGGCGATGCCGTCACCGGTGCAGATCAGCGCGTTGGTCGTCGGCTTGAAGCACTGGCCGGCGCCGCCCGAGGCGAGGATCACGTTCTTGGCCGAGAACGTCTCGGTGTGACCGCTGCGGATCTCACGCGCGACCGCCCCGACGCAGGCGCCGGTCTCGTCGCGGACCAGCGACGTGACGAACCACTCCTCGAAGCGGTCGATCACCTCGTGATGCTTGAGGATCTGCTCATAGAGCACGTGCAGCAGTGCCTGGCCGGTGATGTCGGCGACGTAGGCCGTGCGCTTCATCGAGGCGCCGCCGAAGGCGCGCAGGTCGATCTCGCCGGTCTCGTTGCGGTGGAACGTCACGCCGATGTGCTCGAGGTGCATGACCTCTGCCGGCGCATCGCGGCACATGATCTCGATCGCGTCCTGGTCGCCGAGGAAGTCCGAGCCCTTGACCGTGTCATAGGCGTGCGAACGCCAGTCGTCGGACGGGTTGACCGCGGCATTGATGCCGCCGGCTGCCGCGACCGAGTGCGAGCGCACCGGGTGGACCTTGCTCATGAGCGCGACGGTCGCGCCCTTCTGGGCGGCGGCGAGGGCTGCGCGCTGGCCAGCGAGGCCGGCGCCGATGATCAGGACGTCATGTGCGGGCATGGCTCTTCCGAACGGTGGTGACGGCTCCGGGCGTGAAACCCCGGGGATCGCAACTGTATACGGGCACCGCTCGCGGCAGGTTGCCGCCCCGCCGTCCGCGGGGCGGCTCTACGCCTTCAGCGCTGCGGCGTCGCCGCCGCCGCGATCGCGCGGTTGAGCTGGTCGGCGGTGACGACGCCACACAGGCGGTCCTCACCGTCGACGACCATCACGGCACCCAGCCGGCGCACCACTTCGAGGCCGATCATCGACTCGACCGGCGTGTCGTACGGCACCCATGCAGCCCCTTCGCCGCCGGGCGGGAGCGCCTCGCCGACCGCAAGCGCCGGGCGCCCGGCCGCCAACTGGGCCTCGAGCGCCTGCTCGTGAAGGATCCCCAGGTAGCGGCCCGCGGCGTCAACGACGGCGAACCACGGCGCTCCGTAGCGCAGGAAATACTCCTCGTGTGCCTGGGCGACCGTCGTCGCCGCCGGGATCGTGACCGGCTGGGCATCCATCAGGTCGGCCGCGATCACGCCGTCGAGGCGGTCGGTGAAGCGCGTGCTGGCGACTGCGCCGCGGGCCGCGCCGCCGAGGAACCAGCCGAGGACGCCGAGCCAGATGCCGCCGGAGACGTCGCCGCGGACGAGCATCAGGACACCGGCGGCGATCAGCAGCCAGGAGAAGCCCTCGCCCAGCCGGGCGGAGAACACGGTTCCGCGGCTGCGGTCGCCGGTGATCCGCCAGGCGGCGGCGCGGGCGATCCGGCCACCGTCGAGCGGGAAGGCCGGGATCAGGTTGAACACCAGCAGGAACACGTTGACGGTCGCCAGCCAGTTCACGAGGGCGATGCCGGGCGAGATGCTGGCGTTGGTGAAGAACCCGTTGTCGATCAGCGAACTGTGGCTGGATGCGATCCGGCCGATCACGATGAACGCGACCGACAGCGCGAAGGTCACGGCCGGCCCGGCGGCGGCAACGCGGAATTCCTCGCCCGGCGTCTGTGAGTCGCGCGACAGCTTGGCGACGCCGCCGAACAGCCAGAGGTCGATGCCCTCGGTCTCGATGCCCTCGCGCCGCGCGGCGAGCGCGTGGCCGAACTCGTGGGCCAGCAGCGACAGGAAGAACAGCACCGTGGCAGCGACCGCCACCGCGTAGGCGACGGTGTTCGAGCTCTCGATCAGGACGTCGCTGAAGTAGTTCGACAGCGAGTACAGGAACAGGAACAGGACCAGGAACCAGCTCGGGCTGGCACCGACGCGGATGCCCAGCACCCGGAACAGCTTGATCGATCCCTCACCGAACATCAGTCCAGTCTCGCACCCCCGGAGGCCGTTCCCCGCCGGGCGAACCCAGGGCGCAGCTGCTGGACGCCCGGAATCCGGCAACCAAGCCGAATGACAGCCAGATGACAACTCCATGACGTTGGCGACAGAAACGTGGACGCCGAGCCCGAAATGCATTCCTATGCCAATCGAATGTGTGCAGGACAGCCGTCCGGGGGACGGTCTGGGGGAACAACCGAGGAGCTTTGCGATGTTCGGGGGAACGGGTCGCTGTATCAGCCGGATGACCGTGCGCTGTGCGCGGGTCTTTGTGCTGGCACTCACGCTGACAGCGTTCAGCGCGACGATGGCGCACGCGGCGACGGTGCACATCACCGCGAAGGAGTACGTGGCGAGCGGGCCTGACACGGCCCTTCCGGACGGCTACACGTACATCGTCAACGTCGACAACGCCAAGGACCCGCTGGATCCCAACCCGGCCAACCGGCCGGGCTTCGGCGGCACCGAGAGCAACAGCCCGGTCGTCGCCGTCGGCGATGAGACGACCGGCGCCTTCGACCTGCCTCTCGGTAAGTACCTCGTGAGCGTGCGCTCGCGAGGTACTTACC
>JBBRFO010000112.1:0-7748 GCA_038224135.1 Solirubrobacterales bacterium
AAGCCCGTGCGGCATCGCGACAACATTCCCGTGCTCGGCTGGCTGCTGCTGCGCGGTCGCTGCCGCGATTGCGGTGAGCCGTTCTCGATCCGCTACCCGGCGGTCGAGCTGTTGACCGGCGTGCTCTACGCGCTCGTCGTCGCGACGCAGGACGAGACGATCGGCGTCGTGCTCGGTCTGTGCCTGGTGACCGCACTCGTCCCGATCACGCTGATCGACCTCGACGTGCGGCGGATTCCCGACAAGATCACCGCCCCGGCCGCGGTCGCCGCGATCGTCGCCGGACTCGCGCTGGACGTCGGCGGCGTTCCCGAGCAGCTGATCGCCGGCGCCGTCGCGCTGCTGCTGTTCTACCTCGCCGCGGTGATGAAGCCCGGCGGGATGGGCATGGGCGACGTCAAGCTCGTCGGCGTCCTGGGGCTCTACCTCGGGCGGGCCGTCGCCCCGGCGATCTTCATCGCCCTGATCCTCGGCGTCGTCGTCGGCGGCGTGATCATGGCGCGCGTCGGCGTCGCCACCGGCCGCAAGCGCACCGTCCCGTTCGGCCCGTTCCTCGCCATCGGCGGACTGATCGCGTTCTTCGTGGGGAACTCGATCGTCGACTCATACCTCAACCACTTCTGAGCCGGGTCTGTGGGCTGGTCGCGTGGCGCCTGACGCCACGGACGGGCGGCGAATGGCCAGGAGGCCAATTCGCGCGGCCCGCCCGTGACCCCAGGCATCCACGATCCTGAGCAGGGTGGGCTGGTCTGCATACCACTGTGGTCGCGAACTCGGCCCACCCCCGCTGAGTGCCACACAGATCCCCGCACGCGCCTGGCCGATCTCCCTTTGATGCCCGCCGTTCGTCCCGCCACCAGCGACGAAGCCGGCCCGCCATGACACCCAACGTCGAGTCCGTGCGGGCCAGGCATCGCGGATGCCTGGCGTCACCGGCGGCGGGCGGATCTGCCTTCATGGCCATCCGGCCCCCGCCGGTGGCCTCAGGCGCCACGAGGCCCGCCCACACGAACTCGACAGATGGTGGATGGCGTATTGCAGCGTTTGAGGCGCCCGGCCGCAGGGCCGATGTCGGACGCGGAACTCGTATCCCGCGCGTTCCGAACCCCTCGCCCTCCACTTATGGCACAACGCTCAAAGACCGTCGTCGGTCTGGACATCGATCCGACCGGCATCATCGCTGCGCAGACCAGCTCGAGCGGACGCATGTCCGTCGAACGTTGCGCGTCGATCGCACTGGATCCCGGCATCGTCCGGGACGGTGAGATCCTCGACGTCGACGCGCTGTCTGACGCACTGAAGGCGCTCTACCGCGCCAACAAGAACCTCGACCGGCGCGTCCGCGTCGGCCTGGCGAATCAGAAGATCGTCGTTCGCACGATCGAGATGCCGCTGATCAAGGACCGCAAGGAGCTGGCGGCCGCCGTCCGCTTCCAGGCGGCCGACGAGCTGCCGATGCCGCTCGACCAGGCGGTCCTCGACTGGCAGCCGCTGGAGATCCTCGAGGGCGATGGCGCCAAGCGCCAGCGCATCCTGCTCGTTGCGGCTCGCCGCGACATGATCGACCGCGTCGTCTCCGCCGTGCGCGGCGCCGGCCTGCGGCTGGAGGGCATCGACCTCGGCGCGTTCGGCATGATCCGCGCGCTGGCGACGCCCGGTGCCGACGGCGGCGACGATGATCCATCCGCCGTCCTCTACGTCGCTGCGGGCGGACTGACCAACCTTGCCGTCGCGCGCGGCACCCAGTGCCTGTTCACGCGGGCGGCCGGCGGCGGCGTCGAGGCGATCGCCATCGATCTGGCCGAGCGCCGTGCGCTGACGCTGGAGCACGCCCGCGACTGGCTGACCTACGTCGGCCTGACGAGCGACATCACGACGCTCGAAGGTGACGCCGAGATCGTCTCCGAGGCGCGACGCGCCCTGGAGGATGGCGTGCGGCGCGTCGCGACCGACGTGCGCCAGTCGCTCGACTTCCACCACATGCAGTCCGGCGACTCGACGGTCGGGCGGGTGGTCCTGACGGGCCGCGGCGCGGTCATCGAGGGCTTCGGCGAGGCACTGTCCGCCGAGCTCGGCCTGCCGGTCACGTGCGGTGAGGTCTCCGGCGTTCCGGCCGACGATGCTGCGTCCTACTCCGTCGCCGCCGGTCTGTCGGTTCCCGGCTCGCCGGACATCAACCTGCTGCCCGCTGAAGAGCGCAAGGCTGCCGGCAGCGGCGGACGCAGTGGCGGCGCGGTCTACGCCGTCCTTGCCGCGCTGGGCGTCGCGGTCGTCTTCGCGAGCCTCTCGACCATGCTCGGCAACGACATCTCCAGCAAGAACGACCAGCTGACGACGATCTCCCAGCAGGCCGACGCGGCCGAGGGCGAAGCGACGCGGCTGTCCGCCTACTCCGACTTCAGCACCCTGCGGGCGCGGCGGATCAGCACGATCACCCAGCTGACCGGCAACCGCACCGACTGGGCGCACAACCTCGGCGAGCTCGCTCGCACGCTGCCGCGCAACGTCTGGTTGACCACCGTCGACGGTGAGGCCGGAAGCGGCACGCCGACCGCCGGCCAGCCGGCGGCAACCGGTCCGCCCGTGGCGAGCCTCGCACTGACGGGCTGCACGACCGGTCACCGGTCGGTCGCCAGCGTGATGAGCGCGATGCGCCGGATCGACGGCATCGACAAGGTCACGCTGACCTCGACCGAGAAGAATGGCGCGGGCGGCGGCGCCAGCGGCGACTGCCGCGGCACGCACGATCGCTTCGTCCTCTTCACGATGAAGCTGACCTTCAAGGCGCCGGTCGTCGCACCGGCGGGCGCCACCGGCGCCCAGGGTGCGACACAGCCGGCTGCCGCGACCGGAGCTCAGCCCGGCGCAACGACCCCGACGACCGGTGGGAGTGTCCAGTGACCAAGCGCGATCGCATCGTGATCTCCGTGATCCTCAGCGTGGGCGTCCTGGCGGCGATGTGGTTCATCGCGCTCGGGCCCAAGCGCAGCGAGTCCTCCAAGCTCGACGCCAAGATCACCCTCCAGCAGGGTCGCCTCGTGGCTGCCCAGCAGGGCACCGACCAGGCGCGCAACGCCAAGGCGCGGTACGAGAGTGACTACGCGGCCGTGGCGCGGCTCGGGCAGGCCGTCCCGGCCGACGAGAACACGCCGTCGCTCGTCTACGAACTCGATACCGCCGCGAACCGCGCACAGGTCGACTTCCGCGCGCTGCGGCTGCAAGCCGGCACCGCCGGCGCGCCCGCCGCAGCCCCGGCTCCGGCGGCTCTCGCCGGGACCGACACCGGCGCCGCTCCGGCGGCAACCGGCGCGAGTGGCGCCGCGGGCGCCGCCGTCGCTCCGGCGCCGCCGCCCGTCACCGTCGGCGAGTTCCCGACGATGCCGTTCTCCTTCGACCTCGAAGGAAGCTTCTTCCACCTCGAGGCCTTCCTGCGGCGCGTCGCTCAGTTCACGGCCGTCAAGGGTCAGAAGATCTCCGTCTCGGGCCGGCTCGTGTCGGTGACGGGCGTGAACATCGCGGCCTCCAAGAAGGGCTTCCCGCGGATCAGCGCCACTGTCAACGCCACCGCTTACCTGCTGCCGGCCAGTGAAGGCCTGCTCAACGGCGCGACGCCTGCGGCGCCCGCGCTTGCCACCACGACCCCGGCGGCGCCGGGTGCACCGGCGCCGAGCGTGCCGGTCGCGCCCGCCGCCGCCGCCCTGGCCACCGGAGGTGGCAAGTGACGCTCCTGCGCAACATCTTCTCCGACCTCGTCGAGAAGCGCCTCTGGCCGCTCGCCGTGGTCCTGATCGCGGCGCTGTTCGTCGCCCCGGGCGTGCTCAGCAAGCCCGCGACGACCGAGTCCAACAGCAGCGACGTGCTCGCCGCGGCGCCCGGGTCGGCGGCGGCGAGGGCCGCGGCGGTCCCGGCAGCGCAGGTGACGCTCGACACGACCGTGCCCGGCATGCTCCGCGACCGTGGCCCGATCGCCAACAATCCGTTCAAACAGCAGTTCGTGCCCAAGCTCAACGGCCCGACGGGCCAGCTCGTCACCACCGGTTCCGGTGACGCGAGCAAGCCCGCGACCGACACCGGCGGCGCCGGCGGCGGCGGATCGAGCACGACGACGACGACCAAGAAGCCGTCGACGTCGAAGGGTGGCAAGAAGCACAGCACGGCCAAGAGCGTCAGCGTGAGCCTCCGGTTCGGCGAGTCGGGCAACCTCGGGTCGCTGCCATCGATTGCCCCGTACACGCCGTTGCCGTCCCAGAACGAGCCGTTCTTCGTCTTCCTCGGCGTGCGCGCCGACAAGCCGACGGTTGCGGTCTTCCTCGTGTCCTCGGACGCCAAGGCGACCGGCGACGGCGCCTGCAAGCCGGATGCGACGACCTGCGACACGATCGAACTGCAGGCCGGCGAGACCGAGTTCTTCGACCTCACCACCGGCGGCGGCAGCAAGCAGTACCAGCTCGACGTCGTCAAGGTCACGAGCTAGCAGACAGCCTTGCGCGCAGGCGGGTGCCGGGCGACGAGCCCGGCACCCGCCTTCGTAGACTGCGCCGTCCATGGCGCTCCGTCTCATCACCGCCGGCGAGTCGCACGGCCCCGGCCTGACGTGCGTCGTCGAGGGCATGCCCGCCGGACTGGGCCTCGATCCCGACGCGATCGATCGCGACATGGCTCGCCGCCAGCTCGGCCACGGCCGCGGCGGGCGGATGAAGATCGAGACCGACCGCGCGTACGTGACCGCCGGCGTGCGTCACGGCCGGACGATGGGCGGCCCGATCGCCCTCCAGGTCGCCAACCGCGACTACACCAACTGGGAAGAGCGGATGAACCCCTGGCCCGTCGCGGCCGAGGTTCCCGAGGTTCACCTCCCGCGGCCCGGGCACGCCGACCTCGTCGGCGCCTGGAAGTACGGCCACAGCGACGTGCGCAACGTGCTCGAGCGCGCCAGCGCGCGTGAGACGGCCGCCCGCGTCGCCGGCGGCGCGATCTGCCGGGCGTTCCTGCTGGCACTGGGGGTCGAGGTCCGCTCACACGTCGTGCAGATCGGGACGGTGCTCGCGCCCGAGCACGGGCAGGCCCGGACGCTCGCGGACTTCGACGCGGTCGACGCCGATCCGGTCCGCTGCCTGGATGCGGACGCCAGCCGCGCGATGGTCGATCACATCAACGTCCAGCGCAAGGCGAACGAGTCGATCGGCGGCGTGTTCGAGGTCATCGCCTTCGGGCTCGTTCCCGGGCTCGGCTCGCACATCTCCTGGGAGACGCGGCTCGACGGCCGCATCGCGGGCGCAATCTGCTCGATCCAGGCCGTCAAGGGCGCGACCCTGGGCGAGGCATTCGAGATCGCCGCCAAGCCGGGCTCCCAGGCACACGACGAGATCTTCTACAGCGACGAGCGCGGCTACTACCGCGAGACGAACCGCGCCGGCGGCCTGGAAGGCGGCATGACGACCGGCGAGCCGCTGATCGTCCGCGGCGCGATGAAGCCGCTGCCAACGCTGACGCAGCCGCTGCGCTCGGTCGACATCGCCACGCGCGAGCCCGCGCAGGCGCTGCGCGAGCGGACCGACTCGAGCACCGTCCCGGCGGCCGGCGTCGTCGCGGAGGCGATGCTCGCACTGGTGCTGGCCGACGCCTACCGCGACAAGTTCGGCGGCGACCACATCGACGACGTCCGCGCCGCGGTCGGGGCCTACGCATCGCGCATCGGGTGGCTGAGGCGCTGAAGCGCTCGCTCGTCTTCGTCGGCTTCATGGGCGCCGGCAAGACGACGGCAGCGCGCCGCGCCGGTGCGCTGCTCGGCGTGCCGGTCGCCGACGCCGACGCGCTGATCGAGGCGCGCCTGGGCGAGCCGATCGCCGACGCGTTCGAGCGGGACGGCGAGGCGGCGTTCCGCGCCGTCGAGGAGCAGGTCTGCGTCGAACTGCTCGACCCGGCGCGCGAGCCGCGCGCGATCGCTCTCGGCGGCGGAGCGCTCGGATCGAGCCGCGTCCGAGAGGCGCTGCGGGCGCACGTCGCCGTGCACGTCGACGTCGACGCCGACACCGCGTGGACCCGCGCGCAGGGCGGGGCGAGGCCGCTGGCGCGCGACCGCGAGGCGTTCGGCGCGCTGCTCGTCGCCCGCGCGGCGACCTACCGCGAGGTCGCCGACGCGACGCTGCCGGCGTCCGGCGACGGCGTTCTCGATCGCGCGATCGAGTCGCTGCGCGCACTTGCCGCAGGACCCGAGCGCGGCCTGCGGCTGCTCTGGGCGACGAGCGCTTCGGGTGACTACCCGGTCTGGATCGGCTCCGATGCGCTGACCGCTGCGCCCTGGCCGCTGCCCGCGATGTCGCGGTCGTTCGTCGTCAGCGATGCCAACGTCGCCGAGCTCTATGCCGGCCGCGTGGCGGGCATGCGCGGGCTGATCGAGATCCCGGCGGGCGAGGAGCACAAGACACTCGCCACCTGTGAGCGCATCTGGCGCTCGCTGGCCGAACAGGACGTCACGCGGGGCGATCACCTGGTCGCGGTCGGTGGTGGTGTCGTCGGTGACGTCGCGGGCTTTGCCGCCGCGGGATACCAGCGCGGGATCCCGGTCGTGCAGGTGCCGACGACACTCGTCGCCCAGGTCGATTCAGCCTACGGCGGCAAGACCGGCGTCGACCTGCCCGAAGGCAAGAACTACGTCGGCGCCTACCACCAGCCGGCGGCCGTGCTGGTCGATCCGGCCGTGCTGGCGACGCTGCCCGCGGCCGAACTCGCCGCCGGGTACGCGGAGGTCGTCAAGACGGCGCTGATCGCGGGCGGCGCACTATGGGACCGCGTCGGGGCCGGCGAGGGCGTCGACGAGGACATCATCCGCGGCTGCGCCCGCACGAAGCTCGCCGTGGTCGCCGCCGACGAGCGCGACGGCGGGCTGCGCCAGGTGCTGAACCTCGGCCACACGGTCGCGCACGCACTGGAGACCGTGACCGCGTATTCGCGGCTACGTCATGGCGAGGCGGTCGCGCTCGGGCTGCTCGCGGCGCTGCGACTGTCTGGCGCCGACGCGCTGCGCGAGCAGGTCGCCGGCGTGCTGGAGCAGGCGGGCCTTCCCGTGCACATCGACGGCATCGACCCCGACGCGGTCGTGGCGGCGACGCGGCGCGACAAGAAGCGCGTCGGCGAGCACGTGCCGTTCGTGCTCTGCACGGCCCCGGGGAGCGTCGTCCACGGTGCTCAGGTCGCCGAGGGCGATGTTCGCGCCGCGGTCGCCGAGCTGCTCGGCTGAGCCGGCGCGGACGCGGCGGCGAGGACGCGGCGCAGCGGTGCGATGGCGACCGGGTGCAAGAGCCGCAGCCAGAGCAGGCCGGTGAAGGGCACGGCCCAGAGCAGGTACGCGGCGGCCTGTGCGTCCCAGCCCAGGTAGCGCGGCAGCAGCGAGAAGCTGATCCACGTCAGCGCGATCAGCAGCAGTGACAGGACGGGAAGCCCGCTGCGCGTCAGCGCCTCCCAGCTGACCAGCGCGAGTGCCGCGGGGACGGCGTAGTAGGCCAGGTTCCACGGGTCGAGCAGGCAGCGCAGCAGCAGGCACGCCGCGAGCAGCAGCAGCGCGTCGCGGCGATCGCCGCCGAGCGCGCGGCGGCGCAGGCCCCACACGGCCGCAAGCGCCGCCCCGAGCACGACGATCAAGGGATGCGAGACGCGGATGATCCACGCCGGCGCGGTGTAGCCGTGCCCGCCGGCGACATCGTGCGCATGGCGCAGCGGCCACAAGAGCTGCTGCGGATGAAACAGGC
>JBBRFO010000113.1:0-7672 GCA_038224135.1 Solirubrobacterales bacterium
CTGTTGTGTCCTGCAGGCGCAGCAGCGCCGTCGCCAGCCGATTGGAACGCTCGCCGACCCAGACGACCATCGCGACGAGCGCGGCGACGAGGAACAGGCCGGCGAGCAGCACGGCGGTCGCGCCGGCGCCGCTGCCATCGCGTGAGAACAGCAGCGACAGCAGCAAGATGGTTGCGACATCCGCGATCGACGCGGCTGCGATCACGAGCTGACCAAAGTCCGACTGGGCGAGCCGGGAGTCCTTCAGCACGGGGATCACGACCCCCAGCGACGTCGCCGAAAGGACGATCGCCACGAACACCGGGCTCGACACCAGACCCGCAGCGTCGAGCCCGATGCCGACCACGAGGGCGACGGTGAACGAGGCGCCGAACCCGGCCAGCGCCGCGCGGCCGAGACTCCCCGTCAGCCGCATGAGATCGACCTCCAACCCCGACAGGAACAGCAGCATCGCCAGTCCGAGCAGCGCGAGAACGGCGACCGGCGCGTCGACCTTCACCCAGTCCAGGCCGCTGGGGCCGACGATGATCCCGGTCACGATCTCCAGGATCACGCCGGGCAGGCGCAGCGACGGGTTGAGCCCCAGGAACATCGGCGCGGCAAAGGCGATCGCCATCACGACGAGCAGGTTCGTGAAGTGCAGGTCGAGCATCATCAGATCAGCTCGGCGTCCGTCATGACCTCGATCAGCGCCGGCCCGTCGTGCGCCAGGCCTCGCGCGAGGGCGTCGTCCAGGTCGGCAGCGGCAGTGACGCGCATGCCCAGCGCTCCGCACAGCTGCGCGTACTGCGAGAAGTCGGGGTTGTGCAGCTGCGTCTGCCAGACGTCCCACTGGCCGGCGCGCTGCTCCTTGCTGATCTTGCCGAGCTGGCCGTTGTTCAGCAGCACGTGCGTGATGTTCATGCCGTGCTTGACGGCGGTCAGGACCTCGGCCATGTACTGCGCGAAGCCGCCGTCGCCGGTCACGGCGATCACAGGGCGCTCGCCGCGCGTCGCCGCCCAGGCGCCGATCGCCGCCGGATAGGCGAAGCCGATCGAGCCGAGCAGGCCGGACATCAGCACCGCCTGGCCCTCACGGCTCTCGTGGTAGCGGCCGAAGCTGTACGCGTTGTTGCCGACGTCGACGGCGATCACGGCGTCGGCGGGCGCCAGCCGGCTCAACGTGTCGAACACGGCGGCACTGGCGATGCCGTTGCCGCGGTCATCCCGCGCACGGCTCGCCTTCTCGGCGTGCCACAGCGCGCGGCGCTCGGCGACGTCCGTGGCCTGATCGGGCTTGTCCTCCGCGGCCGCGGCGGGCAGCGCCGCGGCCAGTGCCTGCGAAGTCACGCCGACGTCGCCGAGCACCGGTACCGCGACGCCGGTCGTGCGACCGAGCTGCAGCGGATCACGATCGACGTGGACGACCGGATGCCCCGCGTAGATGCCGGTGTGGTTGGCGAACGAGGCGCCGAGCACGAGCAGCGCGTCGGCCTCGTTCATCACCCAGGAGGCGACCGGCGTGCCGCTGCGCCCCAGGACGCCGCAGGCGAGCGGGTGGTCGTCCGGGATCAGGCCCTTCGCGCGGAACGTCGTCATCACCGGGGCGCCGAGTTGCTCGGCCAGCGCGATCACGTCGGCGCGCGATTCGTGTGCGCCGGTGCCGGCGATGATCGCCGGGCGCCTGGCCCCGCGCAGCACCTCGAGCGCCTGCTCCAGCGCGGCGGCCGGGGGCGCGATCCGCAGGTCGGGAACGCGACCCTGCGGCACCGCAATCGCCGCGTCGCCGGCCGGCAGCGTCTGGACCTGGTCGGGGAACACGAGGTGCGAGACGCCGTGCTCGAGGATCGCGTGACGGACCGCGAGCGCGGCCAGCTCAGCGTGGCGCGAGGCGTTCAGCACGACCTGCGACCAGCTGGCGACATCGCCGAAGGCGTTCAGCAGATCGACCTCCTGGAAGGCACCGGCACCGAGGACCTGCGCGTCGACCTGGCCCGTCAAAGCGAGCACGGGAGCGCCGTCGAGGTGCGCGTCCCAGAGCCCGGTCAGCAGGTTCGTCGCGCCCGGGCCGGCGATCGTCAGGCAGGCAGCCGGACGGCCTGTCAGCTTGCCGTAGGCGGACGCGGCAAACGCCGCGGCACCCTCGTGGCGGATGCCGATGAAGTGCAGCTCGCCGGCCTCCTCGCGGCGGCGCAGCGCGTCGGCGAGGCCGAGGTTGGAGTGACCGACCATGCCGAAGACGTCGGTGATGCCCCAGGCGACAAAGGTCTCCGCCATCACGTCGCTGACGGTGCGCGCATGCGGTGCCTCGTCGGGCACCTGGACCCACAGCCCGCCGTCCTCGCGCGACTCGACGGGGAAATCCTGGACGCCATCGCCGAACGCGCTGTCGCCGGTCAGCGGACAGTAGTCGTAGCCGTGCCACGGACAGCGCAGCAGGCCACCCTCGATCGTGCCCTCGCCCAGCGGCCCGCCCTGGTGCGGACAGCGATTGTCGAGCGCCCCGTACTGCCCGTCGATGTGCGTCAGCGCGAGGCTGACGTGCCCGGCGGTGACGGTCGTGACGCGCCCCTCGGGGAGCTCGTCGGCGTCGAGGACGCGGTGCCAGGATGACGGTGCGGTGTCGGCCATGCCCCGCCAGTCACGCGGGTCGCCGGGGCGTTACGCCGCCCAGTCGCGGAAGGCGTGGCGCAGGCCTTCGCGCAGGTCGCGCGGGAGCTCGTCCGGCCGCGGCGTACGCCCGGTCAGCGCGATCGTCTCGCGGATCTGGTCCATGTACATGTCGCACGCCTCGCAGGCCGCGAGGTGCGCCTCGAACCGCTGGCGATCGTCAGAGCTGAGGCCGTCGTCGAAGTAGGCGGTGACGACCTCGACGAAGTCGCGGCACGGCAGCTCGGGCAGGTGGTCATGGTCGGTCACGTGGTCGCCAGGTGGTCTGCGAGCGCCGCCCGGACTTTCGAGCGGGCCCGGTGCAGCAGCACTCGCTGATTGGTCTCGGTGACGTCCAGAGCGTTACTGACGTCCGGCCCGGGCCAGCCTTCGACGTCGCGCAGCAGGATCACCGTGCGCTGCATCTCGGGCAGCTCCTCGATTGCGCGGGCGATGATCGCGAGCGTTTCGGCGACCTCCGCGGCGGTCTCCGGCTGGGCCTCCCAGCGGCGCGGCGGCGTCGCCCAGTGGTGCGGCCAGCGATCGTGATCGGCCGGCAGGAAGCGGCTCGGGTCGACGGCGTGGAAGTCGCCGCCGGTGTCATCGCCGGCGAGCGTCGCGAATGGCACCGTGCGGCGCTCGCGCATACCGCGCGTCTTGGCGCGGTTGACGAGGATCCTGTAGATCCAGGTGCGCAGCGACGAGCGGCCCTCGAAGCGGTCGAGCCCGGCGAGCACGGCGACCCACGTCTCCTGCACGACCTCCTCGGCGACGGCCTGGCTGGGGACGAAGCGCCGCGCCAGGCGGAGCATGCCGGGCCCCTCGCGGTCGACGAGATCCATGAAGGCGCCCTCGTCGCCGGTGCGCAGCCGCTGGAGCATCCGGCGGTCGGCTTCGGCGGCGCGGGCGTCCTGGAGATCGGGAGGGTGCTGAGCCATGCGCCGCGCCGAGCGTAACGCCTCACCGTGTTGGGGGACCGGAGCCCCATGGAGCCCATCGCCTGCCCGACGATCCTGCCGCCGTTGCCCGCCGGATACACGGCCACGCGCCTGGCGCTGCACCGTGTGGCCGAGCACGTGCTGGCGCCCGCGCGGATCGCGGCGACCGGCAACGAGATCGCGCTCGAGGTGACCGCGCGCGGCTTCGGCACGCCGGCGTTGCCGGGCGGCGGCCGCGTACGCGTCGACCTGGACGACCTGGTCGTCGAACACGCCGACGGCGCGGACCGCCGCGAGCGCCTGACGACGCTGGCGGCGGCGGCGCAGAATGCCGGCCTGCCGGCCGACGGTGCCGACACAGCGCCGCTCGACGTCGATCGCGACGCGGCCGGCGCGCTGGCGGGGTTCTTCGCGCTGGCCGCGAGCGTGCTGACCGAGCTGCACGCCGAGGCGCCCGACTGCGCAGAGGCGTCGGACATCCACCTGTGGCCCGAGCACTTCGACCTCGCCTTCGACCAGGGCGAGGAGGCCGACGGGCGCCGCGCCGGGTATGGGTTCTCGCCCGGCGACGAGCAGCATCCCGAGCCGTACGCGTACGTCGGGCCGTGGGCTGAGCCGCCGCGTGGCCCGGGCTGGACCGCGGCCGGCTTCCGCGGCGCCGAGCTCGGCTACGCGGCTCTGCGGCGCGCGACGGACCCGCGCGCCGCCGCGCTGGCGTTCCTGCGCGACCGCCGCGACGCGCTGCTCAGCCCGCCGGGACGCTGAAGCCGGCAACGATCGGCCACACTGGCGACGTGCCCGACCGAAAGTCGCCCTGGCGCCGCGCGTTCTCCCCGCTGGTCCTGGGGTTCGCCGCGGCGTTCACGATCGCCGGCGTCGCGGTCCTGCTGCTCGATCGCTCGAACCTCGGCATCGGCGTCGGTGCCGGGCTCTGCGGGGTCACCGGGATCATCCTGCTCTCGGCCGTGTACCTGGCGATCGGCTACGGCGAGGAGGACGCGCGCGAACACGATCACGGGTCCTGAGTGGCGCGAGCCGCCCGCGGCGCCCGTCATCCTGTGGCGCATGCTCACCCGCGCCGCCGTCGTCCTTGCAGCCACCGTGGCGCTCGTCGCCTGCGGGTCGCAGAACGCCCCCGCCCCCGCCGGCGCGCGGCTCGCGACGACTTCGACGCAGGCGGCCGCCGCGCCGACCGGGGTGCGGCTCCAGCCCGTGGCGCGGTTCAACCAGCCGGTCTACCTGACCGCTCCCGCCGGCCAGGGGAGGCGGGTGTTCGTCGTCGAGCAGCCGGGCGTGATCCGCGTCATCCGCAGCGGCCGGACGCTGCAGCGCCCGTTCCTCGACATCCGCTCGCAGGTGACGAGCGGTGGCGAGCAGGGCCTGCTCGGCCTGGCGTTCGCGCGCGACTACGCGACGAGCGGGCGCTTCTACGTCTACTTCACCGGGCGCGACCAGCGCCAGTGGGTGGTCGAGTACCGCCGCTCGACGCTCGATCGCGCCGACCCGTCGTCGGCGCGGACGCTGATGCGGATGGTCGATCCCGAGCCCAACCACAACGGCGGCATGCTCAACGTCGGTCGCGACGGCATGCTCTACATCGGCACCGGCGACGGCGGCGGGGCCAACGACCAGCACGGTTCGCGCGGCAACGGGCAGAACCTCGGTTCGCTGCTCGGAAAGCTGCTGCGGATCAACCCTCGCGCGAGTGGCGGGCGGTCCTACACCGTCCCGCGCGACAACCCGTTCTTCAACATCGCCGGCCACCGCGGCGAGATCTGGGACTATGGCCTGCGCAATCCGTGGCGCTGGTCGTTCGACCGGCGCACCGGCGACCTGACGATCGGCGACGTCGGCCAGGACCAGATCGAGGAGGTCGACTTCCGGCCGGCCGGCCGGACCGGTGGGGTCAACTTCGGCTGGCGCGTGTTCGAGGGCAATCGCCACAACCTCGATGGACCGTTGAGCGGGACCGTCGGGCCGGTGATCACGCATCGCCACAGCGACGGCTGGTGCTCGATCACCGGCGGCTACGTGGTGCGCGACCCTCGCCTGCCTGGGCTGGACGGGCGCTACGTCTACGGGGACTTCTGCCGCGGCACGATCAACGTCGCGCAGCTGCGCGCGGGCGGGGCGACCGGCGATCGCGCGCTCGGCGTCGCGAAGGTCCCCGAGCTGTCGTCGTTCGGAGAGGACGGTCTCGGGCGCGTCTACGTCGTGTCGCTCGCGGGGCCGGTCTACCGGCTGGCGCCGCGCTAATCGCAGGTCAGGCGCTGCGGCGCCGGCGGACGGCGCGCTCGCGCCACGGCGTCGGCTCGGCGACCGGGAGTGCGGCGACGGCGCGCAGCGCGACGGCCAGATCGGACGCGATCCGCGACGCGTCCGGGACGACGACCGCGTCGGCGAACACGCCCGCGTGGAGGACGCCCGCGTAGGACAGTGCGCCGATCGTCAGCGCCTGGCCGTCGAGCGGCGGCACGGCCGGGTAGGCGGCGCGCAGCGGCCGCCCGAGCAACTCGAGCGCCGCGTCCGGACCCGGCACGTTGGAGACGATCACGCTGAATCCGGCCGCCTTCGCCGCGGCCCGCGCGAGCCGGCGGCGCCCGGTCGCGGGAAGCAGGTCGGCGGCACGCAGCAGCGCGTCGCCGGAGCTCGCCTCGCCCGCCGCCTTGCCGGCGCGGGTCGCGGCGCGAATCCGGCGCAGGACCTGTGCCGGGTCCGCTTCGCCGACGGGCAGATCGACGCTGAGGAACGAGATCCGGTTGGCATGCGCGTCGGCGCCCTCGTCGCCGGCGCGCAGACTCGCGGGAACGAGCGCGCGGACGACGTCGTGGTGCTCGCCGCGCCGCCGCAGCGCGGCGCCGGTCGCCAGCGTCGCAGCCGCCAGCAGCACATCGTTGACGGTCGCGTGGTGGCGTCGCGCACCGGCGCGGACGTCGCCCAGCGGGGCTGCGGCGAAGCCGACACGACGCTCGCGCGTCAGTGAGCGGTCGAGCGCTGTGGGTGTGCGCTGCCCGGTCAGCGAACCGACCAGCCCGGCGGCACTGCGCGCCGTCCCGGCGCCTGCTGCGGCCGCGCGCAGCGCGGCCTGGGCCGCGGCGGACCCGTCGCTGAGCCGTGTCGCCGCCGCGGCGGCCAGCGAGCGGGCAGCTCCCGCGGCGGGCTGTGGCGTCCACGCGACGGCGGGCGCCGGTGCTCGAGCCGGCGTGCCGGCCGGGTCGAGCAGCAGCAGCGCGACCTCCAGTGCGGCGAGCCCGTCGACCAGAGCGTGATGGGCCTGGCCGACGATCGCAAAGCCGCGGGAAGGCCCGATGCCGGTGACGAGCGTCAGGCGCCAGAGCGGTCGCAGTGGGTCCAGCGGCGCCGACAGGAGGACGCCGGCGAGCTCGCGCAGTTCGGCCTCGCCGGCCGGCGCGGCGAGGCGGACCGCGTGGATGTGCCGCGCCACATCGAAGCCACTGTCGTCCACCCAGTGCGGATCCCCCAGGCCGAGCGACGGCATCACGACGCGGCGGCGAAAGCGCGGGACTGCCTGCAGGCGCCTGTCGACGTGCCGGCGCAGTGCGCCGAGTGCCGGCGGCGGGCCGTCGAAGCGCAGCGTCCAGCCGACGTGCAGCGGCGCGCGTGCGGTTTCGATGTCGAGGAACGCCGCGTCGAGCGCACTGAGCCGGTCGGGGTGGGGCACCGCCGCCGATCTTCCCGCATTCGTGCAGGTCCATGCATGGACACGGTGTCCGGGCGCGCCGGCTGTAGGTTCCACCGGTGGCGCCGGACGCACCCGACATCGAGCTGGTCCGCGCCGGCAATCCGGGGCCGTTCACGCTCGAGGGCACGAACACCTGGCTCGTGGGGCGCGATCCCTGCTGGATCGTCGACCCGGGACCGGACCTGGCCGCGCACCTCGACGCCGTCGCCCACGCCGCGGACACCCGCGGCGGCGCCGGCGGAATCGTCCTGACCCACGACCACGGCGACCACGCCGACGGCGTCCCCGCGCTGCTGGGCCGGTTGAACGGCGCCGTCCCCGTGCTCGCCGCACGCGCGGCGGCGGCGACCGGCCACGTCGTGGGCGGCGACCAGGCGGGGCCGTTCACCGTCATCGCCACACC
>JBBRFO010000114.1:0-7614 GCA_038224135.1 Solirubrobacterales bacterium
GGCGGCGAGCTCGGAGATGTGCACGAGCCCCTCCACGCCGTCGAGGATCTCCACGAAGGCGCCGAAGGTGACCACCTTGGTGACCTTGCCCTCGAGCTCGTCACCGACGGAGTAGGTGTCGACGACCCGCTGCCACGGGTCCTCCTGGGTCTGCTTGAGCCCCAGGGAGATGCGCTGGCGATCGCGGTCGATGTCGAGCACCTTGACCTTGACGGTGTCGCCGATGGAGAGGATCTCCGAGGGATGGTTCACGTGTGACCACGAGAGCTCGGAGATGTGGATGAGGCCGTCGATGCCGTCGAGGTCGACGAAGGCCCCGAAGTCGACGATGTTGGAGATCTGGCCCTCCACGACGAGGCCGGGCTCGAGGCGATCGAGGATCTGCTGGCGGACCTCCTTGCGCTCCTCCTCGAGCACGGCGCGGCGCGAGAGGACCACGTTGTTGCGCGAGCGGTTGAGCTCGATGACCTTGCACTCGATGTTCTGGCCCATGTACTCGTCGAGATGGGGCACGCGGCGGATGTCGACCAGCGAGGCGGGGAGGAACCCGCGGACCCCGAGGTCGATGATCAGGCCGCCCTTGACGACCTCGATCACCGCTCCCGTCACGGGCTCGCCCGATTCGGCGGCGGCCTCGATGCGGCGCCAGGCCTTCTCGAACCGCGCGCGCTTCTTGGACATGATGAGGCGGCCGTCCGGGTCCTCCTTGATGAGGACCAGCGCGTCGACCTCCTCGCCCATCTCGACCTCGTCCTTCGGGTCGACGGACTTGCGGATCGAAAGCTCGTGAGAGGGGATGACCCCTTCGCTCTTGTAGCCGATGTCGACGAGGACCTCGTCCTTGTCGATGCGGACGACGCGGCCGGTGACGACCTGCCCCTCGGTGATCGAGGTGAACGTCGCGTCGTAGTTGGGGACGATCTGGCCGTCAACGTCGAGCAGCAGGCCGTCGCTGCCGGGGACAATTTTGGCTTCGGGGATCGTCATAGTCGGTGTTGTGGTCATGGACGATCAAGGGTAGCGGGAACCGGCGTTCGTAGAATCCCGCCTCGATGCCCCTCCGGGCCACCAAACGCGGGGCCGAGCGCACGCCGCTCGACGGCTCGTACGACGCGGTGGTCTGCGGCGCGTCGTTTGCCGGGCTCGCGGTCACGCGCGAGCTCGCCGGCACCGGTGCACGGGTGCTGGTGCTCGACCGCTACGCGATCGGCGAGCGGCAGACCTCCGCCTGCGCGGCGCCGACCGGGGTTCTGGAGCAGCTGGGCCTCGAGGACTCGATCCTCCAGCGCTTCGACGAGCTCGTCGTGCACACGCGCGTTCGCTCGTTTCGCTGGCGGCTGCCATTCGCCTTCGCGACGTTCGACTACGCCCGGCTGTGCGCGCTGCTGTGGGCGCAGTCGGGCTCGGCAGAGTTCGAGACCGCCACTGTCACGGGCACGCGCGACGGGGACGGCGGCGCGGTGATCGTCGAGACCGACCGCGGCGAGGTGAGCGCGCCGCTCGTCGTCGACGCGCTCGGCTGGCGGCGGGTGCTGCGCCGCACGGGCGACCCGATCACGCCGCCCGCGGCGACGATGTCACGCGGGCTGGAGGTCCATCCGGCGGGCGCGTCGGACGACCTCGAGGTGTGGCTGCATCCCGACTGCGTGCGCCGCGGCTACGGCTGGGTCTTCCCCGCACTCGACGAGCTGCGCGTCGGGATCGGCTCGTTCGACCCGCGCGATCACGTCAAGCAGCCGACGCTGCGCCTGGCGCGGCATGTCGGGGTGCCGCCTGACGGCTACCAGGGCAACTGGATCCCGCACGCGCTGCGCGATGCGACCGACGGGCCGATCTTCTTCACCGGCGACAGCGCCGGGCACTGCATGCCGGCCACGGCCGAGGGCATCCGCCCGGCGCTGTACTTCGGGACCGTGCTCGGCCGCGAGCTCGCACTCGTCGTCGAGGGCCGCCAGACACGCGCGCAGGCGCTGGAGCGCTATCGCGACTTCCACGAGCGCCACCGCTGGGCCTGGCGCTGGCTGTTGCGCACGCAGCGCGCGCTCGGGGCGAGCAACCCCTACCCGGCGCTGACCAGCGTCATGGAGCTGATGAACCGCCCGCGCTTCCTGCGCTGGTCGTTCTCCAAGTACCTGAACATCTGCCCGCCGGAGATGCTGTCCGAGCGGGGCCGGGTGTCCTAGAAGCCGCGGCGCTCGCGGACCCGTCGCAGCGCCTGGGTGTACTCGGCGCCGCCGCGATGCTCGCGCACGACGTGCACACCCCACAACGCCGCGATCACGGCGACGAAGATCGCACCCTTCCACATCTCACTCAGCGTGAACGCGCCGATCAGGAGCAGGAACAGGAAGCCGGTGATCGCCGCCAGCACGAAGATCCAGAACGTCTCGCGGATGATCTCGAGCAGGCTCAGATGCGCCTCGGGAGTGCTGTCGAAGTGCTGCTCTGGGATTGCCACGGGAACCTCCGGTGCCGAGGGGAATCGCACCTGACTCGAGAGTACGCCCGCGACGGCGCAGCGGAAACCGTGCAAACCACCCGACCGGTGCGGGAGTGCCGCAAGTTCCCCGGGGCGGCCACCGCGTGCCCACTCGATGCTGCAGTTTCTGCCGCCCGTGCTTCGATCGGCCACTGTCAGCGAGCGTCAGTCGCGCACGATCAGCAGCACGCCCAGCGCCAGCAGCGCCACACCACCCAGCCGCTGCCACGACACCGGGTGGCGTTCGACGCCGAACATCCCGAGCGCGTCGATCGCGACGGACGCCGTCAGCTGCCCGGCGACGACCGCGGCGGTCACGCCGGTCGCGCCGAGGCTGCGCACGCCGATGATCGAGACGCTGACGATCGCCGCGCCGCAGGCGCCGCCGAGGAAGCCCCACCACGGCACTTCGCCGACCGCGCGCAGGCCGCCGAACCCGCCGGAGAACGCGACGACGCCGCAGAGGATCGCCAGGCCGACCGCGAACGACAGCGCCGCCGCCTGCACCGTCCCGACCGACCGCCCGAGCGTCGCGTTGACCGGCGCCTGCGCGGCGACGGCGGCGCCCGCCGCCACGACCAGGACCGCCGTCGTCGCGCGGTCCATGCCTACTTCGCCTCCACCCAGGTGCGGCCGACGCCCGGCTCGACGGCCAGCGGCGGCTCGCGATCGCCCCACGGAGCGACCATCTCGCGCACGGCCAGCTCGCGGACCGCGTCCATCTCCTCCGGCGGGCCCTCGAACAGCAGTTCGTCGTGGATCGTCAGGATCAGCCGCGTCGTCAGGCCCGACACCGACAGCGCCCGGTCGGCGCCGATGATCGCCAGCTTCATGACGTCGGCCGCGGTCCCTTGGACGACGGTGTTGACCGCCAGCCGCTCGCCGAGCGTGCGCACCTGGTAGTTGCGCGCCCGCAGCTCCGGCACCGTCCGGCGTCGGCCGAACAGCGTCGTCACATAGCCGTCGGTCGTCGCCCGCTCGATCGTCTCCTGCATGAACGCCGCGACCCGCTCGAACCGCGCCAGGTAGGCGTCGATGAACTCCTTGGCCTCCTCGCGCGGGATGTTCAGCCGGTCGGCCAGGCCGAAGTCCGACAGGCCATAGACGATGCCGTAGTTGATCATCTTCGCCTTCGACCGCAGGCCCGGGTCGATGTCGGCCGCGGCGACCTGGCAGACCTCGCGCGCGGTCGCGGTGTGCACGTCCTCGCCGCGGACGAAGATCTCCTTCAGCACCGGCTCCTGCGCCGCGTGCGCGAGGATCCGCAACTCGACCTGGCCGTAGTCGGCCGACAGGAGCAGATCGCCCGGCGCGGCCTCGAAGCAGCCGCGGATCTCGCGGCCCAGCGGCGTGCGGACCGGCACGTTCTGCAGGTTCGGGTTGACCGAGGCCAGCCGGCCCGTCAGCGCGCCCCACTGCACGAACGTCGTGTGGATCCGCGAGTCCTCGTCGACGAGCTTGCCGAGCACGTCGAGGTAGGTCTTGGCAAGCTGGTTCAGCTCGCGCCAGCGCTCGATCCTGGGGATCACCTCGTGCTCGGAGCGGATCGACTGCAGCACGCGCGCGTCAGTCGAGAAGCCGGTCTTGCCGCGGCGCTTCTTCGACAGGCCGAGCTTCTCGAACAGGATCGCGCCGAGCTGCTGCGGCGAGCCGATCACGAACTCCTCACCGCAGAGGTCCCAGATCTCGATCTCGAGCGTGCCGATCTCCTCGCGCACGCGTTCGCCGATGACCTCCAGACCTGCGGTGTCGAGGCGCACGCCGGCGACCTCCATCGCCCGCAGCGCCGCCACCAGCGGCAGCTCGACCTGATCGAGCAGCCACTCCTGATCGCGCTCGGCCAGCTCAGCGCGCTGCACCTGCGCCAGCATCTGCACGCGCAGCGCGTCGGCCGCCGCCTCGTCCTCGACCGCCGGCGTGAAGCCGCGCTCCTCGGCCAGTTCCCCAAGTGGGAACGAGCGCCGCGCCGGATCCAGCAGCCAGGCGCCGAGCAGCGTGTCGTGGGCGAGGTTCGCCGGCACCGCGTCGAGCGTCTTGGCGTCGTGCGCGGCGACGGCGCGGTCACCGACTGCGGAGGCGAGCTGGTCGGGCCCGGTCAGCGGTCCGACGATCACGTCCTGGCCAACAGCGGCACCGAACCGCCACGTCGCCTCGCGCGCGAACAGCTCCCCCTCCGGCGCGTCGGGCGCGATCGCCGCGATCGCGAGCGGCACATCGGCCTTGCCCAGCCGCGCCGCGTCGGCCGGCGATCCGTCGCGCACACGGACACGCTTGGCGACCGGAACCTCACCGGCCTGCGGCGGGCCGGCCTCGTCGACCCCCAGTGCCTCCTCCAGCCGGCGCAGCGGATCGCGCAGCTCGAACTCGCGGAACGTCGCCCGCAGCCGCTCGCGGTCGGGCTCCTGGGCCAGTGCGTCGGCGGGATCGAGGTCGACGGGAACGTCGCGCTGCACGGTCGCCAGGCGCTTGCTGATGCGCGCGTCGTCGGCGTGGGCGGTCAGGTTCTCCTTGCGCTTGGCGCCGGAGACCTGGTCGATGTTGGCCAGCACATCCTCGAGCGTCCCGAACTGCTGCAGCAGCTGCGCAGCGGTCTTGTCGCCGATGCCCGGGACGCCGGGGATGTTGTCCGACGTGTCGCCCTTGAGCCCGTAGAAGTCGGGGATCAGCTCCGGCGCGATCCCGTAGCGCTCGATCACCGCAGCGTGGTCGTAGAGCTTGGTGTCGGTGATCCCGCGCGCCGTCGCCATCACCCGGATCACCGAGTCGGGATCGATCAGCTGGAACGTGTCGCGATCGCCCGTGACGATGATCACCGGGATGTCCTGCGCCCGCGCGCGCTCGGCCAGCGTCGCGATCACGTCGTCGGCCTCGTAGCCCTCGACGCTGATGTTGCGGTAGCCGAAGGCCTCGACCAGCGGCTCGAAGTGCGGCCACTGCTCGCGCAGCAGGTCCGGGCGCGAGCTGCGCTGGGCCTTGTACTCGGTGTACATCTCCTTGCGACCGGAGAGCCCGGCGTCCCAGCAGACGATCGTCGGCTTGCGACCGTGCTCGGTGAGGATCTTCACGAGCATCGACGCGAGCCCGAAGATCGCGTTCGTCGGCTGTCCCTTGGACGTGGCGATCGATTCCGGGAGCGCGAAGAACGCGCGGTAGGCGAGGCTGTTGCCGTCGATCAGGTAGAGCTCGTCAGGCACCGGGGGCCACGCTACCGCAGGGCTGCGCGCCACGACCGTCGCCGGCTCGCACAGGGTCCGTTGATGGCATCGCTCCCGCTGCCTGACGATCCAACGCTCGGCCCGTTGGCGGAGCTGCTCGAACGCGAAGGCCTGACGGCAGAGGTCTGGGACGCGCAGTGGCGCCTGGTCTACCTGACGTCCGACTACCTGCTGTCGAGCGGGGCAAGCGTGGCGAGCGCGATCGAGAGCCTCGGTCTGCCGGCCTACGGAGAGGCAGCCGCGGTGCTCCGCGCGTCATGGCCCGCCAGCGCGACACAGGCGAGCTGGGAGGACGTCATCCGGCGGCTGCTCCCGGCGATCGCACACGATCTACCGGGCGGCGCCGAAGCGATGCGGCCGGTCCTGACGCCTGCACTGGGCCGGGATCTCGACGGCGTCACGGCCCGTCCGGCTGCGCCCTTCTTCGTCGAGCACGGCGAGATCAAGTTCGGCCGGCGCGCGACCCCGTTCATCAGCCTGTGCATCCGGATCACGGATCCAGCAGGCGACTTTGCGGGAACCGTCTCAATTGTCATGCCGTCGCTCTCGGGATCGACGCTGTCGCTGCTCGGAACCGGCGACCACCGATCACTCGAGCGGCTGGTTGGGCTGGCGAGGCCCGAGCGACGCCCGGGCGCTGTGCTGTTCGTCGATCTCGAAGCGTCGACTCCGCTCTCGCGGCGGCTCTCGAGCCCGGCCTACTTCCAGCTCGTCCGCCGCCTCTTGACGTGTATCGACGATGAGATCGTCGACCGAGGCGGCCTGGTTGGGAAACACGTCGGCGACGGCGCGACGGGCTTCTTTCTCGCTGAGCAGCTCGGCGGCGAATCGCCCGCGGCGCGCGCGTGCCTTGAGACCGCCCGCGCGATTCGTGATTCCACCCTCGGGATTGCCGCGCGAAGCAACCTGGAGCCCGCCGAGGTGGTCGTGCGGTTCGGCCTGCACTGGGGCGCCAGCCTCTACGTCGGGCGGCTGCTCACGAGCGGGCGCGCGGAGGTCACGGCCCTCGGCGACGAGGTGAACGAGGCCGCGCGGATCGAGGCGTGCGCGACCGGCGGCCGCGCGCTCGCGTCGAAGCCGCTGATCGAACAGCTCGTTCCCGACGACGCGGCCGCTCTGGGCATCGACCCGGTCTCGCTGAGGTTCACGGCGCTCGCCGACATCGACGACGCGCCGGCTAAGGCTCGCCGCGACGCGCCCGCGCTTGCCGTCTGTGACGTGTGAGGGCTGCCTCAGTGGAACTATGACGCCCTACATAGTAGGGTCGGCCGATGACCACCACCGAGGCGTCCACCCCCGTCGCGCAGTGGCAGCCAACTGCCTGTGTGCTGTGCAACTGCAACTGCGGGGTCGAGGTGCAGGTGGAGGGCGACCGGATCACCCGCGTCAAGGGCGACAAGGCGCACCCCGGATCCAAGGGTTACGCATGCGAGAAGGCCCAGCGCCTGGCCTTCTACCAAAGCAATCCGCGGCTGCTGATGCCCCAGCGCCGGCGTCCCGACGGCACGTACGAAGAGGTCGACTGGGAGACGGCGATCCGCGAGGTGGCCGCGCGCCTGGGGGCCGTCCGTGACGAGCACGGCGGCGCCTCGATCTTCTATTACGGCGGCGGCGGGCAGGGCAACCACCTCGGCGGCGCGTACTCCGGCGCCACCCGGCACGCCCTCGGCATGCGCTTCTCGTCCAACGCGCTGGCGCAGGAGAAGACGGGCGAATTCTGGATCGACGCGCACCTGTTCGGGCACATGGCCCATACGGCGCCGGACTTCGAGCATGCCGAGGTCGCCGTCTTCGTCGGCAAGAACCCCTGGCACAGCCACGGCTTCCCCCGGGCCCGCGTGGTGCTGAAGGAGCTCGCCGCCGACCCCGCGCGCGGCCTCGTGGTGATCGACCCGAGGCGCACGGAGACTGCAGCGATGG
>JBBRFO010000115.1:0-7529 GCA_038224135.1 Solirubrobacterales bacterium
TGTGCGGCGCAGATCAGGTGCGGCAGATGGATCTGCTCGTTCTCGTAGTGCAGGATCGCCGCCTCGACCGGCCGCTCGAGGAACTCGTCCGGGTGGCGGCAGAAGAACTGGTCCAGCGCGTCCTCGCCGGCGACGTAGACGGCCAGCCCGCGGCCGCGGCGCCCTGCGCGACCCCACATCTGCCGCAGCGAGGCGACGGTGCCGGGGAACGTGACGCAGACGGCGGCGTCGAGCGCCCCGATGTCGATGCCGAGCTCCAACGCGTCGGTCGTGACGACGGCGCGCAGCTCGCCGCTGACCAGGCGCGCCTCCAGCTCGCGGCGCTGCTGCGGCGTGTAGCCGGCGCGGTACGCGGCGACCTTGCCGGCCAGCTCGTGCTCGCCGTCACGCTCGAGCTCGTCGGCGGCGAGCTTGGCGACCAGCTCGACGCCCTTGCGCGACTTCATGAAGCAGATCGTCCGCGCGCCGTCGCGCACGAGTCCGGCGACCAGCTCGGCCGCCTCGGCCAGCACGCTGCGCCGCGTCTGCAGCGCCTCGTCCTCGATCGGCGGATTCCACATCGCGATCTGGCGCCGCGCGCCGGGCGAGCCATCCTCGTCGACGAGCCGCACGTCCTCCAGCCCCGTCAGGCGCTCGGCCAGCTCGACCGGGTTGGCGATCGTCGCGCTGGCGAGCAGGAAGCGCGGCGTCGTGCCGTAGGCGAGCGCCATCCGTCGCAGCCGCCGCAGCACGTTGGCGACGTGCGAGCCGAAGACCCCGCGGTAGACGTGCGCCTCGTCGACGACGACGACGGCGAGGTTGGCCAGGAAGTCGCCCCACAGCGCGTGATGCGGCAGCACGCTCATGTGCAGCATGTCCGGGTTGGTCAGGATCAGATTCGAGCGCTTGCGGATCTGCGGGCGGTCCTCGCGGCGCGTGTCGCCGTCGTAGATCGCCGGGCGGATCTGGTCATGCAGGCCGAACGCGTGCAGCGTGCGGGCCTGGTCCTGCGCCAGCGCCTTCGTCGGATACAGGTACAGCGCCCGTGCCCGCGGAACGGCGAGCAGGACGTCGAGCGTCGGCAGCTGAAAACACAGCGACTTGCCCGACGCGGTGCCGGTGGTGACGATCGTCGTCGCCTCCCATGCGCTCTGGAGTGCCTGAGCCTGATGGCGGTAGAGCGCGCCGATGCCGGCATCGGTGAGCGCCTCGCGCAGCCGCGGATGCAGGTCGGCGGGCACGTCGGCGAAGACCGCTTCGCGCGCCCCCTCGAACGCCTCGCGGACGATCCGCCCGTCCTGGCGCGCATCGTCGAGCAGCGCGGTCCAGGGCTCGGGGAGTCGGGTGACCGCCATCGGCTCCGATGCTACGCGGCCGGGTCGCGCGGCCTGCGGCCCGTTTCCGCTCCGAGCGGGAACCGCGCGGACGGTGACCAGCTCCCGGGGCTCAGCAGCACGCCGACGATCAGTGGCGAGCTGAAGTAGGTGAGCAGGACGTACGGCCACAGGTAGCCGCGCTCGATGTGCCAACCCTCGAGGATCTCGTGGACCGGACGGCGGATGATCAGGCTCCCGATCCACTCGAACGCGAGCACCATGAGCAGCCAATAGCTCCCCGCCAGGAGGAACAGCGGGACGCTGTCGATCTGCGCGTGGTGCACGAGCGCATAGGCGAACGGGAAGATGTAGGCGATGCGCGTGAGCATGCCGATGCGGTGCGCGCGGAGCTCACCGACGCGCGGTGCGTAGACCCGGTTCATCAGGACGAAGTAGTTCACCCCGGAGACGGCGATCTCGAAGAACCAGACCCGGAACGTGATCATCAGCAGGTGGGTGTTCAGCACGCGAGGCCGACCATACGGTGCGGCAGCTGCCCGCCCTGCTAGAACCGCCGGCGATGCGCTGCCTCTACGTCGACCTCGACGGAACACTGCTCGGGCCGGGCGGCGGGCTGCTGGCCGGGCCGGGCGGCGGGATCACGCTGCTCGGCGTCCGGGCGATCGAGGCCTGCCAGCGCGCGGGCGTCGAGGTCGTCGTGATGTCCGGCCGGCGGCGCGACACCGCGATCGAGGATGCGCGCCTGTTCGGTCAGCGCTGCGCCATCTTCGAGACCGGCGCGGGCGTGGTCTTCGATGACGAGACGCACTGGCTGACGGCGCCGTGGCTGCCGGGCGAGCAGTCGATCCATGCGCAGATCGCGGAGAGCGGCGCCCCGGCGCTGCTGCTGGAGCGCTTCGCCGGCCGGCTCGAGGAGCACGTCCCGTGGCACAGCGGTCGCGAGGTCTCGCACCTGCTGCGCGGCCTGGTCGAGACCGACGAGGTCGCGGCGGTCCTGGCCGACGCGGGCCACAGCGACCTCGCGCTCGTCGACAACGGCGTCGTGCGCCGGCGCTCGCCGGCGCTGGCCGCGTTGCCGCAGGTCCGCGCCTACCACCTGCGGCCGGCCGGCATCTCGAAGGCCGCGGCGGTCGCGGCGCATCAGCGGATGCGCGGCCTGGACGCGGCCGACTGCCTGGCCGTCGGGGACTCGCGCGAGGACCTGGGGGTGGCCGCCGTCGTCGCCCGGTTCTGGCTCGTCGCCAATGCGCTGGAGCACGACCCTGTGCTGACCGACCTTGCGGCGTCGCACGCCAACGTCGCCGTGGCCGAAGGCTCGCATGGCGCGGGCGTCTACGAGGCCGTTGTGGCGACCCTCGCGGGTGCGTGATGAGGCACGGCTGTGCGCCGGTGCTCGCCGCGGCGCTGCTTGTCGGGCTGGGCGCAACGCACGCCCCGGCCGCTGGCCCGCCGCGACCGCGGCATCAGCTGGCCACTGAGCTGATCGGTCGCTCGGTCCAGGGTCGCCCGATCGGGCTCGTCCGCGTCGGCGCCCCAGCGGCGACGCGCAGCGTCCTGGTGATCGGCTGCATCCACGGCGACGAGTGCGCCGCTCGCGCCGTCGTCGCGCGACTCGCCACGACCGATCCGGCGAGGCTCCGCGGCGTTCGGCTGCTGCTGGTGCGCAATCTCAATCCGGACGGCTTCGCCCATCACACGCGCCAGAACGCCCACGGCGTCGACCTCAACCGCAACGGCTCTGTCGGCCGCCGCGATCTGGGTCCGCCGGGCTCGCGCTTCTACGCCGGCCGCAAGGCGTTCTCCGAGCCTGAGTCGCGCGCGATCCGCGCGCTGATCCTGCGCGATCGACCGCAGGTCGTCGTCTGGTACCACCAGCCGCTGGCGCTGATCGACGCGCCCGAGTCCGGATCGTCCGCCCACGCGCGGCGCTACGCCCGGCTCGTCGGGCTGCCGTTCAGCCCGCTCTCGCGCTACCCCGGCAGCCTTTCGCGATGGGTCAACGCGCGCGTGCGCCCGGGCAGCTCGTTCGTCGTCGAGCTGGCGTCAGGTCCGCTCTCCGCAGCCGCCGTGCGACGCCACGCGAACGCCGTGCTCGCACTCGCCGCTCGGTAGCGTCGCCGGTCATGGACATCCTCGGCATCGATCACGTCCAGGTCGCCGCCCCTCCCGGCTGCGAGGACGCGGCGCGTCGCTTCTACGGCGCGCTGCTCGGGTTGCCGGAGATCGACAAGCCCGAGGCGCTTCGAGCGCGCGGTGGCGCCTGGTTCGGGCTCGGCGACCAGCAGCTGCACGTCGGTGTCGAGGACCCGTTCGCGCCCGCAGCCAAGGCCCATCCGGCGCTGCGTGTCGCGGCGGACAGGCTTGACGCGGTCGCCCAGCGGCTGGGCGACGCCGGGGCGCCCGTCACGTGGGACGATGCACTGCCGGGCCTGCGGCGGTTCTACACCGCCGACCCGTGGGGCAACCGCCTGGAGCTGCTGAGCACCGGCTGAGCGCCGCCGTACGCTGCGGCGGCAGAGGCGACGGGTCGGTCATCCCGCAAGCCTATGACGCAGGTCCGCTCACCCGATCACGGCTCGCACGAGCGGCTCGTAGCCGAGTCGCTGCCCGGCGCGGCCGGGGTGGAAGCTGTCCCACAGCGGCGAGGACAGCCCGTTCAGCCACGCGTCGGAGGCGCAGACCGCGTGACCGGTGAACGCCGGGATCGCGTCGACGAACGTCAAGCCGGCCGCCAGCGCGCGGCCGCGGATCGTGTCGCGCAGCAGGTCCGCGGTGGCGTTGAGCCGCGTCATCTCGCTGCGGGTGAAGAACGTGAGTGGGCTGCAGTCGACCCCGCCAAAGATCCGCGGGTAGCCGAGCACGATCACCGTCGCGGCCGGGGCGCGCAAGCGGATCGCGTTGTAGACCGCGTCGAGCCGCGCCGGCAGCAGCGTCCGGATCGTGCTGCGGGCACGGCTGAGGTCGCAGCGCACCGGCCAGGGCAGCGCGCAGCGGGTGACGACGCTCGCAAAGCCGGCGTCGTTGCCGCCGACCGTGATCGTCACGATCCGGGTCGCCGTCGTCAGCGAGCCGACCTGGCCGGCGAGGACGTCGGCGGTCGTCGCTCCTGCGCAGGCGACGAACGTCAGCTGCGTCCCGGGCCGGTCGGCGGCGATCAGCGCCGGATACGCGAGCGGGCTGCGCAGGCAGCCGGGATCGAGCGGGTAGAAGCCGGTTCCGGTCCCGGACGAGTAGCTGTCGCCGAGGGCGACATAGGAGTCGGCTCGTGCATCGCCGGCTGCGACAGCCACGAGCACGGCGATCAGGAGCATGGCGATTCGAAGGGCCTTCATGACCCGGCGACCGTATGAGCGCTCCCCGCGACAGCGCGACGCCGCATCTGCGACGCGACCGTGCCGGCGCTCAGCAGCCGCTGTCGCCGGGACCCGCCGCTACGCTCCCGCGCATGGAAAAGCGTCGCTCCCTGATCTGGCCCGCGATCGCGCTCGGCATCGTCTTCGTCGTCGTCGCGATCGTGTACCTCGTCGACACCGCCGACGCGCTGCCGTCGTTCTTCCCCTGGCACGAGGCGGGCTCCTCGCACCACCACGTCAAGCACGGGATCGCCGCGTTCGTCGTCGGCCTCGGGTGCTTCGTCTTCGCCTGGTTCCAGAGCGGACCGACATCGCGCGACGGCGCCGCCGCGCCGCCGCCGGCCTGACGCGGCGATCTACAGCGCGAACGCGATCGAGAGCACGACGCCCTCGATCACACAGAAGACCGCGAACGGCGTCAGCCGGTTGGTCTGGAAGTAGCGCAGCAGGAAGCGGACGGCGAAGAACGATGCCGTCGCGGCGAACAGCGCGCCGACGAGCGCCTGCCCCCGCACGCCGTCGCCGGCCGATCCGAACAGGTCCGGGAGTTTCAGCAGCGCCGCGGCGCCGATGATCGGCGTCGCCAGCAGGAAGCCGTAGCGCGCGGCGTCCTCGTTCGACAGGCCGACCATCAGGCCGCCGCCCATCGTCACACCGGAGCGCGAGATGCCGGGGATCAGCGCGAGTGCCTGCGCGGTGCCGACGGCGACGCCCTGGCGCCAGCTGGCCTGGGCGATGTGCGAGTCGCCGTCACCCTCGGCCGGCGCGGCGCTCGCCGGTCGGCTGCGCAGACGCTCGAAGGCGAACAGCAGCAGGCCGTTGACGATCAGGAACGCCGCCGCCGACTGTGCCGAGGCGAACAGGTGGCGCAGCGAGTGCTCGAGCAGCAGGCCGAGGATGCCGGCCGGGATCGTGCCGACGACCAGCAGCCAGCCGAGCCGCGCGTCAGCATCGTCGGCGCGGATCTCGCGATCGCGCAGCGAGCGGCCCATGCCGCGCGTGATCCGCCCCCAGTCCTCGCGGAAGATCCACAGCAGGACGAGCGCCGTCGCGAAGTGCGTCGCGACGAGAAACGTGACGAAGTAGTCGTCGTTCTGGTGGATGTTCCAGCCGAGGACCTTCGGCAGGACGACCGACTGGCCGAGGCTGGAGACCGGGAACGGCTCCGCGACGCCCTGAAGGAGGCCGAGGATGATGGCCTGGAAGTAGCTGATCACGCCGGGCAGGCTAGTCGGATGCGTCGTCGCCACCGGGCGGGAGGCCGAGTGCGACGCTCGCGCGCGGACGCCGCAGGCGTGCCCAGACTCGGCGCCAGAAGCCGCGCCGCACCGGTGCCCGCCAGCGCGCGCGGGGCGGAACGGTGGTGCGGACCAGGGCGACCCAGTCATCCAGCGGCAGTTCGCCGGCGATCAGGCGCGAGAGGGCCGAGGTGACCGGCGCGTCGAGCCCGGCGTGATGGAGCGCACGGGCCAGCAGCGGGACCGACTCCAGCGCCTCGACCGCCTGCCCGATGTGGGCCGGGATGTCGGCCGCCGCGACGCCGTCGGCCAGCAGCTCCCCGGCGCGGCGGTTGCGGCTGCCGGGGGCGAGCACCGTCGCGACGAGGTCGCCCGTGCCGGCCAGGCCGATCAGCGATTCGGGCCGGGCGCCCTGCTGCTCGGCAAAGCGCCAGACCTCGGCAAAGATGTGGCCCGCGGCCGCGCCGGCAGCGTTCAGGCCCTGCCGCTCGGTCGCCCCGCTGGCGAGCGCGGCCGCGTTCTTGGCCGCACCGGCGAGTTCGACGCCGACCGGGTCGTTGGACTCCTCACAGACGACGCCCGCGCGGATCAGCGTGCGCGCGACCATCCGCGTCAGCTCTTCGTTGGCCGAGGCGGCGACGAGGCCCGCGCCCTCGGTGACCATCTCACGGGCGTGGGCGGGACCGCCGATGACGGCGACGCGCTGCTCGCCGAACAGCTCGGTCAGGACGGCGGACGGGGCGCGACCCTCGGGCGGGACGAGGCCCTTGGCGAGCGAGATGATCGCCGCGCGGTCACGCAGGCCGCGAGCCGGCAGCGTCGTCAGCAGCTCGCCGAGCCCGCGGGAGGGAACGCCGATGAACACCATGTCTGCGCGGGTCAGGCCGGCATCGGCCGAATCGATCCGCAGGTCGGATGGGAAGGTGATCCCGGGCAGGTAGACGGCGTTCTCGCGCGCGGCCTGCAGCTCGGCCGCCTGCTGCGGCGTGCGGGTCTGCAGCGTGGTGCGCAGACCGCCGCGTGCCAGCAGGACCGCGATCGCCGTGCCGAACGACCCCGCGCCGATGACGACCGCGCGGCGGCCGCTCGTCGGGAAGGTGCGGCTGCGATCGGACATCTCCTGAACGTACCCGCCGCGCGCGGATCGGCTACACCAGCGCGGCCAGCGCCTCGCCGGCGGCCTCGAGCGCTGCGATCGTCGGGGCAGCGTGCACGGTCTGCAGGTCGATCATCCGCCGGCTGAACAGGTCCAGCGCGTCCTCGCCGACGATCGCGTGGCAGGGCACACCGCCCTGGCGCGCGCGCGTCGCGAGCTCGCCGGCGATCTTGCCCTCGAGCGTCGTCGCGTCCAGACGCCCCTCGCCGACGACCAGCGCGCGCGAGGCGCGCATCCGGTCGTCCGCGCCGAGGGCGCTCAGGACGAACGCGGCGCCGGGCTCCAGGCGGGCGCCGCAGCACGCCCACAGCCCGCCCGACAGGCCACCGCCGGCGCCGGTCAGCGGGATGCCGCGCGGATCGGCGGGCCAGGTGGTCGCCAGGCGATCGAGGCGTTTCGCAAGCCGGCGAACGGCCGCGGCGTCGGCGCCCTTCTGCGGGCCGAAGCGCTCGGCGGCCAGCTCGAA
>JBBRFO010000116.1:0-7481 GCA_038224135.1 Solirubrobacterales bacterium
ACCGCCGGCGCCGGTCAGCGGGATGCCGCGCGGATCGGCGGGCCAGGTGGTCGCCAGGCGATCGAGGCGTTTCGCAAGCCGGCGAACGGCCGCGGCGTCGGCGCCCTTCTGCGGGCCGAAGCGCTCGGCGGCCAGCTCGAATGGGGTCCGCACGTCGCAGAGCACGACGAGCTGCGCGCCGCGCAGGCCGCCGCGATCCTCGATCGCCTCGATCGCACCGGTGCCGCCGTCGCTGCTCGCACTTCCGCCGACGGCGACGAAGACGACGTCGGCGCCGGCGTCGATCGCGGTCGCGACGAGGTCGCCGGCGCCGTGCGAGGTCGCGGCCTCGGCGTCACGATCAGCGGCATTGACGAGGTCGAGGCCGATCGCCTGCGCGGTCTCCACGAGCGCGCCCGCCCCGCCCTCCAGCAGCGCGAACCCGGCGCGCCGCTCGTGCCCGAGCGGGTCGCGCGCGAGCGCGCCGGCGGTCTCGCCGCCGAGCACCGGGAGCAGCACCCCCAGCGTGCCCTCGCCGCCATCGGCGACCGGCATCAGATCAGGCGGGACCAGGCCGCCACGCTCGATCCCGCGCCCGATCGCGGCCGCGACGACCGGCGCGCTGAACGTTCCCTTGAACGCGTCCGGGGCGATCAGCAGCCGGCGCGGGTCAGCCTGCGGCGTTGTGGGGGTTTCAGCTGACGGCACCGTGCGGCATCCTGGCAGGCACATGGCGAAGAGCGACGCGACGACGATCCAGGCGGCCGGCCACGATGTGCGGCTGTCGAGTCCGGCGAAGGAGCTGTTTCCGGCGCACGCCGGCCGGCCCGCGGTGACCAAGCTCGACCTGGCCGAGTACTACCTGCAGGCCGCGGACGCCGTGCTCGTCGGGCTGCGCGAGCGGCCGACGGTGCTCAAGCGCTGGGTCAACGGGATCGAAGGCGAGTTCTTCTTCCAGAAGCGCGTGCCAGAGTCACGGCCCGAGTGGCTCCAGACGGCGACGGTGACGTTCCCGTCGGGTCGCACCGCGACGGAGCTCGTGCCCAACGATGCCGCGCACCTGATCTGGGCAGCGAATCTCGCGAACATCGACTGGAAACCGTGGCCGGTGCGTCGCGCCGACCTCGACCACCCCGACGAGCTGCGGATCGACCTCGATCCCTCCGAGGGCGTCGCCTGGGAGACCGTCCGCGAGGTCGCGCTGTGCGTCCGCGACGTGCTGCACGACACCGGCGAGCTGATCGGCTTCCCGAAGACGTCGGGCTCGCGCGGGATGCACATCAACGTGCGGATCGAACCGCGCTGGGACTTCACCGAGGTGCGCCGCGCGGCGCTGGCGCTCGGGCGCGAGGTCGAGCGGCGGATGCCCGGGAAGGCCACCACGAAGTGGTGGAAGGAGGAACGCGTCGGCGTCTTCATCGACTACAACCAGAACGCACGCGACCGCACCGTCGCCAGTGCGTATTCCGTGCGTCCGGTGCCCGGGGCGCGCGTGTCGTGCGGGCTGCGCTGGGACGAGGTGCCCGACTGCGAGCTCGACGACTTCACGCTGTTCACCGTTCCTGCGCGTCTGGCCGACGTCGGCGACCCGATCGCCGCGATCGACGATGTCGTCCACGATCTGTCGCCGTTGCTGGAACTCGCGCGCCTCGATGAGGAGTCAGGGCTCGGCGACGCGCCCTGGCCGCCGAGCTTCCGCAAGCAGGCCGGCGAGCCCAAGCGGGTGCAGCCGAGCCGGGCGAAGCAGGGGGAGTAGTAGCGCCTCGGGCCGCTGCGCGCTGGTGCTGCGCGAGGCGTGCCGGTCTCGGCCGGTCGGGGCGAGGTCGCGCGGACGCTTGCTGGCTGCCGTGTGCGTTTATCAGCAAGGCGCGGGCGTTTCGTGACGAACCGACCGGGGCAATTCGCGAAGGTGGGACGTTCTCTCGGTATGCGAGAGAACGTCCCAGTTAGACGCCGGCGCCCGCTTCGTCGCAAACGCCCCGTTCCACCTTCCACCTGACCAGCCCGGCCACCGACGCCCCGCGCAGCACCGGCACAACCGCGCCTACGCCAACAGCTGATCCACCGTGCACTCGGAAGCCGGCTTGTCGTCCCGCCAGCGCTGCACCTTGGCCCCGTGACGGATCCGGCCGTTCGACGTGTGGTCGAAGGTGATCTCCGCGACCAGCTCGGGGCGTAGTTCGACCCACTGCAGATCCTTGCCGCCGGACCAGCGACTCGGCTCCCCGGACCCACGCGACCCGGTCTCCAGCGGTGCGAGCAGCTTCGGCAGTTCGCGCTTCTCCTGCGCCGTGAATCCCGACGAGTGCCCGACCTCGCGCAGCCTTCCGTCGGGTTCGTAGAGGCCGAGGATGAGCGCGCCGACCGTGCCCTCGGCCTTGCCCGGGCGCCAGCCCATCACCACGACGTCGATCGTCCGAAGGCGCTTGATCTTCAGCATGCCGACCCGCTCACCCGGGCGGTATGGCGCGTCCCAGTCCTTGGCGATCACGCCCTCGGCCTCGTGCAGCCAGATCTCGGCGTCGGCGGCGTTGCGGACCATCGGCGTCAGCTCGACCGGGGCCGAGGCCCACGCCGGCCCGGCGAGCAGTGCTTCGAGCGCGGCGCGGCGCTCGTGCAACGGCCGCTCGATCAGCACCTCGTCGTCGCGCGCGAGCAGATCGAAGGCCAGGAACGTCGCCGGTGTCTCGGCGCTCAGTCGCTCGATGCGCGACAGCGCGGGGTGGACCCGCTGGCCGAGGACGTTGAAGTCCTCGCGGCCGTCGGGACCGCGGACGACGATCTCACCGTCGAGCACCCAGCGGCCCGGCGGGAACTGCAGCTCAGGGAAATAGCGTCCAAGCGGCCGGCCGTTGCGCGACTGAAGCTCGCAGCTGTCCCCGTCGACGAACGCGATCGCCCGGAATCCGTCCCACTTCGGTTCGAACGCCCAGCCGTCGCCGTCGGGCAGCGTGCGCTGGCCCTTGGCGAGCATCGGAGGCAGTGGCGACGTCAGCGGCAGCGTCATCGGCGCGGATGCGCGCGGACCGGCGGAACTGAAGCCCGGCCACGGCGCTGATGACGAGCGTACCGCCGAGCACCTGGAGCGGGCTGAGCGCCTCGCCGAACGCCGCTGCCGCGAGTGTGCAGGCGACGACCGGCTCGAGCGTGTTGAGGATGCTCGCGGTGCTGGCGCCGACCAGCGGCAGCGCGAACAGGAACGCCGTGATCGGGACGACGGTGCAGACGACGGCCAGTGCGACGATGACGAGCGCGCCCGTCGGGTCGACCGTGTGCAGCGATCCGGTGGCGGCGCCGAAGATCGTCGTGCTCGTCGCGGCGCCGGCCGTCACCAGCGCTGCCAGCACCAGCGGGTCGATCCGGCGCGTGATGCCGTCGGCGACGAGGACGTAGGCCGAGTACATGACGGCCGTGGTCAGCGCGATCGTCACGCCGAGCCCATCCAGGGCGCCGGTTCCGGCGCCGGCGATGACGAGCACGGCCCCGGCGAGTGCGACGGCCAGCGCGACCGCGCGGTCGCGGTCGGCGCGCTCGCGGCGCAGCAGGACCGCGCCGGCGACGACGAGCACGGGGTAGGTGTAGAGCAGCAACGCCACCATCGACGCGTCGAGCCGCGTCAGCGCGGTGAAGTACAGCCCCGACTCGGCGCCGTAGAAGCAGGCGCCGAGCAGGAAGCCGGCGATCAGGACGGCGCGCGAGGGCAGTGCGGGCCGGCGGACGGCCACGATGGACCAGAGCAGCACCGCGGCGAGCGTGAAGCGGCCGGAGAGCAGCGTCGGGACGTTCGCGCCGTGGGAGTAGGCGACCTTCGCCAGAACACCCATCGCGCCGAACCCCGTCGCGGAGAGGAGGGCCAGCGCGACGCCGCGAGCATGGCCCCCGGCGTCATGTGCGGGCGTGATGAGCCGCGCCGCGTGACCGTTCAACGCCACCACCCATGGACCGGCGTCGCGTAGTCCGAGGACACGAGGCTGCCGTGCTGGGCCTCGTCACGGCGCGAGTCTGCACCGTGACGGACGGCGGCGACCGCGGGAGCGGCGAACACGGCGAAGACGATGGCGATTCCGACGATGGTGAGGAACATCAGAGACTCAATTCGATGAGACGAGGAACAGGATGTGGACAACGGTACGCCTGATGAGCCCTCGGTGGTAGGCTATGTCTCCTTCGGGAGCCCAAGGCAAAGCCTATGAATCTTCAGCAGCTGGAGTACGTTGTCGCGTCGTTTGATCACGGGTCGTTCACGGCCGCTGCCGACGCGCTCCACCTGGCGCAGCCGTCGGTGTCCGAGCAGGTCCGCCGGCTGGAGGGCGAGCTCGGTGTGCAGCTGTTCCGGCGCGTCGGCCGCGGGCTCGTGCCGACGGAGGCCGGACGCAACCTGCGCCCGCACGCGGAGGCGGTCCTCGCCGCCGTCGACGCCGCGCGCGAGTCGGTCATCGCGGTCCGGGAGATCCGCGGCGGCACGCTGAGCTTCGGGACGCTGTCGACGGCGCGCGACTACCTCGGCTCAGAGATGCTCGGCGAGTTCCGCCGTCTGCATCCCGGCGTCCGGCTGCGCATCGCCGGGCTGAACTCGTCCGAGGCCGCCGACGACGTCCGGGCAGGGCGCCTCGAGGCGGCGCTCGTCGGGCTTCCGGTCAACGACGAGGGCCTGGCCGTGCGCCCGCTGCTCGACGACGAGCTGCTGTTCGCCAGCGCCGATCCCGACAAGCTGCGCGAGCCGATGACGATCGAGCGCCTGGCGCAGATGCCGCTCGTGTTCCCCGACGCGAGCTTCGGCATCGAGGATCCGACGCGGCGGCGGATCGCCGAGCTGGCTCAGCGCGCGGGTGTCGTGGTCGAGCCGGTCGTCGATGTCGAAACCGTCGGCACGGTGCTCGACCTCGTCGCGGACGGCGTCGGCGACACGATCCTGGAGGCCGGGCTGCTCAACGCGCCCGGCCGGCGCGTCTCGCGGCGGATCGGCTGGGTGCCGTTCGCCGAGCCGATCCACCTGACGCTGGCCTTCGCCTTCCGCCGCGGCGCGCCGCTGTCGCCGGCCGCGCGCGAGATGGTGGACATCGTCGAGCGTCGGTTGCAACACACCGCCGACGTCCTGGCGAGCGTGCCGCGGCAGCGGCTCCCTGGCTGAACGTCCGGGTCGCCCGCAGCCGCCGCTACGGTCCCGCCGATGCTTCGCTCTGCTCGTCTGTCGTGCCTGCTCGTCCTCGCTCTGCTCGCGCTTCCCGCGGGCGCGGGCGCGGCCGTCGTCCAGGTGACGACCAGTCCTGGCCTGACCGCGGCGCTCAGCGCAGCGGCGGCGAACGTGGACGCCGACACGATCAATCTCGCGGCAGGCACGTACGTTGGGCCGTTCTCCTACGGCGGGTCAGGCCCGGTCGAGATCGTCGGCGCCGGCGTCGGCGCGACGGTGATCCAGACCGCATCCGGGATCGCGTTGAATCTGGCCGGCAGCGCGTCCGGAAACCGCGTCGCCGACCTGACGGCGACGATCACGGCTGGGGGGACGGTCTTCGGTCTCCGCGCGTCCTCGCCCGACGCGACGATCGAGGACGTCGCAGTGACGAAAACCGGCGGCGCAAGCGTGTTTGCCATCCAGACCCTCGGGGCCAGCGACATCGTTCGGCGCGCAACGGTCGACGGCGGGTTCGCTCGGGCGTTCGAAGTGCAGGGAGGCTCCGCGCTCCTGACCGACATCACCGCCACCCTGATTGGCGGAACTGGCATCGACGTCGACGCCGCGGGCGCGACGGCGACCGTGCGGCGGGCGCGCATCTCGGGCGCGAGCTCTGGGGCGCAGGCGACCTTCAGCGGCGCGCTCACGATCACTGACTCGCTGCTCGACATGCGCGGGTCACCCGGAAGTGCCCTCGGGGTGGGCGACGGGGGCAACAACGCTCCGAACACGAGTGCGCTGACCGCCGACCGCGTCACGCTGATCGGCAACGCGCTGTCACCGCCCGCGGTGAGAGTCGACGCCGGGACGGTCAACGAGGCCGACATGATGTCGATCACGCTGCACGACTCGATCATCAGCGGGTTCACCACCGCGCTCGCCTGCAACGAGGGCGGCACCGTTCCCCAGGGCACGATCACGGTGAACGACTCCGCGCTGACCGGCCAGATCACCAGCACCTGCAGCGACCCGCCCCTCGACCCCGGAGTGACGCGAACGAACGTCACCTCCGCCGTGCCGGGGTTCATCGACCCAGCAGCCGACTTCCGCCTGCGCTGGGACTCGCCGCTGATCGACTTCGGCGCGACGACACCGGGGCTGACGATCACGGACCTCGGCGGCCTTGAGCGCGTCATTGACGGCGACGGTGCGGGGATCGCGACGGTCGACCTCGGCGCCTACGAGTACCAGCGCCGGGCCCCCGTGATCTCGTCGGCGGCGGGCATGCCCGCGAGTCCCGCGATCGGCGCCGCCGTTGCGTTTGATGCCGCGGCGACCGACGCCGACCCGCTCGAGTCGCCACTGCTGAGCTATGCGTGGTCGTTCGACGACGGCGCCACGGCGACAGGCCCGAGCACCAGTCACGCCTTCGCGTCGTCGGGCGCGCACGTGGCGACGGTGCGCGTCACCGACCCGGCTGGGGCAAGCGCAACGCAGGCGGTCATCGTGACCGTCCCGGTACCGCCGAAGACGCCGGACCCGAGCCCAGCTCCAGCGCCGAGCCCACCGCCGGTCAAGAAGATCGTCTTCACCGCCGCCGGCGCGCTCACGCTTCCCGGGACGAAGGCGTGCCTCAGCAGGCGCAGCTTCGCGCTCCGCCTGCGGATGCCCAAAGGCCTGACGGCCAAGGATCTGACGATCACGATCTCCGGCCGCCGCGCGCGCGTCGTCAAGGGCCGCGCGCTGACCGCGCCGATCAACCTGACCGGGCTGCCCAAGGGTCGCGTCAAGGTCACGATCAGCGTCCGCGCCAGCGACGGGCGCAAGGTCACGCTGACCCGCAGCTACCGGCTCTGCGCGCGCAAGCGACGCTGAGTTCAGTCGCGGCGCGGCGCGGCGGTGCCGCCGCGCAGACGGCGCAGCAGCGCGTCGCTCGCCTTGGGACTGACGTTGTGCAGCACCTGGAGCAATCGCACGATCGGCGGGTGATGGAGCGAGCGTGCGTCGGACTCGACCGCCGCGATGATCTTGCGGGCAAGTTCGTCGGCCGGCGCCGCGCCGGGGCCGCCGCGGTACCAGTCGGGCATCCGGTCCTTCTCGTGCTCGTGCAGGCTCGTCGCGATCTCGCCGGGGTAGACGGTCGTCAGCGACACGCCGGTGCCGCTGAGCTCGTGCCGCAGCGCCTCGGCGAACATCCGCTGGGCGGCCTTCGTCCCGCCGTACACCGCGGCCCACGGGAACGAGCGCAGCGCCGCCCCCGACGAGACGACGACGACGTGGCCGTGCGCGCGGTCGAGCAGGTGGGGGAGCCCGTGGTGCACGGTGCGCAGCGTGCCGTGCCAGTTGACCTCGCTCATCTGCAGCTGCTGCTCGAGCGACTGGTGGC
>JBBRFO010000117.1:0-7472 GCA_038224135.1 Solirubrobacterales bacterium
CGTCGCACCCGCCGACTGGCTGATCGTCGGGCTCGGCAACCCCGGGTCCCGCTACGAAGGCACGCCGCACAACGTCGGCTTCGAGGTCGCCCGCGCGCTCATCGAGCGCTGGGAGCTGGGTGCGCCGAAGAAGAAGTTCAACGGCCTGTTCGCCGAGGGGCGCGCGGGGGTGGGCGGCATCGATTCCCCTCGGGTGGCCGTGCTGCTGCCCCAGACGTTCATGAACGTCGCCGGCGACTCCGCCGGCCCCGCCCGCGGCGCCACGAAGGTCGACCTCGACCACGTCCTCGTGCTCCACGACGAGATCGACCTGCCGTTCGGCGACATCCGCCGGCGTCTGGGCGGCGGTCTGGCGGGCCACAATGGCCTGAAGTCGCTGCGCCGCGGGCTCGGCTCGCCGGACTTCGGTCGCGTCAGGATCGGCGTCGGCCGCCCGGAGTCGACCGACCCCGAGATCGTGTCGAGCTACGTGCTGGGCCGCTGGCGTCAGGCTACGGCTGACGTCGAGCAACTGGTGCGCGATGCCGCGGACGTGGCGGAGCGCGTCGTGGCGGGCGAGCTGGAGCTGACGTAGGGGGCAGGGCCGCACGCGCGGTCGCAGTACGACGTGCAGTCGATTGACCACGCATTGCGGGGTCAAATCGACTTCACGTGTGGTCGCGGTACGAGGTGCAGTCGATTGACGACGGATTGCGGGGTCAATCGACTTCACGTGCCGCCTGCGCGGTTGAGCAGCTCGCGCAGCCGGCGGAGCGTCGGCGCCGGCCTGGCGGTCACGTCGTCCCATCGCAGCCGTACGACGTGGAACCCGGCGGCTTGCAGGTCGGCGGTCTTGGCCGCGTCGCGCTCGCGGGCACCGACGTGCGCATGGAACCGCGCGCTGTCGAGCTCGACCGCGACGCGCTCCGCCGCCCAGAGCGCGTCGACCTCGCCGAGCTCGGGCAGCCAGACGTTGGTCCGCACCGGTGGCAGCGGCGGGTCGGCCCAGCGCACGAGCCGCAGAAAGCGCTCCTCCAGCGGCGACCGGACCTGCTGGGGCATCAGGTGATCACCTCGCGCAAGTGCCGTTCGCAGGCGCGCGATCCCGCGGTGGCCCTGTGCCCGGTCCATCGCGGCGTGCAGTTCGGCGTCGTCGTAGAGGCGCGCGATCGCGGCCTGCTCGAGCGCCCGCGCGAGGCGATCGACCGGGAGGACCGCTCCGAGGTCGATCAGCGTCCGCGCCCATGTCGTCGTCGGGATCCCGTCGACGATGCAGACATCGGCCGAGGTGAGACCCCGGCTCTGATGGATGTCGATTCCTGGGCGCCGACGACGCGTTCCGGGGGCCGTGACGTGGGTGATGCCGTCCCAGCTGATGATCCGCAGCCCGGCTCCGGCGGACTGATGACTGAGCGTCGCGCCCTCGCCGGCGGCCAACACTGCGGCCGTCCAGCGGCCGGCTCGCGTCAGTGCCGAGTGCCCGACCGCGTAGATGCCGCGGTGGATCACGATCAGCTGCCCGCGGGCGACGCGGCGGTCGATCGCGTGGCCGCTGATCCCGAGTCGCAGGAGCTGGAGCCTGGCGATGACGCCGTGCTGTCTGGTCGCGAGCGCAGCGATCAGCCGGTCAGCATGGGGTGCAGTCGAATCACCGCGCATGGAGGGGTCGATCGACTTCACCCCTTGATCGTGCCTGTCCGGACGTGACGCGTGGGCCCTGCTTTACATCAGAAATGCGTCGGAGCAGGAGCAGACAAACGTACGTGATAACATACAGACCATGATGACCCCACGCGCTTGGAACGGCGCCGAGTACGACCGCATCTCGGCGCCGATGGAGGCGATGGGGCTGGCGGTGCTGGACCGGCTCGAGCTGCGCGGCGATGAGGCCGTGCTCGACGCGGGCTGCGGGTCGGGCCGGGTCACGCAGGCGCTGCTCGACCGCCCGCCGGGCAGGCGGGTGATCGGCGTCGACGGATCGCAGTCGATGATCGATGCCGCGCGCGAACGGCTCGCGGGCCACGAAGCCCGCACGACGCTCGTCACGAGCGACCTGCTCGCCCTCGACCCGGCACTCGGACCGGTCGACGCGATCCTGTCGACCGCGACGTTCCATTGGATCGCCGATCACACGGCGCTGTTCGCGCGGCTGCGCGCGGTCCTGGGCGATGGCGGACGGCTGGTCGCGCAGTGCGGCGGTGCGGGCAACATCGCCACCGTCCACGCCGCCGCCCGCGCGACGGCCGAGCAACCGCCGTTCGCCGAGCACTTCGACGGATGGACCGGCCCGTGGCGCTTCGCCGCGCCGCAGGAGACCGAGGCGCTGCTGCGAGCAGCCGGCTTCGGCGACGCTCGCTGCTGGCTGGAGGGCTGGCCGGTCACCCCCGAGGATCCGGCCCGCTGGCTGCGCGAGATCAACCTCGGCGCGCACCTCGAGCGGCTCCCCGCCGACCTTCACGACGGGTACATCGCCGCCGTGATCGCGCAGCTCGAGTCGCCGCTCACGATCCACTACGTGCGCCTGAACATCGACGCGACGGCCTGACGCCGAAGCACCGCACAACCGGCGCTATCGTCGCAACGGACACGGCCGCGCACCCAGCGCGGTCGTTCGCCGTGCCCGCCCGAATGTCCCTGCGCCCGCTCCTCACGCACCTCGCCCACGACCCGGCCGGCGCCGCGCTGGCGCGCGACGGCGGCGCCGCGTTCGTCTCGCGATCGCTGCGGCCCTACCTCGTCGCCGCGCTGCTCGACGGGGTCGACGACGCGCTCGCCTCCGGCCGCCCGGCGATCGTCGTCGCCGGCGACGATCGCCAGGCGCGCGAGCTGGCCGGCGACCTGCGCGCCTGGCTCGCCCCGCGGCCGGTCCGCTTCTACCCATCGCGTGGCGTCGCCTACGAGTCGCACCTGGCGCCGCCGCCGCATCTGGTCGGCCTGCGGGTCGCGGCGCTGGACGCCCTGCTTGCCTGGGACGACGAGCCGATCGGCGAGCCGCCCGTCGTCGTCGTCTCCGCGATCGCGCTGTCCGAGAAGGTCCCGGACCCGGCGCTGCGCCCGCACGCGTTCATGCTCCGGCGCGGCGACCTGATCGACCTCGACGAGACCGCCCAGCAGCTCGTCGCAGCCGGGTACGAGCGCGTCGATCAGGTCGACGATCGCGGGCAGTTCGCGGTTCGCGGGGGCATCCTCGACGTCTTCCCGGCGACCGAGGACCACGCCGTCCGGATCGACCTGTTCGACATCGAGATCGAGTCGCTGCGCCAGTTCTCCACGTTCACCCAGCGCTCGCTCGGCGACCTCGACGCGGTCGAGATCGCGCCGGCGGCCGAACTCGCCGCCGAGCACCGCGAGCTGGCCGAGATCGCCGCGATCAGCGCCGCCGAGGAGCGCCCGGACGTCGCGCAACTGCTGCCGCTCGATCGCTTCCACGCGCTGCTCGACCTGGCGCCGCAGCAGGCCGCCGTGATCATCGCCGCCGAGGAGGAGATCGCGCCGGCCCTGACCGATCACTGGCAGGACGTGACGGCGGCCTTCCACGACGAGGACGCCCACCAGCTGTACGTGCGACCCGCCGACATCGCCACAGCGCTGAGCGAGCGCTGCCGGATCCGCCTGAGCTCGCTCGATGCCGGGCAGCCGGTCGCGTTCCGGGCACAGGCCGCCGATGTCGCCGCCCGCTCACTGAAGGAGGCCGAGCCGGAGCTGGAGAAGCTCGTGCGCTCCTCCTACACGACCGTCGTCACCTTCGCGCGCCGCGGCGAGGGCGAGCGCGTCGCGTACAACCTCGCCCGCCTGCGAGCTCCGTGGCTGGAGCCGGACGCGCAGCCGAGCGCGCCGCCGGCCGACGGCGAGGGGACGCTGCGCTTCGCCGAGGCGGGCCTGCGTGACGGCTTCATCGCGGCCGGTCTGCGGCTGGCCGTGTTGCCCGAGGCGCGCCTGTTCCGCCGCCGGCGCGCCGAGCGGACGGCCGGCCAGGGCGCCGGGCGCCGCGCACGCGGGCGCCTGAGCTCGTTCACTGACCTGCGCGGCGGCGACATCGTGGTCCACGAGGACCACGGCCTGGCCCGCTTCGCCGGGTTCGACACCAAGACCGTCGCCGGCATCACCCGCGACTACCTGGAGCTGGAGTACGCCGGGTCGGACAAGGTCTTCCTGCCCGTCGACCAGCTCGCCAAGATCACACGCTACGTCGGCGCCGGCGGCGATCACCCGCCGCTGAGCAAGCTGGGCGGCAAGGCCTGGGACGCGATGAAGTCGCGCGCGCGTCATGCCGCGCAGGAGCTGGCCGGCGAGCTGCTCAACCTGTACGCCGAGCGCAAGCGCCGCGCCGGTCACGCCTTCGGCCCCGACTCGGAGTGGCTGCACGAGTTCGAGGAGCGCTTCCCCTGGCAGGAGACCGCCGACCAGCGCGAGGCGATCGAGGCCGTCAAGGCCGACATGGAGCGCGATCAGCCGATGGACCGGCTGATCTGCGGCGACGTCGGCTTCGGCAAGACCGAAGTGGCGCTGCGCGCGGCGTTCAAGGCCGCGGAGGACGGCAAGCAGGTGCTGGTCCTCGCGCCGACGACGATCCTCGCCCAGCAGCACCACGGCACGTTCTCCGAACGGCTGAAGGACTACCCGTTCACGATCGACGTCGTCAGCCGCTTCCGCAGCGCCGCTGACCAGCGTGCGGTCGTCAGCCGCTTCAACGCGGGCGAGATCGACATCCTCGTCGGCACCCACCGCGTGCTCGGACGCGACATGCGGCCCAAGAACCTCGGCCTGCTGGTGATCGACGAGGAGCAGCGCTTCGGCGTCAAGCAGAAAGAGCTGCTGCGCCAGCTGAAGCTCAAGGTCGACGTGATCGCGATGAGCGCGACGCCGATCCCGCGGACGCTGCAGATGTCGCTCGCGGGGATGCGCGACATCAGCGTGATCGAGACGCCGCCCGAAGGCCGCCGGCCGGTCAAGACCTACGTCGGCGAATACGACGAGCAACTCGTCCGCCAGGCGCTGGAGCGCGAGAAGGCACGCGGTGGGCAGGCGTTCTTCCTGCACAACCGCGTCGAGACGATCGACGAGGTCGCCGAGCGGCTGCGCGGCCTCTGCCCGCAGCTGAGCTTCGAGGTCGCTCACGGCCAGCTCGGCGAGCACGAACTGGAGGAGCGGATGCTGCGCTTCCTGCGCGGTGACGCCGACGTGCTGGTGGCCACGAGCATCATCGAGTCGGGCATCGACATCCCGCAGGCGAACACGCTGATCGTCGAGCGCTCGGACCTGTTCGGGCTGGCCCAGCTCTATCAGATCCGCGGACGCGTCGGCCGCAGCCGCGAGCGCGCGTACGCCTATCTGCTCTACCCCTCGCACGCGGCGCTGACCGAGGAGGCGATGAAGCGCCTCAGCGCGCTGTCCGACTACACCGAGCTCGGCGCCGGCTTCAAGATCGCGATGCGCGACCTGGAGATCCGCGGTGCCGGCAATCTGCTCGGCGACGAGCAGTCCGGGCACGTCGCGGCGCTCGGCTTCGAGCTGTACCTGTCGATGCTCGACGAGGCCGTGCGGGCCGGCGGTCCTCCGGGCGCCGACGACGACGAACCGGAACCGGTGCGGCTGGATGTGCAGGTCGACGCGTACGTTCCCGCCGACTATGTGCCGTACGAGGCCGCCAAGATCGAGGTTCACCGGCGGATCGCCGCGGCCCGCGAGGTCGCTGACCTCGGGGCGCTGCGCGAGGAGCTGGCCGATCGATTCGGGCCGCTGCCCGAGCCGGTCGAGAACCTCGTCGCGCTCCAGCACGCCCGGATCCGCCTCGGCGAGGCGGGCGCGCGGGCGGTCACGATCCGGCAGGGCCGGATGTCCGTCACGCCGATCGACCTGGACGACGCCCGCCGTGCCCGGCTGGCGGCCGAGTTGCCGCAGGCCCGCTACGAGCCCGGCCGCGAGCTCGTGTCGCTGCCGGTGCCGGAGGCGGGTGCCGAGCGCCTGCCGGTCGTGGTCCGGGCTGCCGACGCGTTGCTCGCCGTGGTCCGCGCCGCGTAGCCGCGCTGCACGCCGGTCTGCGCGCGGCGCGTGACGTCCGCCGACCGCCTACAATCGCCGGTCCTATGCATCGACTTCTTCGTGTGTCCCTGGCGCTGTGCGCCGTTTTTTTCGCCGCGATCCTCGCCTCGTGCGGCGGCGGCGTCCCGGGTGGGTCGGTCGCCAAGGTCGACAACCTGACGATCTCCAACAAGGCGTTCGACCGCTGGGCGACGATCGCCGCCAAGTCCGGCAGCGGCCAGGGCGGCGCCGCCGGCCTTCCCGACGCGCCGAACTTCACCGCCTGCATCGCGGCCGCCAAGAAGGTGCAGACGCCGCTGCCCAAGGGCACCCCGAAGCCGACCGACGCGCAGTACAAGCAGCAGTGTGAGACGCGGCTGACGCAGATCCAGCAGCAGACCGGGACCTTCCTGATCCGCTCGACGTGGCTCGACAAGGAGGCCGCTCGCCAAGGCGTGAAGGTCACCGACAAGGAGGTCGCTGCCGCGTTCGACAAGGCGCGGGTCGCGGCCTTCCCGAAGGCCGCCGACTTCGTCACGTTCATGAAGAACTCGGGCTCGCAGCTCGCCGACCTGGAGTTCCGTCAGCGCACCCAGATCCTTCAGCAGAAGATCACGGAGAAGATCACCAAGGACATCAAGGCGCCGACCGACAAGGACCTTCAGGCCTACTACCAGAAGAACCGCAAGCAGTTCGGCACGCCCGAGAGCCGCACGCTCCAGGTCATCCTCAACTCCGACAAGGCCAAGGCGCAGGCCGGTCTCGCCGCAGTCAAGAAGGGCGAGAAGTGGGCCAGTGCAACAAAGCGGTTCTCCAACGACCCGACGACGAAGGACACCGGCGGCGTCCTGCGCGACGTGCAGAAGGGCCAGGGCGAGAAGGCCTTCGACGATGCTGTGTTCGCCGCCAAGAAGGGCGCGATCATCGGTCCGATCAAGACGACGAGCGGGTACTACGTCTTCCGCGTCACCTCGATCACCCCTGAGAACATCCAGCCGTTCAGCGCGGTCAAGGCACAGATCGCCTCGCAGCTCGCGTCGCAGAACCAGCAGCAGGCGCTGACGAAGTTCGGCGTCGACTACTCCAAGCGCTGGAAGAAGAAGACCGAGTGCGTCAAGAAGGTCCTCGTTCCGGACTGCAACAACTACAAGGCGCCGAAGGCACCGACGTCGACGAACCCGTCCGCGACGGTCGTCCCGCAGCCGCAGACGACGACCACGCCGTAACGACACGTCCTCGGTCGGGCCGGTGACGCGCCCGGAGATCGTCGAGGCGCTCGCCGCGCTCGACGACCTGACACGCCAGCTGCGGCTGGCGTGTCCCTGGGACCGTGAGCAGGACGCGCGCTCGATCGTCCCGCACACCGTCGAGGAGGCCTACGAGCTCGCCGACGCGGCGCTCGCCGGCGACGACGTCAAACAGCTCGACGAGCTGGGCGACGTGCTGTTCCAGGTGCATTTCCTGTCGCTGCT
>JBBRFO010000118.1:0-7429 GCA_038224135.1 Solirubrobacterales bacterium
AGGGGAAGCCGTGCTCCTGCGCGAGCGGCTGGCCATTCTGGGAGATGGCGAGCAGCGCGTACGGCTGCATGACGCGCTCGACCGGGACGCCAACCGTGTAGCCGTCGGCGCAACCGAAGACGACGTCGACCGCGCGCGCCCCGATGCCAGCGCCGTGCAGGACGTCTGCGAGCCGAACGCCGGCCCAGCGGGAGTTGCCGACGAGGTCCCCGCCGACCTCGTTGGAAACGCACGTCAGCACCGAGTACTGCTCCACGATTGCAAAGCGCGACTGCAGCTCGTCAAACGAGAGCACCATGGGGTGGCCCACCTCGCCGCTCACGCGCAGCTCCCACGATGAGGCCTGGACCACCGGATCGTCGATGTCGATGTCGACCACGTAGTGGTCGGCCACTGCGGTGACTTCCGGGGAGATGCCGGCGACCGTGGGGAACGGGGCGCGAATCGGGACCTCGGCGGCCTGCTCGGGACGGTGCAGCGCGATCTCGGTGTTCGGGCCGCGGCGAGCGACGAGGCGGCCGAGGAGCGTGCCGCCGACAGCGAACGCCACAGCGCCCGCACCGATGCGAGCAAGTGCCTGGCGTCTGGTGACGCTCGGCGCGTCGTCGCCGCCGACTGCAACCCCGGCCGGGTTGCCGGCCAGCCAGCCGAGTGCCAGCGCGTACACCGAGCCCGCTGCGGCGCAGCCGATCAGCGCCGGCGCCCATGCGACTGATTGAGGCCCGATCGCGAGCGCAGCGGCGAACGCCGCTGCCAGCAGGCCGCCTGCCAGCCACGGCCGAGCGGTGCCTGGGCGTGCAGTGACGTGAGCGAGTAGTGCTGCGATCGCGAGGAGCGCGGCGATCGCACCGACCGTGAGCAGGCGTACGGCGCTGTGGCCGAGTTGCTCGATCGAGAACGTCGCTAGGCCGCCGGGCGCGGCGCGAATCGCGCGCTCGGCGAGCGCGACCGGCGCGAACGGGACGTCGGTGGTCGCCCGCGACGCGGCCCAGAGTACTGCCAACGACAGGCACCCGGCCAGTAGTCCGTCGAGCAGGGTTCGTTTGCGCACGTCAGGCTGCCCGGGGCGCCGCGCCGCGGCGTGCGAGCTCGCGTCGCAGCTTGCGCTCGGAGAGTCGCCCGTACGCGAATGGCTCCCCGTCGACGAACGCGCCCGGCGGGAAGAGCACGCCGCCGCGGCGCGCCATCTCCTGACCATCGGGAGTCTCGAGCGCCAGCGTTTCGACACGCAACTCGTACTCCGTTTCGAGTCGGCGCAGGACCGCTCGGACGTCCTCGCAGAATCCGCACTCCTCGGCTGTCAGCAGCAGGATGCGCGTCGGTTCAGGTGCCACTCGCCTTGAGCCCCTTCATGAGGTCCGCGACGAGTCCCTTCACGGGGACGTACATCGTGAAGTCGGGCGCGCCGCCGTAGTCAGCGCGCCAGCGGATGCGGCCGTCGGGACCCACGAGCACGACCGAATGCCCGTCGCGCGACGTGCCCATCATCCCGTACTGGTTGGCGCTGTAAGTCTTGCTGACGGCGAGGTCGGGGTCCGACAGCACCGGCGTCGAGATCCCCTCGTCGGAGGCCTTGCGCTTCAGCAGGTCCATCGGGTCGCTCGTCACCGAGACGACGCGGTCGACGCCCAATGCGGCGAGCTTGGGCATGTAGTGCTCGATGTCGCGGATCTGATCCCAGCAGGGCTGGCAGCCGATGCCCTCCTGGAAGTACAGGAGGACGTTCTTGCCGTGTGCTGCGGCCAGGTCGAACGTCTTGCCGTCGGTGCCGGCGAGCGTCATCGCGGGCGCCGGCTGTCCGCGGCCGGGCGACCCGACCTGGAACTTGTAGCCACTGCCGCCCGCGAGCCGTTTGGTCCCGGCGGGGTCATGGTTGTTCAGCACGAAGATCGCCGCGAGCGCGATCACCACCAGCACGGAGCCGGCAAGCAGCTTCGCGCCCGGGCCGATCCGTTGCGCGACGCCGGTCTTGTCAGCGGGCTTCTTGGTTCCCGGGGTCGCTTTGCGGCCGGATTGGCTCGTCTTACGCGTACTCGCGCTCATGCTGCTCCTGGTGGTCGGGGTCGACAGCGTCGGGCTCATCGGTGAGCGGCGACGGGGAGAGGTTGTCCGGGTCATGGCCCGCGGTCTCGCGCAGCGCTCGACGCACCAGCAGCGCTGCGGCGGTGGCGAGCGAGAGCACTGCGACGATGCCGGGCACGCCGGAAAGGTCCTTTGTCAGCACCGCGGCGTTGTGCTGGAGCTGGGCGCCAAAGCGCGCCTGCCAGCCGCTCGGGTTGGGCATCGAGTCGCTGGTCAGTCCGACGACGAGCGTCGCGGCGCCCATCAGCACCAAGAGGATGCCGCTCGCGAGCGCGCTGACGCTGATCGTTCGACTCAGCCCGCCGATCCGCCAGGTGAGCGTGCGCGGCCGGAAGAGGCCGTCGCGCCGTTCGGCGAGTCGTTCCCACATGAGCGACAGCACGAACAGCGGGGCGACCATGCCGAACACGAACGCCGTGCCAAGGCCCAGGGCGCGACCGAACGAACCTGCCACGCCGGAGAGCGCGACGACGCCCGCGAGGACCGGTGCACAGCAAGAGCTCGCGGTACCCGAGAAAACGCCGAGGAGGTAGACGCTAAGCGGTCCGGCCTTCCCGCCGGCGCGGGCGCCCGGCATCGGCAGGTGCAGGCGTCCTCCGAGCAGCGTGTACGCGGCGAGCGCGAGCAGTGTCAGCCCGATGATCGTGTACACGACGGGGTGCTGGCCGACGATGAAGCGCTGGATCGCGGCGGCTCCGAGCGCGATCGGCAGGATGATCGTCGCGATCCCGGCTGCGAAGAGGAGCGTCATCGCGACCAGTGCACGCCGGTTCTGGAACGCGCTCGCGACGTACGCCGGCAGCATCACCGAGATGCAGCACGGTGCGAACAGCGCGACGCCGCCGGCCAGGAAAGCGGCGATGACCGAGCCGCCGAAGAAGATGCCGTCGCCCATCAGTGTGTGTCAGGCGCTCGGTCGTTGCCGCGGGACAATTCTGCGATCCGTTCGCCGAGCCGGGTGTGCTGTTGGCGCAGGTCGTCGACGTCCGGAGCGCGGTCGCGTTGCGGCGGGCAGCACGGTGCCTGGCGCCCACGGCGGGCGCCCCACCACATCATCAGTGGACAGAACGCGACGCTGAACACGACGACGGCGGCGAGCAGAACGGTGCTCATGGCTGCGAGCTGGTCACGCGCTCGGCCGCGGCGCTCGACGCCGCCGGCTCACGTCGCTCGATCTCGGCCGCCAGGCGTGCCTGCTCGGCACGAAGGTCCTCGACGGTGGATCGCGGGGCGGGCTCGGATGTCTTCTTACCGCCCATCATGCCGCGGCTCATGAACCACATCATCAGCCCCATGCTGACGGGGCAGGCAAGGAGGAAGAGTGGGGCGAGACTCGTGGCAAGGACGCTGGTCATCGGAACTCCTTCGAGGAACGGTGCGGCATCGCGCCGCATCTACTACGGGGCATACTACTACAGGCTGTCGTAGTATTCTCCGCGTTCATGCGACCGATCCTTTTCCACATCGGGTCCTTGCCCGTCCACGCGTGGGGCGTGATGGCGCTGATCGCGTTTGCCGCCGCGGGCGCGGTCCTCGGCAGCGAGCTGCACCGCCATGGGTTCGTTCGCGGCGATGCCCTCACGCTCGTCGCGGCTGCGGCATTCGGCGGCCTCGCTGGCGCCAAGCTGTACTTCCTCGCTGAGCACGCAGCTCAGTCTCCGGGCAGCGTGTCCGGTTCGGGGTTCACGTGGTACGGCGGGGTGATCGGCGGCGCGATCGCGGTTCTCGTCGCTGCATGGCGTCATCGCATACCGACCGCTGTCCTGCTGGGGAGCGCCGCTCCCGCGCTTGCGCTCGGCTACGGCATCGGCCGCATCGGCTGCCAGCTCGCTGGCGACGGGACGTATGGCGTGGCGAGCAGCCTTCCGTGGGCGATGGCGTATCCGCATGGCGCAGTTCCCACGACGATCGCGGTCCACCCGACCCCGGTGTACGAGACGCTCGCGATGCTGCTGATCTTTGCCGTGCTCTGGCGCCTACGCCGGAAGGTTGCCCCAACGCGCCTGTTCGCGATCTATCTGATCCTCGCGGGCACCGAGCGGTTCCTCGTCGAACTCATCCGCCGTAACGACGACGTCCTGCTGGAGCTGACGCAACCGCAGCTCTGGTCCGCCGCACTTGTCGGCGCGGGGGCGGTCGTCCTTGTGCAAACCCGCGGGGCGCGGGCGGTCGTTGCCGCCAAGCCCGCAACCGGCTGAATCATGCGAGCGAGGTTCGCAGCAGTTCACCCGCGCGCAATGGCGGCAACGGTCGCGATGCTCATCGCTCTCTCACCGGGCACAGGCGCCGCTGCACCTCGGGCGTCGTTTCCCGACGTCGAGGACGAGGTGATGTGCGTCGTCTGTGGCGTTCCGCTGAATATCGCCGAGTCGCCACAGGCCGATCGCGAGCGTGCGTTCATCCGTCGCCTCATCCGCAAGGGGCGAACGAAGCCTCAGATTAAGCAGGAACTCGTACGGCAGCTCGGGCCGCAGGTCCTCGCGCTTCCCGAAGCCCGGGGCTTCACGCTTGCGGCCTACATCGTCCCGGTCCTGGCCGTGACGTTGGGCGTCCTGGCGCTTTCCGCGGCAGGCCGCCGCTGGCGGCGGGCCGGCGACGACGCGGCGCAGCCGTCTCCGCCGCCGCTGAGCGACGAGGACCGCGCGCGGCTCGACGACGAGCTGCGGTCTTTTGATCGCTGACCAGCCTCCCAGTCAAACGCGTGAGGCGCCCGCGCGCAGGCGCCGGGTGCTGAGCAGCAGCAACCAAGCGCCGAGGAGGATCGGCGCCGCCGTCATCCCGAGCATGCAGGTCTGCATCGCGAGCGCCGCGCCGCTCAGCGCTCCAGGCCCTGTCGCGGCCGCCGTCGCGAGGGCGAACGCGCCGAGGGCCAGGATCGTGACCAGGCCTCCGAGGACGAGTGACACCGGTAGCTCCCAGCGCGGCGCCTCGCCGAGCAGCGCGTCGACGCGCTGCGGCGCCACGCCGACGACGACCGCGGAGTTGCTCGCTTCTCCGAATGAGAGGAGCGCGGAAGCCAAGGCCGCGCCGCCTCCGACCGCCCGGACGGCGGCCTCGTCTGCTGCGAGTTCCGCGAATGCTGCGTAGCGCCGGCGCAGCCCGCGCAGGATCGGGACGAAGAACAGCGCGTCGGCGAGTACCTGAACGATGAGGATGCGCAGCGGATCCCGGCGGACCTGGTGGTGATGTTCATGAGCGACGACGGCCGACAGCTCCGCGTCGTCGAGGCGGGCCACGGCTTCTGCGGACATGTACACGCGGGGGCGCAGATAGCCCGCGCAGAACGCCTGCATTGACGAGTCGTCAATCAGCCGGACCGTCGTGCCGCCGACGCTGAGCTCGTCGACCCAGCGTTCGCGTGAGAGAAAGCGACGGAGTGCGAGCACCTGTCGCACCAGCGATCGCAACCCGAGCACGAAGACCGCCACGCTGAGGCTGCCGAGCACGAGGACGGCGATCGCCGACGGGCTCGGGTTCGGAAGAAAGAATCGCTGACACGACGCGAGGAATGCGCCCGCAGTCCCGTCGAGGGCCACCGCCCGAAACGCGACGAATGCCCCGAGCCCCAGGACCGCGAACGCAAACGCGGCGAACGCGACGTTCACCCGGTACAGCGAGCGGGCACTACGCACGACGACGCGCCAGACGCCGCAGGCGGTCGCGGCGCTCGGGATCGAGTTTGGCCATTTCCTGCGCGAAGTGCGCGAGCGCAACGTCCCCGAACTCATCGACCAGCGCACTCACCTCAGCGCTCGCACGGGCCTCCAGGTAGTCCTCGCGTGTCGCCCTCGGCCGGTAGACGTCCGTCTTGCCGTGGCGCTCGCGCTCCAGAACGCCCTTCGTGTCCAGGCGGCGCATAATCGTCATGATCGTCGTGTAGGCGCGCTCGCGGCCGGAGCTGGCGTTCAGCCGCACCATGACGTCGCGAACAGTGGCTTCACCGAGCTCCCACATCACGCCCATGACCTCGGACTCGAGCTCGTGCAGCGGCGGGGCATCGGGACGACGGTCACTCATCTGCGAGACACAGTAGTAGACCGGCAGCCGTGACGCCACGTCATCTACGATCTGGAATAGTAGATCCGATGAGCTCTAGCCACCACTCTCGGAAGACCGCGTCCTCACGGCGGCTCCTCGCAGTTGCCGTCGCCGGCCTCGCGGCGACGCTGAGCATCCAAGCGTGCGGCGGTTCGGGCGACCCGCCCCCGGCAAAGGGCGCTGTCGTCACCGGGCTCGGAGTCCAGACGACGAGCCCGCCCTGGACGGCCGAGTACGCCCACATCAAACAGCGCCTCGCCGCGCGTCACCTCCCGGCGCCCGGGAAGGAGAGGTTTCACGTCCACCAGCTGCTTCACATCTACGCCGACGGGATCCTCGTGCCCGTCGCGGCGAACGTCGGGATCGACGAGTCCCAGCACGTCGAGACGGCGCTCCACACGCACGATCAGTCCGGCGTCATCCACATGGAAGCGGACAGGCCCTTCCGCGCGACGCTGGGCGACTTCTTCAAGGTCTGGGGACTCGCGTTTGGGCCCGACCACATCGGTGGACTCAAGGCGAGCGGGGACAAGGCGCTGCAGGTCTTCGTCAACGGAAGGCCGATCACCGACCCGGCCGCCCATGTATTCGCCAAGAACGACGACATCGTGATCGTCTCCGGAAGCACCGACGGCGTCCCGCTCGTCTCCGACAAGACTGCCCTGAAGGCGGCCAATGGGAAGGGCGGCACTCCCGTCGCGTGCTCAATCGACAAGAGCGGCAAGAAGCAGACGGCGTGCTTCGTTCACAAGAAGTGACTGGCCCCAAGCCGTCAGAACTCAGGTGTCAGGGCGTTGCTCGCACCGCCCAGCTGGCGCCGTCGTCGGCGGACCGCACGACCGTTCCGTCGCCGCGCGCGGCGTAGAGCTCCCTTCCATGGCTGACGAACGCCGACGGGGGCCCGCCGATCGAGCCGACCGCGTTGAAGCTCTTGCCGGCATCGGAGCTCCGTGACACCCGGCCCTGGCCATCGACGAGGAACAGGCTGTCTGACGCGGGCCAGGCCAGCAGGCCTGCAACATCGGTGCGAAGCGGCCGCCACGTCTTACCGGAATCCCGCGAGGCGAACAGGCCGCGCTCGGTGGACGCCACGACCAGCCGTTCGTCGGTGGGGGAGATCGCGAGATCGAACAGCGACGCCGGCGAAGTGTGCTCGGTCCACGTGTGGCCTCCGTCGGAGGAGACCATCAGCTTGCCGGTGACACCGTTGAACCCGTAGACCCGCTTGCCGGATGAGCGCAAGACATGGAAGTCGGCCTCGCCGAGCAGCGACACGTTGTTCCAGTGCTCTCCGCCCGAGTTCGATTCG
>JBBRFO010000119.1:0-7415 GCA_038224135.1 Solirubrobacterales bacterium
CGACGCCGAACGTGACGGCGATCAGCAGGAATCGACGCAGCACGCGCGCAGCTTCGCACACGCCCGACCCGATCCCGCGCCTGAAGCGACGAAAGCCCCGTGTTCACGGGGCCTTCGGGAGTACCGCCACGGGGATTCGAACCCCGGTTTCCGCCGTGAGAGGGCGGCGTCCTAGTCCCCTAGACGATGGCGGCTTGGGGGCGTGAAGATAGCAAGGCACAGAAGGCCGAACCGGGGGCCCCTTGCTATCGTCCGGCGCCGCTCGCGGATGTGGTGGAATTGGTAGACACGCAGGCTTCAGGTGCCTGTGTCCCTTGGGACGTGGAGGTTCGAGTCCTCTCATCCGCATGAGCTGAACGCCCCGTCCGCCGCGGGGCGTTCGTCGTTCTACGACGCGATCGAGCGCTGATACCCGCGCACCGCGAGCGGTGCGGCCACGAGCAGGATCGCCGCGATCCAGATCAGCGTGTAGACGACCGGATTCGCGACCGGCCAGACCGCGTCCGGCGGCGCGAGGCCCCCGGGGTTGCCGAACAGGTGGCGCAGCGCATTGGCCAGCGAGGAGACCGGGTTCCACTCGGCGAACGTCCGCAGGACGCCGGGCAGCGTGCTCGTCGGGACGAACGTGCTGGCGATGAACGTGATCGGGAAGATCGCGACGAAGCCGACGCCCTGCACGCCCTCAGGCGTCTTGACGAAGCTCGCCAGCAGCACGCCGATCCAGATGACGGCGAACGAGAACGCGACCATCAGGCCGTAGGCCGCCAGCACGTCGCCGATGCCGGTGTGGATGCGCCAGCCGACGATGAAGCCGGTGATCGACATCAGCACGATCGGCAGCAGCGCCTTGATCAGGCTCGCCACCGCGTGCCCGCCGAGCAGCGCCGAGCGCGCGATCGGCAGCGCGTGGAAGCGGTCGATCGCGCCGTTCTGACGATCGTTGGCGAGCGAGATCGCGACGCCGAAGGCGCCGAAGAAGATCGTCTGCGAGAAGATCCCGCCCATCAGGAACTCGCGGTAGCTGCCGCCGCCGGGAACGCTGATCGCGCCGCCGAAGACGAACGCGAACAGCAGCACGAACATGATCGGCTGGATCGTCGCGTCGGCCAGCATCTCGGGCTGGCGGCGCATGTGGCGCAAGCCGCGCTTGGCGATCACCCAGGTGTCGGCCGGGAGCGTGGCGCGCGTGGTCAGGGTCGTGTCGGTCATGCCGGATTCTCCGCGAGCGCGGGCTGCTTGGTTGCCTGGCCGTCATCGTCCGGCGCTGTGCCGGTGAGCGTCAGGAAGACGTCGTCGAGCGTCGGCTGGCGCAGCCCCAGGTCGTCGACGGCGATTCCGCGGTCGGCCAGCTCGGCTGCCAGCGCCGCGATCGCACCGACCCCGTCGTCGGTCGGCGCCGCCACGGACCGGTCGGGAGCGTCGACAGTCGCCCGGGCGCCGGCGATGCGACTGACGATCTCGGTCACCGCATCGAGGTCCGCCGCGTCCGCGCAGACGACGTGGAGCTGGTCGCCGCCGACCTGGCGCTTGAGGCTGCGCGAATCACCGCGGGCGATGACGAGGCCGTGATCAACGACGACGATCTCGTCCGTCAGGCGCTCGGCCTCCTCGAGGTACTGCGTCGTCAGCAGGATCGTCACGCCCTCATCGACGAGGTGATCGAGCACCGCCCACAGCTCGTTGCGGGCACGTGGATCCAGGCCAGTCGTCGGCTCGTCGAGGAACAGCACCTCGGGCCGGGCGACGAGCGTCGCGGCGAGGTCCAGCCGGCGCCGCATGCCGCCGGAGTACTCCTTGACGAGCTTGTCGGAGGCGTCTGCGAGCGAGAACTGATCGAGCAGGTCTGCCGCGCGCGAACGGGACGCGCGCGCGCCCAGGTGGTGCAGCTCGCCGATCATCTTCAGGTTCTCGGCGCCGGTGAGCAGCCCGTCGACGGTCGCGTCCTGCGCGGCAAGACCGATGCGGCGCCGAACCTCGGCGGGCGCGGCGATCACGTCCTGTCCGGCGACCCGCGCCGACCCGGCATCCGGCGTCGTCAGCGTCGTCAGCACCCGGACCGCCGTCGTCTTGCCGGCCCCGTTGGGGCCGAGCAGTCCGCACACAGCGCCCTGAGGCACCGCGAGATCGACCCCGCCGAGCGCGAGCTTGTCTCCGTATCGCTTGACGAGGCCCGTCGCCTCGACCGCCAGCTCAGTCATTTCTGGTCCCCCATCGCCGGCGATCCAATCTAGTGGCGGCCGCTGCGGGGGCTGTGGTGGTGGTGTTACGAGCAGCCGAAGGTGCGGCTGGTCAAGCCGGCGCGGCACCAGTTGAACTTCGTGTGACCCGGGACGTAGCGAGCACGCGTGCTGGTCGTCCGGCCGGAGCCGTCAGTTGCCGAGACAGCGACGGTCACCGAGCGAACGCGGCATGCTCGATCTCGAACCGGCGCCAGACGCCGTCGGCGTCCCGGTGCACAATCTCGCGCGCGTTGCGCCCGATCCGATGCTCGAAGAACGCGAGCGCGATGCCTCCCTGCGCGTTCGATGCGCCGGTGAGGCTGAGCGCTTCCGCCGGGATCCTGAGCCCGGGTAGCGGCTCGCCAAGGCGCGCGGCCGGCGCGGCGGCGGCGCCGGCCGGAGTGACCAGCGCCAGCAGAACGACCACGATGCCGGTCCCGGAAGTCGCGCCCGCGACCCCCTTCACCCGCCACTTTCACTCGCATACCGAGTGAAACTGGCGGTCGGGCAGCCGCCGGCTACGTCGCGCTGACGATCATCCCGGCGCCGACGGTCTCGTTCGTCGCCTCGTCGATCAGGATCAGGCTGCCGGTCGCGCGGTGCTCGCGGTAGAGGTCGATCGCGAGTGAGGCGCCGAGCCGCAGGTGCACGTGCCCGATGTCGTTGAGCTCGAGCTGGTCGGGCGACGGCGTGCGCTCGAAGGCCTCGGCGTCGAGCCGGTCGACGAGCGCGTCGACGACGGCCTTGACCGTCGTGGTCCCGTGCTTGACGAGCACGCGCGAGCGCGGCGCGAGCGGCTGCTCGGACATCCAGCAGACCTCGATCTGCAGCTCGCGGGTGACGATCGGCGGCTCGGCGGGGTCGCTGATGACCTCGCCGCGCGCAGCATCGACGTCGTCCTCCAGGCGCACGGCGACCGACTGCGGCGCCTGGGCCTCGGGCAGCTCGACGCCGTCGACGTCGATCGCCCGCACGCGCGACGTGCGACCGCTGGGCAGCAGCACGACCTCGTCGCCGGGCCGCAGCGTGCCGGACGTGATCCGGCCGGAGAATGCGCGGTAGTCGGGGTGCCCCTGGTCCTGCGGCCGGATGACCCACTGGACCGGCAGCCGCAGCGGCCCGTCGACGGTGGCGGCGATCGACGGCGCGGCATCGAGCACCTCGATCAGCGTCGGCCCGTCGTACCACGGGGTCTGCTCGGACCGCGTGGCGATGTTGTCGCCGTGCAGCGCTGAGACCGGCAGGATCCCGGCGACGTCGAGGTCCTCGCGCAGCGCCAGCTCGGCGATCTCGGTGCTGATCGCGTCGAACCGCTCCTGCGAGAAGCCGACGAGGTCGAGCTTGTTGATGCACCAGACAGCCGGCACGCGGAGCAGCGCGCAGATCGCCGCGTGACGGCGCGACTGGGCGTTGAGCCCGGTGCGCGCGTCGACCAGCACGAGGCCGAGGTCCGCCGTCGACGCGCCGGTGACCATGTTGCGCGTGTACTGCTCGTGGCCCGGCGTGTCGGCGAGGATGACCTTGCGCCCGGCTACCTGGAAGTAGCGGTAGGCGACGTCGATCGTGATGCCCTGCTCACGCTCGGCGCGCAGGCCGTCGGTCAGCAGCGCCAGATCGACGACGCCGCCGATCGCTCCGCGGCGGATGCTGGCCTCGCGGATCTGCTCGAGCTGGTCGGGCGGGATCGAGCCGGTGTCGTACAGCAGCCGGCCGATCAGCGTCGACTTGCCGTCGTCGACGCTGCCCGCCGTCGCGACACGCAACAGCGGGCGGGTGGCGAAGGCCGCCTCCACTAGAAGTAGCCCTCCTTCTTGCGATCTTCCATCGCGGCCTCGGTGACGCGATCGTCGGCGCGCGTCTCGCCGCGCTCGGTGACTGCGGTCGCGGCGATCTCGGCGACGACGTCCTCGAGCGTGTCGGCGTCCGACGCGACGGCGCCGGTGCAGGTCATGTCGCCCACGGTGCGGTAGCGGACCGACGCGGTGAACGGCTCCTCCCCCGGCAGCAGCTCGGTGAACTGCGAGTGCGCGTAGAGCATCCCGTCGCGGCGGAAGACCTCACGCTCGTGCGCGAGGTACAGGTCCGGGACCTCGATGTCCTCGGCGATGATGTAGCGCCAGACGTCGAGCTCGGTCCAGTTGGACAGCGGGAACACCCGGACCTGCTCGCCGCGGCGCACGCGACCGTTGTAGATCGACCACAGCTCGGGCCGCTGACGGCGCGGATCCCACTGGCCGAAGTCGTCGCGGAAGCTGAAGATCCGCTCCTTGGCGCGGGCGCGCTCCTCGTCGCGGCGGGCGCCGCCGATCGCCGCGTCGAAGCCGTGCTCCTCGATCGCGTCGAGCAGCGTCACCGACTGCAGGCGGTTGCGCGAGGCGCGCGGGCCGGTCTCGTCGCGCACGCGGCCGTCGGCGATCGACTGCTCGACGGAGGCGACGATCAGCCGCTCGCCCAGCTCGGCCGCGCGGCGGTCGCGGAACTCGATGACCTCAGGGAAGTTGTGCCCGGTGTCGACGTGCATCAGCGGGAACGGGAAGCGGCCCGGGCGAAACGCCTTCTCGGCCAGGCGCAGCAGCACGATCGAGTCCTTGCCGCCGCTGAACAGCAGCACCGGCTTCGCCAGCTCGGCGGCGACCTCGCGCATGATGTGAATCGCCTCGCTCTCGAGCTCGGCAAGGTCGGCGGACAGGCGGGTGGCGGCCACGGTCGTCATGTCAGGTTCCCAGGTGTCTCGGCGTGCAGACCACATTCGGTCTTGTCCTCGACCGACAACCGGCCCTCGCGGCCGGCACCGGGCTTGGTGCAGTGCGTGCACCCGATCGAGGCATACCCCTGATCGTGCAGCGGGTTGTACGGCAGCTCGCGCTCGTGGATCCGGTTCCAGACGTCCTTCTCGGTCCAGTCGGCGATCGGGTTCAGCTTCCACAGGCCGTGGCGCTCGTCCCACTCGACCTTGCGCGCGCCGGCGCGCGTCGGCGCCTGCTCGCGGCGGATCCCGGTGATCCACGCGTCCAGGCCGGCGAGCTTGTCGCGCAGCGGCGTCAGCTTGCGCAGCCCGCAGCAGGCGTCGGGATCGCGCAGCCACAGCGCGTCGCCGTGGGCCGCGGCCTGCGCGGCCAGCGTCGGCCCCTGGGCGCGCTCGACGGTGATGCCGTAGCGCTCCTCGACCTGCGCCCACAGCGCGTACGTCTCCGGGAACAGGACGTGCGTGTCGAGCGCGAAGACGCGGGCGTCGCGGCGGGTCTTCAGCAGCATGTCGAGCAGCACGCTCTCCTCCTGCTGAAACGAGCAGGCGAACGCGATCGACGGGTGGAACTGGTCCAGGCCCCAGGCGATGACCTCCTCGGCCGTCGCGTGCTCGAGGTCGGGTGGTGCGTCAGGCCGCAGCTGCTGGGCCGTGCTCATGCACGAAGCATAGTCGAATCCCGATCGGAATTCGGGTCTTTCGGATCGATCGCTCGGGTCGCCCGCCCCGGGAACGACGAAGGCCCGCCGGAGCGGGCCTTCGAACAGCTGGTCCGTTGGACCTAGAGCTGCGTGACGTTGACGGCCTTGGGGCCCTTCTCGCCGGCCTCTTCGTCGTACGAGACCTTGGCGCCCTCAGCGAGCGTCTTGAAGCCCGAGGCGTTGATCGCGCTGTGATGGACGAAGAGGTCCTTGCCACCCTCGTCCGGCGTGATGAAGCCGAAGCCCTTGTCGTCGTTGAACCACTTCACTGTTCCAGTAGCCATTTCTGGTCCTCCACTGAATGTCTGTGTGCTGCGTACGCGGAGGATGCTGGAAAGGCAACGACTGCGGGCGCTGACACTGCTTTGCCGAATCCTGTGACCCGGCCTTGACGGGCGCAGGCTAGCAGCGTTCCGCACGCCCTGTGTTGAAATCGTTGCGAGGGCGCCTGGGCTACCGCGCCAGCGGGTCGCGCTCGCGCGGACCGACGCGGCCGTCGTGGTTGCGGTCCTCGCGGCCGTCGGAGATCCCGTCGTGATCGGTGTCGGCTCGCCGCGGGTCGGTGCGGGTGCGCGGGTCGGCGTCGGGGCGAAAGCGCCGACGGTCGGTGCCGCGGACGATGCCGGGAGGATCGGCCACGCCGCGGACCAGGCCCAGTTCGAGCCCGTCGGGCAGGCCGTCGCGGTCGCTGTCGCGGCGCCGCGGGTCGGTCCGCGTGCGGCGCACCTCGACGCCGTCGCCGATGCCGTCGTCGTCGCTGTCGCGGTCGATCGGCGAGGTGCCGAGCCGGCGTTCACGCACGTCGCTAAGGCCGTCGCGATCACGGTCGAGTGCGCACAGATGCGTACCCGGCAGATACGAGCACGCGATCGTTCCGTCTCGCACGCCACTGCCGGGGAGCCGCGGGATCAGCGCCGGCGCGGGCTGCGGCTGGGGAGCCGGGGCCGGCGGACCGCTGAAGTCCACTGGCGGCACGGCGCGAACGGCCTGCCAGTCCGCCGACTCCTCCTTGCCCGCGGGAAGTGCCGCGAGCGAGCGCTGGTCGCCGCCGTCGGCGGCCATCGTCCAGATGTCGCTGCTGCCCGAACGCCGGCTGGCGAACGCCAGGCGGGTGCCGTCCGGCGACCAGGCCGGGCCCTCGTCCAGCCCGGCGGTCGTCGTCAGCTGCCGCTGGTCCCTGCCGTCGGCTGCCATCGACCAGATGTCGTTGCCGGGGTCATCGCCCTTGGGACCGCGCTCGAAGGCGATCCGCGTGCCGTCCGGGGACCACGACGGCGCGGAGTCGAAGACGGCGTTGTCGGTGATCGGCGCGGGGCCCGAGCCGCCGGCATCGGCGACCGCGATCTCGACGTCGTCGGCCGGCGTCGGGCGCGTCGTGAATGCCAGGCGCTTGCCGTCCGGCGAGAATGCCGGATAGCGCTCGTCGCCCGGCAGCACGAGCAGCGCGTGCGGCGCCGACCCGTCGGCCCCCATGACCCAGATGTCGCCGCTGGCGTTGTCGCCCGGCACGCTGCGCCGAAACACGATCTGCCGGCCGTCGGGCGACCAGGCCGGTTGTGAGCTGTGGTGATCGCCGCTGGTCAGGACGACGCGTGCGGTGCCGTCGGCGTTCGCGACGGCGATCTGCAGCACGTCGGTCGTGCTCGCGCGGCCGACGCGGAAGGCCACGCGACTGCCGTCCGGCGACCAGGCAGCCTGCGCCTCCTCGACGTCCGGCGTCGCCGTGAGGGCGGCGAGTCCGGAGCCGTC
>JBBRFO010000120.1:0-7380 GCA_038224135.1 Solirubrobacterales bacterium
CGCTGATCGTCCCCGCCAGCAGCCCGCGCTCGCGCAGCTCACGAACGACGCGCGAGTGCGACGCCGGCAGCGCGCCGCCGCCGGTCTGGACGAAGCCGAGCCGGAAGCCGGCCCGCGCCCGCGACAACGCCCAGGCGAACGGCGCGAGCTGGCCGTGCAGCGAGATCGCGGCGACCGGCAGCGACAGCGGGACGTGGAGCTCCTCACCCTCGACCGGCAGCACCGCGTGCTGCAGCGAGCTGTAGTTGAGCTTCATCACGTGTGCGCCATCGACCCCCGCCCCGTCCAGCCCGCGCGTCAGGTTGACGTGGACGACGTCGAACCCGCCGGAACCGAGCGCCAGATCGGCCGCCTGCGTGTTGACGACGACCTCGTCCCCGGCCAGTGCGACGCCGACGAGGCCAATGTCGGCGATCGCGGGCCGGGGGCCGCGGACGGGCACGTCGACGACGAGCTGCTGCTCAGGCCCGTCGGCGGGCGTCGCCTGGGCCACGACGCCGCGGCGCAGGACGAGCATCAGGCCGCCAGCTCGTCGAGCAGCGCAAAGGTCACGTCGAGCATCCCTTCCAGCGCCGACTGGCTGACGCGCTCGGTCGGCTCGTGGTTGCGCTCGGTGCCGTTGGCGAGGTTCGTGCACGGCAGCCCGCCGGCCTCGAAGACGTTGGCGTCCGAGCCGCCGCCGGTGAGGATCCGGCTCGTCGTGTACCCGCAGGCGCGCAGCGCCGCCTCGGCCGCGAGCACCGACGCCGCCGAGGTCTTGTGGCGGTAGCCCTCGAACAGTCGCTCGACGGTCACATCGACGTCGCAGGCGCAGGTCGGGTCGTTGGCGGCGTCGTAGCAGCCGTCGATGATCTCCGAGACGACCGACTCGACCCCGGACTCGGACAGCGAGCGGGCCTCGCCGACGATCGTGCAGCGCTCCGGGACGACGTTGGTCCCGGGGACACCGCCGCGGATCTGCGCGACGTTGGCCGTCGTCTCGTCGTCGATCCGCCCGAGCTCCATCGCCGCGACGGCTCGTGCGGCGGCGAGAATCGCGCTGCGGCCATCCTGCGGGCGGATGCCGGCGTGCGCCGCCTTGCCGACGAACTCCGCCTCGAACCGCACGTAGGTCGGCGACGCGACGACGATCTCGCCGATCGGGGACGCGTGGTCGTAGACGTAGCCCAGCTCGGCCTGCAGCACGGAGGCGTCGAACGCCTTGGCGCCCGCCAGCGCCGTCTCCTCAGCGACGGTGAAGAGCAGCTCCAGGCCGACCGGCGAGCCTTCGATCGCCGTGCGCCGGGCGAGCTCCAGCAGGACGGCGACGGCGGCCTTGTTGTCGGCGCCGAGAATCGTGTCGCCGGCGCTCTCCCAGCCGCCGCTCACGAGCACCGGCTCGATCGGGCCGTCGTGCGGCACGGTGTCCAGGTGCGCGCAGAGCAGGACGACGCGGTCGGAGCGTCCGGGCACGCGGACGAGCAGATTGCCGCTGTCGCCGCCGATCTCCGTCCCGGCGTCGTCCTGCGCGACGTGGAGCCCCAGCGCCTCCAGGTCGGCCCTCACGCGCGCCGCCATCGCGCCCTCGCGGCGCGACGGACTGGCGATCGCGCACAGGTCGGCGAACGTCTCGTTCAGGCGCCGACGCTCGACCTCCGAGGCCGGCCGCACCTGGCTACTCGCGCTCGGCGCTGCCGTTCGCGTGCACGACGTCGCCCCCGCCGGTCCGGGCCCGCGCCCGCGCCAGCGCCGCCCCGACGAAGTCGCGGAACAGCGGTGCCGGGCGCTCCGGACGCGACTTGAACTCGGGGTGGTACTGGGATGCCACGAAGAACGGGTGCTCCTCGCGCGGCAGTTCGATGACCTCGACCAGGCGCTCGTCCGGCGACGTGTCGGACACGACCAGTCCGGCGGCCTCCAGCCGCTTGCGCAGGCTGATCGACACCTCGTAGCGATGACGGTGGCGCTCGTAGACGACCGCCTCGCCATAGGTCTCGCGAGCGATCGTGTCCGGATGCAGCTTCACCGGGTCGGCGCCCAGTCGCATCGTCCCGCCGAGGTCGCTGACCTCCTTCTGCTCGGGCAGCAGATCGATCACCGGGTACTCGGTCTCGATGTCGAACTCGGTCGAGTTGGCGCCGGGCATCGAGGCGACGTGGCGGGCGAACTCGCAGACCGCCATCTGCATGCCAAGGCAGACTCCCAGGTAGGGAATCTCGCGCTCGCGGGCGACGCGCACGGCGCGGATCTTGCCCTCGATGCCGCGGCCGCCGAAGCCGCCGGGAACGATGATGCCGTCGGCGACCGCCAGGCGCTCCGCAGCGCTGGCGTCGTCGACCAGCGTCTCGGAATCGACCCAGTCGATCTCGACGCGCCCGCCATGCCACCAGCCCGAGTGCTGCAGGGCCTCGGACACCGACTTGTAGGCGTCTTCCAGCTGCACGTACTTGCCGACGAGCGCGATCCGCACGGGATCGGTCGCATCGGTCGCGCGCTGGATGATGTCCTGCCACTCGGCGAGGTCGGCGGGCGCCGCTTCGAGGCCGAATTCCTCGCAGATGAAGTCGTCGACCTTCTGCTCGTGGTACCAGAGCGGCACCTTGTAGATGTTGTCGACGTCGATAGCGGAGATCACCGCGTCGGTCGGCAGCGAGGCGAACAGCGCGATCTTCTTGCGCACGTCGAGCGCAAGCTCGCTCTCGCTGCGGCACAGCAGCATGTCCGGGGCGATGCCGATGCGGCGCAGCTCGTTGACCGAATGCTGCGTCGGCTTGGTCTTCAGCTCGCCTGCGTGGCCGATGTAGGGCACAAGCGTCAGGTGGATGAACATGCAGTTGCGCCGGCCGACGTCGACCGGGAACTGGCGGATCGCCTCGAGGAACGGCAGCGACTCGATGTCGCCGACGGTGCCGCCGATCTCCGTGATGACGACGTCGACGTCGCTCGTCTCGGCGATCAGGCGGATCCGATGCTTGATCTCGTCGGTGATGTGCGGGACGACCTGCACCGTCGCGCCGAGGTAGTCGCCGCGGCGTTCCCGGCGGATCACGGAGTTGTCGATCCCGCCGGCGGTCACGTTCGACGCGCGCGACGTGTTGGAATCCGTGAAGCGCTCGTAGTGGCCCAGGTCGAGGTCCGTCTCGGCGCCGTCCTCGGTGACGAACACCTCGCCGTGCTGGTAGGGCGACATCGTGCCCGGATCGACGTTGATGTACGGATCGAACTTCTGCAGGCCGACGGTCAGCCCGCGGGCGACGAGCAGGCGCCCGATCGATGCGGCGGCGATCCCCTTGCCCAGGGACGAGACGACACCGCCGGTGATGAAGATGAATCGGGTCTTGCGCTCAGACATGCACCCTCCCGAGTGAGTCTAGGTGACGGAGCCCCGGGGTCCGTTCGATCAGGGCGCTGATCGAACGGAACTCGCCGTAGGCGGTGATCAGGACGAGCAGGACAGCGGCGACGGCCAGTCCCGCGGTCGACAGCGTCAGCGCGAGCCAGAGGCCCGCGACGGCGCCGACGACGTTGGACCCGGTGTCGCCGAGCATGCCCTGCTCGCGCAGGTCGTAGAAGCCCGCGACGACGATCGGCCCGCTCCACAGGCCCAGGCCCAGCAGCGGTCCGTCGTCAAGCGAGCCCAGCGTCAGGGCGGCGGCGAGCAGCACGAAGGCCTTCGCCGAGCGCCCGGGACGCAGGTCGAACAGGTTGAAGAGGTTGGTCGCCAGCACGATCACCGCGGCGACGAGCAGGAAGCGGCCGATCTCGTCCTGCGTCAGCGCCGCCCAGGTCAGCGCCAGGCCCAGCGTGCCGACGGCCTTCAGCGCGCCGGTCGAGAAGCCGCCGCCGAGCGCGGCGGCGCCGTGGCCGCGCCAGCCGCGCGAGGGCCCCGCGTAGGCGTCGTCGGCGAGGCCGAGCGCGGCCACGCCGAGCACCACGAAGAGGCCCGGGAGCTCCAGCGTGCGCGAGTCGAACAGCCCGTTGAGCAGCGCCAGCGGGATCAGCGCCGGCAACGCCGCGGCGGGCACCAGCAGGCCCAGCGGGCAGGCGACGAGTGCATCGCGGTAGTTGGACCGAACATGGCCGCCCTGGCGCAGGAACGCCAGGAGCGGCGGGGCCACGGCGAGTGCTGTCAGGGTCGAGAGGACGAGGGGCAGCACACGCACCGCTGGAACCTAGCGAGCAGGGTCGATGGAACGCCCGCGGCGTCGTAACGTCCGGGGGCCTCGGCAGACCGTAGAACCAGTACCCGTCACCCCTTCAAGGAGCCCGCATGGACACCTCAGAGCAGACCACCCCCAGCATCGTCCGGACCGAGGACGAGTGGCGCGCGCAGCTGGACCCGGATGCCTACCGCGTTCTGCGCCAGGCCGCGACCGAGGCCCCGTTCACCGGCGCCTACGTCGATCAGAAGGGCGACGGCGTCTACCGCTGCGCGGGCTGCGAGGCGCCGCTGTTCGACGCCACGACGAAGTTCGACTCCGGGACCGGCTGGCCGAGCTTCACCGATCCGATGGTCGCCGAAGCCGTCGAGCTGCGGACTGACCGCTCGCTCTTCATGAAGCGCACCGAGGTCGTCTGCGCACGCTGCCACGGCCATCTGGGCCATGTCTTCGACGACGGCCCGGGCGCCAGCGGCCAGCGGTTCTGCATGAACAGCTGTGCGCTGGACTTCGACCCGGCGGCATAGCCGGCGGCCGCCAGCGAGGTCTCGCCGGCCCGAGCGGGTCGAGAGATCGGACTTTTCGTCGTCCTGACGACCAGAAGTCGGGAGTCTCGCCGTCGCCGACGCTGAGATCCGGCTTTTGGTCGCTGCGTGGGGCCGGTGGTCGGTCTCCGCGAGCCCTCGTGCCCGCGGTCAGCCGCCCGACGGCCGCGCTGGACACAAGTTCTCAGCGCGGCGTGATGCTCGCGACGTCCGGCAGCACGCTGGACGCCAGCGGGCCGGTGCCGAAGCTGCCCTGCGCGCCGCCGAGCGCGAAGACGAGCGCGGCGGCGCCGGCGATGTCGCCCATGTCGTCGACGGTCGCAAGGTCGCGGGCGCGGAACCAGGAGACCGATGACGGGCTCGTCGCGGTCGGCTCGACGCCGACGGCGACGGCGCCCGACTCGGTCATCCCGCGGACCAGGCCGTCCTCGAGCGTCGCCGTCGTGGCGCGCTGGGTCGGATCGTCGATCGTGCGTGGCAGACGCACGACCACGACGACGTCGAACGGGCCGACGGCGCCGGCGCGCGTCGGGAAGAGGACCTGCTTCTCGCGGCCCAGGAGCTTGCCGCCGGGCGCGATCAGCTGCGCGCCGATGCGCCGCGCGAACGGCTCCAGCAGCGCCGGCGTGCGCTCCAGGTCGGTGTACCGCGTCGATCCGGCGGCGCCCGCCAGTGCGCCGAGGTCGGCCGGCGTCTTCAGCGCCAGCGTGCCGGTCAGCGTGCCGCCGCTGCCGCGCAGAGCGTCGCGAACGTCGGATGCCACGGCGGCCGAGGACGGACCGAGGAACAGCAGCCCGACGCGCCGGTCGGTCAGCCGTCCGGTGACGAGCAGCGGGTAGCTCTCGCGCTGGTAGCGCAGGCCGAGGGCGACCTGATCTCGTGCCGCGTCGCGCTCGCGCTGCGCCTGGCGCACGTCGCCGCGCAGCGTCTTGCGCAGCGACTTCTCGGCGCCGGAGACCAGGCCCGCGTCACCGATCGCGACGCCCAGCAGCAGTCCGACGACGAGCGCCAGGAAGACGGCGACCAGCGACAGCGCGTGGTAGCGGACGTCGAACATCGCGCCGGGACGCTACCCGGTCAGCAGCCGCAGCTTCAGCCACAGCAGGTCGGCGACGTCGCGCAGGCCGGGCGTCGCGAGCACCACGGCGACGAGCGCGAAGATCCCCACGGCGAGCAGGGTCAGCACCGGCCAGATGCCCGGCGCGGGGCGATACAGGCGGCTGACGCCCTTGGCGTCGACGATCTTCTCCCCCAGTCGCAGCCGCGTGATGAACGTCGACGACATGCCCTGGCGGTTCTTGTCGAGGAACTCGACGAGGTTGAACTGCGAGCCGACGGAGATGATCAGCGACGCGCCCTTCTCGTGGGCGATCAGCATCGCGACGTCCTGGCTGGTTCCCGGCGCGGGAACGACCACGTACGGCAGGCCGAGCTCGTCGAGCAGCTCGCGGCCCGGCGCCCGGCCGTCGGTGTATCCGTGAACGACCAGCTCGGCGCCGCAGCGCAGCGTCGCCGCGGACGCGGAGTCCATGTCGCCGACGATCATGTCCGGCGTGAACCCGGCCTCGAGGATCGCGTTGGCGCCGCCGTCGACGCCGACGAGCAGCGGCCGCACGTCGCGGATGTAGGGACGCAGCGCCTGGAGGTCGGCCTGATGGTCGACGCCGCGGACGACGACGAGCACCGGGCGATCGTGAAAGTCCGTGCTGAAGCGCGGCAGTGCGAGGCCACCGGCCAGCAGCTCGCGCTCCTCGACCATGTGCTCGACGGTGTTGCGCGCAAAGGCCTCCAGGGCCTCGCCGATGTCGCGGCGGCGGTCGTCGGTCGCGGCGCGGACCGCAGCGGGCTCCTGCACGGCCCCGGTCGCCAGCAGCGCGCCCTTGGAGCGCACCTCGCCGCCGCTGACCTGCACCGCATCGCCGTCGTGCAGGCGGCTGAACAGCTCGTCGTCGGGCAGGTCGATCAAGGGGACGCCGGCGTCGACCAGCAGCAGCGGCCCCATGTTCGGGTAGTCGCCGCTGGACGACGGGCGGCAGTTGAGCACGGCTGCGACGCCCGCCGCGATCAGATCCTCGGCCGAGACGCGGTCGAGGTTGCGATGATCGATCAGCACGATCTCGCCGGGCCGGAGCTTCTTCACCAGCAGCTTCGTCTTGCGCCCGCGACGGACCGGACCGCTGACGGCGGCGGGCGGAGCGCTGATCGCCGCGTCGGCCATGAGACAGCGAGTCTAGGCGCGCAGGCTCGCCCGCGACGTGGATGCAACGCGCCGCTCGTCGCAGCGTCAGGCGGCCTTGCGCAGCTCGCGCGCCAGGCGCCGCGCGCCGACGTCGTCGGCGTCGCCGCCGAGCATCCGCACGAGCTCGCCGACGACCTGCTGGTCGCCGAGCTGCGTGACGGTCGTGCGAACCGGGTCGGTGCCGGCGTCCTTCTCGATCGAGAAATGGCGCTCGGCGAGCGAGGCGACCTGTGGCAGGTGCGTGATGCACAGGACCTGACGCTCGCCGGCGAGACGCTGAAGCCGCGCCCCGACGGCGCGCGCGGTCTGTCCGCCGATGCCCGCGTCGATCTCGTCGAAGACGAGCGTCGAGCCCGGCCCCTCGCCCGCGATCGCCAGCAGCGCGAGCATCACGCGTGACAGCTCGCCGCCGCGGTCGTCGACGGCCTCGCCGATCTGGCGATGGAGGGCGCGAGCT
>JBBRFO010000121.1:0-7374 GCA_038224135.1 Solirubrobacterales bacterium
CGCCATCTGCACGCCCTCGGCGCGATCGTCACGATCGCCGACGTCAATCCCGAGAAGGGCGAGCCGCTGGCCGCCGAGCTCGGGATCCCGTTCGTCCAGTGCGACGTGCGCGACGAGGATCAGGTCCAGGCCGCCGTCGACCGGGCCGCCGAGGCACCGGGCGGCCTGCGGATCGCCGTCTCGTGCGCGGGCACCGGCATTCCGATCAAGATCGCCTCCAGCCGCGGGCCGCACCCGGTCGAGGCGTTCAAGGTGATCCTCGACATCAACCTGATCGGGACCTTCAACGTCATGCGCCTGTCAGCGTTCAAGATGCTGACCGAGAACGAGCCCAACGACGGGGCCGAGCGCGGCATCCTGATCAACACCGCGTCAGTCGCCGCTTTCGAAGGCCAGATCGGCCAGGTCGCCTATTCGGCGTCGAAGGGCGGCATCGTCGGCATGACACTGACGGCCGCACGCGACCTTGCCGACAAGGGCATCCGCGTCAACACGATCGCCCCCGGCCTGTTCGATACGCCGCTGCTAGGTGCGCTGCCCGAGGAGCACCGCGTCGCGCTCGGAGCGCAGGTCCCGTTTCCGAGCCGGCTCGGACATCCCGAGGAGTACGCACAGCTCGTCGAGGCAATCGTGACGAACGCGATGCTGAACGGCGAGACGATCCGGCTCGACGGGGCGATCCGGATGTCGCCCAAGTAGTCGTCTGCGGGCGCGGCGTCGGTGAGCTCGATGACGATTCCTCCCGCATAGCGCAACAGATCGTCATCGAGGTCCGGGCAGGCGTTGAGCCGCTCCCTGGCCGGCCGCCGTTCGTCCCGGCCGCTAGTCGATGACCCGCAGCTCCACAGTCGCCACCGCGCCGAGGTTGCCGGTCCGGTCGCGTGGGGTGAGCGTGACCTGGTAGCGGGCGGGCTTCAGCGCCTTGAGGCCGAGCTTGACGATGTTCGGGCCTGCGGCAGCCGTGGCGACGAAGAACGACCCCCGGCGCACGAGCTTGGTGCAGGCCCGGCGCGTATGGCGATGTTTGCCGGCGGCCCGGATCGCCGCGCCAGGCACGCACTTCCTGCTGACGAGCCGGCCGGCGCGGTGCTCAGAGACCGCGCCCGCGACGTTGGCGATCTCGTTCAGCGTGAACCTCACGCTCGCGGTGTCCGACGCCTTGACCAGCGCTGCGCTGACGACGACGTCGCTCAGCACCGGTGGGATCGTATCCGGCGGCGGCGGGGTCGGTGGAGCCGTCTGGGCGAGCGAGGCCGGCGCGGCGGCCAGGGCCACGAGGAGCGTCGTGAAGAACGAGAGCGGTGTCAGATGCATCTGCTCTCGAGTATTGCGAGGCGTCCAGCCGGACGCGCCGGATCAGGCGTCGGCGAACACCTCAGCGGCCTCGGCGCTGTTGGCGAAGTCGCGAAAGTGCAGCCAGCGCCCGCCGCGCAGCGTGATGATGTGGGCGAAGTCCGATCCCCACTCACGCCAGCTGTGGCGAGCGCGCAGCGTGATGCGACCCCAGACGGCGACGTGGTCGCCTTCGGTGATGAACAGACGCGGCTCGACGCTGACGACCTCGGTCGCCGTGCCGACACGCGTGAAGAAGTCGGTCGCTCCGTCGATCCCGTGGAAGTCCCCGGCGTAGGGGATCGCGTCGGTGCCGTGGTACTCGATGCGCACTTCGGGGTCGAGCAGGTTCAGGACGACCTCCAGCTCGCCCGCGGGGACGGCCGCGTAGATCCGCTTGGTGGTCGCGACGTTGGCGTCGGTCATCTGGTCGGTCATCTCGGTCCTCGGGGTCGGGGTCAGCGTGGCGTGAACACGAGCGGGAGCTCCACGTGACCGCCCGCACCTCGTCGCTGTCGAGCTCGCGGTAGGCCGGCACCTCCTGCAGGACGAACGCGGCCAGCTGCTCGCCCAGCGCGTCGGCCTCGTGCGCGATCAGCCCGGCCAGCTCGCGCATCGTCGCGTCCGTCCGCGCCGCAAGCTCCTGCGTGCTCATCCCATCCTCAGGCCAGCTGCTTGCCTTCGAGCTGCGCATGCGCGGCGAGCCGTGCCGTGAACTCCGCGAAGTGCGAGGCCTGCAGCGCCTGGGGCCCGTCGCACAGCGCGTGCTCGGGATCCTCGTGGACCTCCACGATCAGCCCGTCGGCGCCGACTGCCGCCGCGGCGCGGGACAACGGGCCGACGAGGCGCCGGTCGCCGGCGGCATGACTGGGGTCGACGATCACGGGCAGGTGCGTGTGCAGCTTCAGCCACGGGATCGCGCCGAGGTCGAGCGTGAAGCGGGTCGCCGTCTCGAACGTGCGGATGCCGCGTTCGCAGAGGATCACGGCTTCGTTGCCCTCCTTCAGGACGTAGTCGGCGGCCTGCAGCAGCTCGTCGAGGCTCGACGAGAGCCCGCGTTTGAGCAGCACCGGCTTGCCGAGCCTGCCGGCGACCTCGAGCAGCGCGTAGTTCTGCATGTTCCGCGCGCCGATCTGCACGACGTCGGCGTACTGGTCGATCACGTCGGCGTGCTGGGCGTCGAGCAGCTCGGTGACGATCGGCAGGCCGGTCTCCTCGCGCGCCTGCGCCAGGATCTCCAGTGCCGGCACGCCGAGCCCCTTGAACGCGAACGGCGAGGTGCGCGGCTTGAACGCCCCGCCGCGCAGCATCGACGCGCCCGCGGCCTTGACCGCCCGCGCCACGCCGAGCGTCTGCTCGCGCGACTCGACCGTGCACGGCCCGGCGATCAGGCAGAACGTCGAGCCGCCGCCGACGGTCCGCCCGCCGATCGTAAAGACGCTCGGCTCGTGGTGGCTGAGCTCGCTCGAGGCGAGCTTGTACGAGCGCGAGATCGGGACGACGCGATCGACCCCGGGCATGCCTTCGATCCCCAGCTCGCGGACGCCCTCCGGGTCCCCGATCGCCCCGATCGCCGTCGTCAGCTCGCCCGGCATCACGACGACGTGCACGCCGGTCGTCTCCAGCCGGGCGACGACCGCCTGGATCTCGTCCTCGGCGGCCTGCGGGGTCATCACGATCATCATGGTGGGCTGACCGTAGATGATCGACACGGGAGGGGCATGTGGCGCAGTCCAGTCCCCCCCGGGCTTGGACTGCGCCACATGCGACACACGAGGGACTGCCCCTGACGAGCAGCCCCCCGCGCGGCCCTGAGAATTCTCCGATCCGCGCTCCGGTCGGGAGCGCGGCCGCCGTCACCGTGCGGTCCTACCGCACGTACCGGCCGGTGAGGTCGACACCGGGAGAGGGGTCCACCCATAGAGGCGTGACAGCCGATGGAACGATGTTCCCTCGGTGCAGAACCGGTGCTCAGCGGCGCCAGAGCGAGCGACCGGACCGACCTCGAAGTCGAACTCGAGCCTGACGCCGGAGACCGTCTGGCCGGGCTGGATGCCAAGGGCGGCGGGCGTCTGCTGGCTGGCCAGGTCCTCGATCTGAAGCGCGTAGCGCCCGATCCGCGTCGCCCCGCCCCAGCGCGTGACGGTCGCGGGCGCGTCGACGACCTGCTGGAAGTCGGCTCCCAGACCACCGCCCGCCGCGCGCAGCTGGCGCAGGAACAGCTGGGTGACGGTCAGCTTCGGCAGATGCGAAACGCATCATGCAGGCGGTGCGCCGGCGCCGCCGGACGGTGCAGCGCCTGCTCGGTCAGGCACTCGCTCATCATGCCCAGGGCGTTGCGGGAGAAGCCGACCCAGACGTGGAGCCCGTGCTCCTGGATCCGCATCGCCGGACCCGCGCGGCCGCTGGCCCCCTTGCCTCCCAGCCGCCAGCCCTGCGTGTACACCGTCACCTCGTAGGCGCCGCTGTGGATCGGGCGCGTCAGCTCGAACGCCGCCGTCAGTCCCGCGATGCCGCCGCCGAGGACGGCGACCCGTGTCGGCCCGCCGGCCGCAGCTGCGGGACCCGGCGGCGTCACGCCTCGGGCAGTTCCACCCGCCACTGCAGCCGCAGATGCGGCGGCGGCTCGTACACGCACAGGGCGCCGGTGCGCACTGCGCTGTCGAGCTCGTGGGCCAGCGGCGGGTCGTGCTCACCGATCCGCGAGATGGCCCGGCGGATGGCACGGGTGACGCTGACGCGGGCGCGCTCGCCATCGGCCGCATGCGGCCGGTCACGGCCGCCCAGGCCGACGGCCGACGCCAGCTCGGAAGCGACGAAGTCGAGCTCATCGCGCAGCCGTGCCGCGCGCTCGGGATCGTTGAACGACTCGGCCTCGTCGAACTCGCTGCGCAGCTGCTCGATGCGCTCGCGATAGGCGTTCTTGGCGTGGTCGTCGAGTGCCGGCCCGACGCCGTCGTCGCCCCCGTGCACGGTCAGCCCGGCGGCTGTCGCGCTCGGCCTGGCCAGGCCGGGCGCGCCCGCGACGAGCTCGATCGCCGAGTACGCGAACCCCGGCTGCGCCAGCAGACGCGACAGGTGCCGGATGCCGCGGCTGTCGGACAGGCGGAACTCCGTTCCGGCGTGGTTGATCCGCCAGACGTCGCCCTCACAGACGAGCTCGGCGACGGGATCGCGTGCGGGGAGCGCCGGCGGCGCAACCCCGACCTGCTGCGCCGCGGGCTGTGCGGGCAGCACGCCGCCGAGCGCATCGAGGGCGCGCAGATGCTGCTCGAGCGCCACCGCACGGCGCTCGATGCCACCCGCGCCCAGGCGGCGGGCATCATTGATCGCACGATCGACAAGCGCGGCCGCCAGCTCGCGATCGCCCGCCGCCCCGCGGTTGCCGCGGACCTCCGCCTCGTCGGCGCAGAGGCGTGCGGCCCAGATCGGCGCGTCGATCCCGGCGATCATGCGCTCGGCGAGCGCAAGCGCTCGAGCGCCAGATCATGCTCGCCGCGGCGCGCCGCAAGACGCCCCAGCAGGTGGTGCACGATGCCCCACGAGCCGACGCCCGTGAACGCCAGGTGATCGCCCCACGGCGCCAGCCGCTCGTCGAGCAGTTCGGCGACGGCGCGGGTGCCGACGCGCGCGCAGACCTCGGCGAAGATCGCCAGCGTCGACAGCCAGGTGACGTCCGTCGGGATGCGCGCGAACTCGTCGGCCGCCTCGGCCGCCAGCACGCCGGCGGCCTGGTCGCTCATGCCGGACTCGCACAGCGCGAGCGCCAGCAGCGCGCGGAACGCTGGAATCCCCGGATGCTCGGCAACCACCTGCGCCAGCAGTTCCTGCAGCTCGCCCAGGCGCCCCTGCTCGTAGCGGATGTTCGCCAGCTGGCTGGCGTAGAACGGCAGCGCGTCGGGTTGCCGGCTCTCGGTCGCGATCGTCAGCGCCGCGCCGGCGAACTCCTCGGCGGCGCGCAGCCGGCCGTGGATGATCGCCAGGTTGGCGCGGTCGTAGGTCGCCATCCACAGCGCCGTCGGGTGGCCGAGGCGGTCGGCGAGCTCGTTCTGTCGCCGCGCGGCGGCGTCGGCCTCGGGCAGCCGCGCCGATTCGATCAGGCCCGCGGCGCGCCAGTGGACGGCCTCGAACTGCGCCGCGGGCGAGTCCGTCAGGTCCGCCTGGCGCACGGCCTCCTGCGTGTCGGCGACGCGATCGGCCAGCGTCTGCGGCATCCACAGCGGGACGAACCGGGCGCTGAGGACACGGCTGAGCGTCGCGGGATCACCAGTCACGCGGGCGGCGTCGACGGCCGCATCGGCGGCCGCGACGCGCCGGTCCCAGTCGCCCGAGAACGAGAGTTCGGCGGCGACCGTCGCCAGCACCTGGGCGCGCAGGACGTCGTCGTCGCCGACGCGGGTCAGCGCCGCCTCGAGCATCGCCAGGCGCTCGCCGTCGACCTCTCCGGTGCTGCTGGCGAAGCCGCGGTGGTTGGCCAGCGCGGCCCGGACCAGCAGCTCGTCGTCACCCAGGACGAGCGCGAGCCGCGCGGCGCGCAGCAGCGTCTCACGATATGCGGGCTCGCCGGTGTCGCGCTCGGCTTCGCCGAAGCCGAGCAGCGCCACGCACGTCGCCCGATCCTCGCCGCCGCCGCGGCGGTCGGCGGCGGCGACCGCCTCGCCGAACCACTGCAGTCCTTCATGCGGCGACAGCGCCGCCAGCGCGGCGCGGCCCGCGGCCACCGTGGCGACGAGCGTCTGCTCGTCGTCGGCCGGGTCGGCGTGCAGCCAGTGCCAGGCGAGCAGGGCGGGCGCGACCGCGGGCGACCGCTCGGCCAGCGTCCGGGCGAGCACCAGGTGGATCGCGCCGCGCGCGTGCGGCGCGAGCGTGTCGTAGAGCGCGCCCGAGACGAGCACGTGGACGAACACCAGTGCTCGCCCGCGTTCGCCGGCGGCGACGAGCAACCCGGCGTCCCGAGCGCGATCCAGGCAGTCCTGCACCTCGCCCACCGGTTGACCCGTGCAGGCGGCGATCAGCTCCTCATCGAACGGCACGCCGACGACCGACGCCGCCTCGAGCGCGCGCACCGCGCCCGCTCCCAGTCGCGCGACGCGCTGGCGGACCACGTCGCGTCCGGTCGCCGGCCAGCCGTAGGCGGCGATCGATCCGCCGGCCGCCGCGCGCCCGCCGTCGCGCTCGGCGACGTGACGCAGCAGTTCGCCGATGAACAGCGGGTTGCCGGCGGTCCGCTCTGCAACCTCGCGCGCTACGGACGCCCGTGCCTGCGGGGCGAGGTCCGCGACGAAGTGCGCGACACAGGCGGCGACGGCCTCATCGTCCAGGCCGGTCAGGTCGCAGCGCTCGATCCGCGGTTCGCCCGCGAGATCGCCGACGAGCCCGACGAGCGGATGCGCTTCATCGACGTCGGTCGCGCGCCAGGCGAGGACGAGCAGCAGCGGGACGCCCGCGGTGCGCTCGATCAGGTGACGCAGCATCAGCACCGTCGGCTCCGAGGCCCAGTGCAGATCGTCGAGCACCAGCGCCACCGGACCGTCGGCTGCGATCGCCGCGATCGCCGCCGTCACCGCGCCGAACAGGATGTACCGCTCCGAGCCGGGCTCGGCGAACGCCGGTGCTGCGGCCGTCGTCCCCGGATTGCTCGCGGCCAGCATCCGGTCGACAAGGTCATGGCCGGCCGCAGGGCGGACCCGGCCGGCCGATCGCACTGCTGCGTCGTACTCGCCGAGCGCATCGACGAACGGCTGGTAGGCGATGCCGACGGCGTCCTCGGCGCGCCCGTAGAGGACCGACACGCGCGCTTCGCCGGCCAGTCCCGCGACCTCCGCCGCCAGCCGCGTCTTGCCGATTCCCGGCTCGCCTGTCACGCAGACGACGGCCCGCTCGCCGGCGGCGACCAGCGCCAGGCTGCGACGGAACGCCTCCAGCTCAGCCGTGCGGCCGACGAAGTGCTCGCTGCGGCGGGTTGCAAGGCGGCTGGGGATCAGCGCAGCCGAGTCCCCCGACTCGGCCCAACCTTCGGGTACGTCGTCCATCGTGGCGCAG
>JBBRFO010000122.1:0-7360 GCA_038224135.1 Solirubrobacterales bacterium
CGGCATCGCGCTGGCGCTCGGCGGGGTTGCGCTGATCGCCGCCGGCTGATGGGGCGCCGGGAACGATCAACTCGCGCTCGCATGGCCCTGGCGCGACGGCCTCGCTCGTCGTCCTCCTCGTGACGCCCGCCGTCGCGGGAGTCCGACCAAGGCCTGGCGGGCGCGGAGCAGCCGTCACCGGCCATATCACGCGGGCGAAGCTCACCGGTAGCTTGAAGGTGCGCTGTCAGCGCACGAATGCGTCATCGAGCTGCAGCTACGGCCCCGATCCGTTCGTCGCCAAGCGTCTCGCGCGCGTGCCTGCGCACTGACCGCGGCGTACGCTCTGAGCGTGCCCGTCGTCGCCCAGCTGCGCTTCGTTGCGCTCTCCGAGGCGCTGCCGGTGCTGCTCGTGGCGACGGCCTACGGCGTCGCGTACCTCCGCGGGGCGCGGCGCCTGGAGGGCACGCCGCGCGCGGTGCCCACGTGGCGGCGCTGGTGCTTCGCGGCCGGGATGACGCTGATCCTCGTCGCGCTGCTATCGCCGCTGGCGCCGCTGGCGGACGAGCTGTTCGTCGCGCACATGGCCGAGCACCTGCTGATGGGGGATCTGGGCACCCTGCTCCTCGTCCTCGGGCTGACCGGTCCGCTGCTGGCGCCGGTGCTGCGACTGCCAGGGTTCGGTGCGCTGCGCGTGCTGGCTCACCCGGTTCTCGCCTTCGGGCTGTGGGCGCTCAACCTGTATGCCTGGCACGTCCCGGCGCTGCACGAGGCGGCGGTCCGCCACGACGCGCTGCACGCGGTCCAGCACATGTGCTTCATCGGGTTCGGCGCCAACATGTGGCTGGCACTGCTCGGCCCGTTGCCCAAGCCGGCGTGGTTCGGCAATGCGGCGAAGCTGCTGTACATCCTCGGTGTCCGGCTGACCGCGGCCGTGCTGGGCAACGTCTTCGTCTTCGGGTCGGGGGTGTTCTACGACGTCTACCGGCCCGGCGAGCGCGCGCACGACATGTCCGCGCGGGGAGACCAGGTCGCCGCCGGCGGCGTGATGATGGTCGAGGGATCGCTGCTGACGCTCGGCCTGCTGTGCTGGCTGTTCCTGCGGGCTGGGCGCCAGGTCGACGAGCGCCAGGAGCTGCTCGACGCCGCCCGCGCCCGGGGGGTCGAGCTGACCGAGGAGCGCGCCGGCCGAGCCGTCAGCGCCGGGCGTTCGGCGGAGCTGCGCGAGCGGCTGGGCCTCGACAGCTGAGTCACAGTCGATCACCGCGACGGCATCTCGGCTGTGGCTGCGCGCCGGGGTCGCCGCGCTACGCGCAGCCGGGCGCCTGATGTCCGGGGCTCAGAGACCGTGCAGGCGCAGCCCGAGCAGCGACTCGAGCTGCCGCACGGTCGCCCCGGAGTCCTCGTGGTGCACCGTCGTCATGCCAAGGTCGCGAGCGGGCTTGAGGTTGCCGGGCAGGTCGTCGACGAAGACGATCTCGGCCGCCGGCAGCTCCATCCGCTCGATCGCGAGCTCATAGATCGCGCGGTCGGGCTTGCGGATGCCCTCTTCGCCGGAGATGACGACGGCGTCGAACAGCTGCGGGAAGTGGCTGCGGTCGTAGCGGTCGACGCCCCACGAGTTCGACAGCAGCCCGGTCCGCCGCCCGGCCTCCTTGGCCAGACGCACGGCATCGAACATCGCCACGTCAGCCCGCATCCCACCGAACAACCGGTCGACAAGGCCGGAGATCCGGTCCTCGCGCAGGCCGAGCAGCTCGCCGAATCGCTGCTCGAACTCGGGCTCGGTCAGCGCTCCGGTCTCCAGATCGAACAGTGCGCGCCGACCCTCCGGATCGTGGCGGAAGAGGTCGCGAACGAGTGTCGGCTCGATCCCCTCGTTGCGGCAGAAGGCGCGGAACGACGTGAAGATGTCGGTCGTCAGGACGCCGCCCCAGTCGACGAGCAGGCCCCGAAGATCCGGTTCCTGGGCGTCACGCTCCACGGGAGAGCTCCTCGGCACGGTGTGCGAGCTCGACGACGCCTTCACCGAAGGCGTGCAGGAACGGGTCGTCGGTCGCGCCGCTGACTGCGCGCTTGTAGTTGCCCTCCATGAACACGATCGACTTCCACAGCGCGAGCGTCTGGTACCAGCGGATGTCGGTCATCGGCCGGCCCGAGCGCTCCTCGTAGCGGGCGATGAGGTCGGCGCGCGCTGGGAAACCCGGCTCGCGCGTGACGCTCGACATCTCGAACATGCCGGCCGGTGGATCGTCACGGTCGATGTACAGCGTCGAGAAGTAGCCCAGGTCGGCAAGCGGGTCGCCGATCGTCGCCATCTCCCAATCGAAGATCGCGACGAGCCGCGCCGGTGCGTCGCGCGCGAGCATCGTGTTGCCGAGGCGATAATCGCCGTGGACGATCGTCGCCGTCGGCGACTGCGGCATGGTCGCGGCGAGCCACTGGCCGACCGATTCGACGGCCGGGATCTCGCGCGTCTTGTTGATCTCCCACAGCCCCAGGAAGCGTCGGACCTGGCGCTCCAGGTAGCCCGTCGGCTTGCCGAAGCCCTCAAGTACCGCCGCCTGCCAGTCGACTGCGTGCACCTCAACGAGTGCATCAATCAGCTCCTCGCCGATCCGCTGGCGGTCGGTCTCGGAGTCGAGCTCGGCCGGGACCGCGCTCGTGATCACGTGGCCGTCGACGAGCTCCATGGCGTAGAACGGCGCGCCGATCACCGCTTCGTCGGCGCAGACCGCGAGGACCTTCGGGACGCGCGCGCGGCCCGCGAGCGCGGTCAGCACGCGCGCTTCGCGAATCACATCGTGAGCGCTCGGCGGGACCGGCGGCCGCGGCGGCCGGCGGACGATGAAGCGCGTGCCGTCCTGCCGCGTCACCGCATAGGTCACGTTGGAGTGCCCGTCGCCGACGGGCTCGACGGTCAGTTCGCCGGAGCCGATGCCGTGCTCGTCGAGGAACGCGGTCAGCGGGTCGAGCACCAGCAGTGGGGGGCGCTCGTTCCCGGCCGCGTCAGCGTGCGTGCGCACGAGGTCGTCAGGAGCGATGCTGTGTGTGTCGCTGGCCACACCCTGGAAACCTACCGGCGCCCATCCGCCGCTACGGTTCCGGGCGATGGCTCACGAGCTCTGGCTGCTGCGACACGGCGAGGCGGAACCGCACGGGACGCGGCCGGACGCCGAGCGCCGCCTGACCGACACGGGCGAGCGTGAGGCACGCGCCGCCGGCGCCGCGCTGCACGAGCTCCGCGTGACGCCGACCGCCGTCTTCACCAGTCCCCGCGTCCGCGCACTCCAGACCGCGCAGCTGGCCTGCGCCGCGCTCGGCGTCGAGCCGATCGAGCACGAGCCCCTGCACGGCGACTTCAGCGCTGACGGAGCGCTGGCGCTCTGCGCCGGACTGGACGTCGTGGTGCTCGTCGGCCACCAGCCGGATTTCGGTCAGGTCGTCCACGACCTGACCGGTGCCCGGATCGACCTCGTGACCGGCGGCGTCGCCGGCGTGCGGATCGACGGCGACGCAACGCTGCTCTGCCTGCTGCGCCCGCGGGCCCTGCGGCTGATCGGCGGCACGTGAGCCGGAGGATCGAAGCGGCCGGCGGTGTGGTCGAGCGCGACGGCATGATCGCCGTCGTCCATCGTCCGCGCTACGACGACTGGTCGCTCCCGAAGGGCAAGCTCGACCCCGGTGAGAGCTTCGAGCAGGCGGCACTGCGAGAGGTTTCCGAGGAGACGGGTCTGCACTGCGAGCTCGGGGCAGAGCTGGAGCCGGCGCGGTACCGCGATCTCCGCGGGCGCGACAAGCTCGTGCGGTATTGGCGGATGACCATTCTCGACGGCGCGTTCGAGCCGAACGACGAGGTCGACGAGCTGCGCTGGCTCTCACCCCGGGACGCGCTGGAGCTGCTCAGCTACGACCACGACCGGTCGCTCGTCGAGGCGCTTTCCTGAGCGCGCGCGCGGCGCAGACGTTCGTCCGAGTCCCTGAGGCCGCGGCGGCCCGTACTCTCCGTCGTCCATGGAGCAGCATCGGCGCGAACGGGTGTACCTCGAGACACCGCGACATCGGATCTCGGGGTGGCTGACGCTTGCGCGCGACGGCTACCGCAGCCGGGTCACCGACGTTCTCAACGCGACCGAGCGTGACTTCGTCCCGGTCACCGACTGCGTCGTCGAGCTGATCGGCAGCGAGGGACAGGGCACGCGGCACGACGTCGTCGCCGTGCACCGCATCCACATCGTGCTCGTGATCCCCGAATCGGACGGCGCACCACAACTCGTCGCCAAGGACGACCCGCGGTCCTAGAGCAGCGACTGATGCACGCCGCCGCTGCTCAGCACGGCTGAGCTGACGTCCGGCAGTCCGGCCGGCAGCTCCTGGGTGTCGAAGCGCATGTCCAGCCGCGAAGGACCCTTGGGTACCTGGACGCGGATCGTCGTCAGCTTGCCCGCGGGCAGGCGGAAGACGCGCTTGCCGACCTGGGCGATGTGATCGGCTGCGCCACCGCGGATGCCGACGGCCAGCGTCCCGGGCGCGTCGAGCCAGAGCAGCGTCGAGAACGCCGCCCGGCAGGTTCGTCCTGCGAAGCCGAGCACGCGACCCGTTCTGAGGACCAGCGTGCGGTCGTCGCACGGCGTGACCGCGATCGCCCTGATCTTCGTCGGCGCCGGTGGCCCGGCGACACTGACGAGACGGCCCAGGCCATGGATCCGGCGCACGTCGTGCTGGCCGGCGTAGGTGATGATCGCCGCCGGATCGTCGAGGTAGATCCGCGCTGGTGCAGGCCCGCAGCCGGCGGTGTACGTCGCCGTCCCCACGGCGTCGATCGACCACGGGCAGCGTCCGCCGCGCAGCGTGCGGCCGTACTCGACGCTCCCCGGGGGGACGAAGACCTGCGTGATCCGGCGGTTGAAGAAGTCGACCGTCTCAAAGCGCGGATGGCTGCGTGTGAGGAAGACGCGGGCGACGGGCCCGCCGGCCGCGTGGTCGACGGCGCGCAGGTCGGCCGGGAAGCCCGAGCGCCACTCGTCGGCGCGGTTCAGCTGCCAGCGCCACGAGGACTGCGCCTGCAGGCCGACGACGAGCAGGCCGAGCGCCACGACCATCCACGCCGCGGGTCGCCACGAAACCCGCGGCAGGCCGAGCAGCAGCGCCACACCCCCGAGCCCGACGAGGAGCGCGACGAGCCCCACCCCGGTTCCGGCCCCTGTGCCGAGCAGCTGACGCATGCCGGTCGCGACCGCGTCGTACGCGCGGCCCTCGAGCGGCTCGGCGGTCGGCCCGAGAAACGCCAGCAGGCCGAGCGCCGCGGCGACGAGCCATGCCGAGCGCGGCAGCAGCCCCGGTCGCTGGGCGACGACGCCGAGCAGGAGGAACGCGAGCGGCAGCGCGTACTCGACGTAGCGCTGGATCGGCCACGGCACGCGGAAGCCGGCGGTCGTCCAGCCGCTGACGATGACGAACAGGACGATCGTCGGGACGAGGACCGCCAGCAGCGGGCCGGCGTCGTCATCACGCCAGGCGCGACGCGTCGTTGCCAGACTGACGCTGACGACGATCGGGATGAAGCCCGCCATCGCCAGCAGCGACAGCCACGACTTGCCGATCGCCGCGACGACGCGCCCCAGCGGCGGCGAGAAGTGCGTGGTCCCGCTGTAGACGCCGGCGATCAGCTCGGTGTCGGCCAGCGCGAGCAACGCGGCGATCGCCAGCACGACCCCGAACGAGACCAGCTGCGGGCGATGTGCGCGCAGCCGTGCCGCGCGCGCCTGCGAGCCGCCGGCGCGCAGCACGTCGATCCCGATCGCGATCGCCACGACCGGGACCAGCAGGACAAGCTGGAAGCGCGCCCACGCCGCCAGCAGGCAGAGTGCCAGCGTCACCCAGCCCCAGCGCGACCCCGGTCGCCGCAGCGTCATCACCGCGCCGGCCAGCGCGCCGGTCGTCAGCGGGAAGGCGAGGTTCTCCGTCAGCACCAGCGCCGACGTGGCCATCCACGTTCCGGCGACGGCGAGCGCGGCGACGAGCAGCGCCAGGCGCGGCGTCAGCAGCTGCCGTCCGAGCAGCCAGACCGGCCACAGCACTGTGCTCAGCATCACCGCCCCGAGCAGCTTCGTCAGCCCGTACGCGGTCACCGTGTTGTCGACGAGCCAGGCCGGCGTGATCAGGAACACGTACAGCGCCGAGTGCAACGCGACGCTCTCGCCCCGCCAGTCGAAGCCCTGGCCGTCGGCGAGCGACCGCGCGAGGTGCCCGTAGGTGAACTCGTCCGGCGAGACGAGCGGCAGCGCCTGTTGGTGGCCCAGCAGTGCGTAGAGCACGACGGCGACGACGTACAGGACCGCCGGCGCGATGAGATCGTCACGGGCGATCGCGCTCATCCGAGGAGTGTCGACCGGCTCCGTCATCCGGCGGCGACCCTACCGGGGCGCCGCGGATAGCCTGGCCCGGTGCCCGCCCTGCCGCATCTCGATGACGCGCGCGACCCGCGGGTCGACGCCTACATCGCGCAGCTCCCGGCCTGGCAGGGCCGGCTCTGCGAGCAGCTGCGCGAGCTGATCCGAGCAGCTGACGCGGGCATCGCCGAAACGATCAAGCGAACGGCGCAGCCCTACTTCGTGCTCGACGGCAACGTCTGCGCGCTGCTGGCCACGAAGGACCATGTCAACCTCTTCCTCTATGACGGGGCGATCGTCCCCGATCCCGAGGGGATCATCACCGCCGGACACGGCAACAGCACCGCGAGGACGATCTCGTTCCACGAGGGCGACGCGATCAACCTGCCGGCGCTGACGCTGATGATCCAGCAGATCGTCGCGAACAACCGCGCCGGCGGCTGGCGCAAGCTGAAGGGCCGGAGCTGACGCGACCGTCCCTTCAGGTGCTTGGGTTGGGTGGTGCGTAGCGATGATGCAGGTCCAGCGGGTTGCCGGCCGGGTCGAGGAAGATCGCCTGGTGGCAGACACCCGAGTCGAACGTGTCGGTCGTGAACGTGACGCCGGCCGCCTCGAGCTGTGCTCGCGCGGCCGCGACGTCGGCGACCCGCAGCGCGATCGGCATGCTGTTCGGGGAGAACGCCTGCCCGAATGCGTCGTTCTGCATCACCGCCAGCGTGAGATTGCCGGCCTGGAACTCCGCGCCCGGCATGGCGCCGTAGCGCGCCGTGCAGGGCAAACCCAGCACCTCGCCGTAGAAGCGGAAGCTGGCTTCGAAGTCATCGGTCGGGACTCCGACGAAGTCGACCCCGGTGATCGGCGGACTGATGATCGTCATGAGCGGGGAGACTGGGACAACGTGCGAACCCTCAACCTGGCTTCGAGGCGTTGATTCAGGCGCTCCTGGCACCGTCGGCTCGGGCGATTCGGGCTCGAGCGACCACACCGGT
>JBBRFO010000123.1:0-7354 GCA_038224135.1 Solirubrobacterales bacterium
GATGCGGCGGACCCCATCCGCCTCGCGCACCTGGTGCACGACGAGGTCGAGCGCCGCGGCGACCCGCATCCGGATCGCAGCGTGTGAGAGGCCGACGTCCGCCATCAGCGCGAGCGTTTCGACGCGGCGCAGCGCCTCGGCCGGCGAGCCCGCGTGCACGCTCGACATCGACCCGTCGTGCCCGGTCGCCATCGCCTGGATCATGTCCAGCGCCTCGGAGCCGCGGACCTCGCCGACGATGATCCTGTCGGGCCGCATCCGCAGCGCATTGCGCAGCAGCCGGCGGATCGTCACCTCGCCGCGACCGTCGACCCCGGGCGGGCGCGCCTCGAGGCGGACGACGTGCGGGCGGCGCAGGATCAGCTCGGCCGTGTCCTCGATCGTCACGATCCGCTCGTGCTCGCCGATGAACGCCGACAGCGCCCCGAGCGTCGTCGTCTTGCCGCTGCCGGTTCCGCCGCACAGCAGGACGTTGCGCCGTCCGCGTACGGCCGCGGCGAGCATGTCCGCCAGCCCCGCGGTCCACGTACCGGCGGCGAGCAGATCGCCGGGGCCCAGCCCCTGCGGCCGGAACCGGCGGATCGTGACGGCCGGCCCGTCGACCGCCAGCGGCGGCAGGACCACGTTGACCCTCGAGCCGTCGGGCAGCCGCGCGTCGCACAGCGGCTCGGCGTCGTCGACGCGGCGGCCGGCCGGGGCGAGCAGGCGCTCGATCACGTCGCGCAGCTGCTGTTCGTCGTCGAACGCACAGCCCGCCGGCCGTACCCGGCCCGACCGCTCGATCCAGATCGCGCCGCCGGGCTGCACCAGGATCTCGTCGACGCCCGGATCGTCCATCAGTTCCTGCAGCGGCCCGAGTCCCAGTGCCCGGCGCTCGATCCGCGCGAACAGCTCAGCCCGCATCGCCGGCGACAGCGCCCCGGCGTGCTGCTCGACCGCAGCGGCGATCTGCTCGCCGGAGGACGTCGCGGGCGTCGCGCCTGTCCACGCCGCCGCACGCAGTCGCGTCAGCAGCTCGCCGGCGAGGTCGTCGAGCGGATCGTCCGGGCCGGCGGGCATTGCCCCGCCTAGGGCCTGAGCGCGGCGAGCTTCCCCCCCGAGAACGCCGACGGCCGCCTCGAAGGGCGGCCGCCGGACGGTTGGTCCTGTGAAGCGCTGGAGGCGCTGACAGGTCTGGTTATGGACCAACCACCGGGGTGGGCGACCAGTGCAGCGGAGGAGCCGGCGTGGTCGCCGTGATCGGGAATGGTGCCCAAGGGCTCGAGATCGGCGGGTGCAGCGTGCAGACGCGCGACTTGTAGTCCGGCAGGCACGGGTTGTACGGGTTGACCCAGAGCATGCCGTTGGCGTCGGCGACGCGGTAACGGTCGATCTCGTCGAGGTTGGCGATGCCGTCGTGGTCCTGATCGTCCGCTCCGTCGAGGACCCCGTCGCCGTCAGAGTCCGGGTCCACCATCGAAGGCGTCAGCATCGGCGCCGAGCCGGCCGCACCGGAGTAGGGGCGCTCGCCGGGGAAGATCGCGCCCCACCACTCAGGTGTCATCCGGCCGTGCGACTCGTCCCAGTTGCCCAGGCCGTCGTGGTCGGCGTCCTTCTCGTCGTCGGTCAGGACGCCGTTGTGATCCATGTCGAGGTCGGTCGTCGCGGCGGTCGTCAGGGTCGGGCCGCCGGTGTCCTGGCTGCCGTCCGAGTAGGTCAGCGGCAGCTTTCCGCCGCTGTACATCCACAGCGCGTACTCGTCCTTCATCGACAGGCCGTCCTGATCGAAGTCAAAGCCGGCGTCGGAGCCGTCGAGCGCGTTGGGGTAGGGCTTCTTGCCCGGGTACGGAAGATCCTTGAGGTTGAGGTCGAGCGCCGAGTAGACCTCGAAGGTGTCCGAGATGCCGTCGCCGTCGCTGTCGAGCTTGCACGGGTCGGTGTGGAACTTGGCCTCATCGGCGTTGGTCATGCCGTCGCCGTCGGCGTCGCCGTTCGGGTCCGTCGGCGTCTTGCCGGCGGCGCACTCGGTCGTCGCCGTCGGATCGCCGCCGGCGCCGGACTTCGGGCGGATGACCGGCGAGTCCTTGGTGGCGGTGAACGCCCTGCCGAACTTGGCGGCGAGGATCCGCAGGCGGAAGGCGAAGCCGCCCGGCGCGCCGGCGCCGTCGACCAGGAACGGCCCGAGCTTCTCCGGAATGGTCACGCTGAGGCTCGAGCGCGTCGCCGAGTCGGCCTTGACGAAGACGGCGGGCTTGCCGTCACGCTTGAACACGACGATGTTGGTCTGCTTGCCGGGGACGAAGCGCGATCCCTTGATCGTCAGCTTGTCGCCGATCTGAGCCTTCAGCGGACTCACGTCCGTGATCGTCGGCAGGGAACTCTTGGCGGACGCCGACGAAGCCGGGATCAGCAGCAGGAGCAGGGCCAGGGGGGCGAAGAGCGCACGCGGCCCACGGAATACGCAGGAAAGGGGCATCGCACCGGTTATCGGCCGCCGGGAGCAGTCCTTGAGCCCTGCGGGCCGTGTTCCTGCCGGCGACAGCAGAATTTCAGGGACGTGCGAGCGCCCGCAGCTCGGCGCCATCGCTCTGCGCCTGTGCCAGCCGCACTGCCTGGCGCAGCGTGACGCGCAGCGCCAGCAGCACGTGCGGCAGCTCGGACGCCGGGCCATCCGCGCCGGCCGGTGAGCTTGCGGGCCGCGACGCCAGCACCTGCGCGCCGCTCAGCAGGACGCGGGTCGCGCCGCCCTGCGCGGCGCTGACCAGGACGTCGGCACGGCTCCCGCGGCGAAGCTCGGTGCTTGATCCGACCGCGACGACGCGCGCGACGCGCTCTGCCGGCCCGAGCGTGCTCGTCGCCGACGCTTGATCGGGACCGGCGACGAGCAGCCGCGAAAGATCGCTCCCGGCGGCGATGCGGACCGCCGCGCGGGCGCCCTCGACCTCGATCGGGTGGCGAAAGGACCCGCGCGGCGCGAACCGCAGCGGCACCTGCCGGACGGCGAGCCGCGAGCGGCCGATCGCAGTGCCGGCGGGGATCGGCCGCGACGCGACGAGCACCGGGACCAGCGGGCCGATGCTGCGGCGCACCGCCGCCTCACGCTCGTGGACGTCGGATGCGGCGACTGCGCCGAGCAGGGCCGCCAGCCCGCCGAGCGCCATCGCGCGCCGGCCGGGACTCACGCGACGGCGGCGAGCTGCCGCGGCAGCGGCGCGACCATCGGTGCGTCGACCAGGCGGTACCCGACGCCCCAGACGTTGACGACGAAGCGACCGCCGTCAGCGCCGAGCTTGCGGCGCAGCCGGCAGGCGTGCGAGTCAAGTGTCCGCGTGGTTCCGACGGTCCGCTGTCCCCAGACGGTGCGCAGCAGTTCCGCCTTGGTGAAGACGCGCGTCGGCTCCGCGGCCAGCACGCGCAGCAGCGAGAACTCCTTGGCGCTGAGGTCCAGCGGACGCCCCGCGAGCATCACGAGCCGCGCGGTCGTGTCGATGTCCAGGTCGGCGACGCGCAGGCGGCCGCCGGCGCGACCGCGGCGGTCGGCGCGGCGCAGCAGTGAGTCGAGCCGGCAGCGCAGCTCGCGGTAGGACACCGGCGCCGGCACGACATCGTCGGCGCCGCGCTCGAAGCAGCGCACGCAGTCGAGTTCCTCGTCGCGACCGCCGAACAGCATGATCGGCGCGTCGGGATCGACGCGGCTGGCGACGCCGTCGGCGCGGCGGACGTGCGTGAGCAGGCCCAGCGCACTGGCGTCCGGCAGGCGCATGTCGACCAGCGTCAGGTCCGGGTAGTCGGCCTCCAGGCGGCCGAGCGCGTCTTCGGCGCTGTCGGCCAGCAGGACGTCGTAGCCGTCGGCGGCGAGGTTGTCGGCCAGGAACGTACGGGCCGGCGTGTCGGGTTGGGCGAGCAGGATGGTGGAGCGTTCGTCGTAGGTCATGCCGTCCCTAGGCACGAACCGCGCGGTTCCCTCCCCCGCACGTGAGAGATTCGTGGCGAGCGCTACGTCTTCTGACGCGTCGGCCGCACGAGCACCTCGTTGATGCTCACGCGCGGCGGCGCGGCGAGGGCGTGGACGATCGCGTCGGCGATGTCCTGCGCCTGGAGGACCTCGCCCATCTCCTCCTTCAGCTTCTGCGCCGTGTCGGTGATGTAGGACGCGTTGTGCGAGAGCAGTTCGGTCTCGACGAATCCCGGCTCGATGACCGTCACGCGGATGTCGCTGTGCAGCGCTTCCTGGCGCAGCGCCTCGCTGTACCCCGTGACACCGAACTTCGTCATGTTGTAGACCGCCGATCCGAGCGACGCACGGCGCCCCGCGACCGAGCTGACGTTGACGATGTGCCCGCCGCCCTGGGCACGCATCAGCGGCAGAGCCGCATGCGTGCAGTACAGGAGACCCAGCAGGTTGACGTCGATCATCCGCCGCCACTCGTCGGTGTCGGCGCCCTCGACCGGGCCGAGCAGCATGACGCCGGCGTTGTTGATCAGCGCGTCGATCCGGCCGAGACGCTCGTCGGTGGTACTGACGAACCCGTTGGCCTGGGCCTCGTCGGCGACGTCGACCGTGATCGCCGTCGCGACGCCGCCGTCGGCCTCGATCCGCTCGGCGAGGGCCTCGATCCGCTCGCCACGCCGCGCCCCGAGCGCGACCGCCGCGCCGGCTTTCGCGCAGAGGATCGCGGTCGCCTCCCCGATTCCCGATGACGCACCGGTGATCGCGACCACCTTGCCGGACAGGTCGTAGGCCATGGCCGCGACTCTACCCCCGGAGCGGGCCGGCCACCCGTGCATGCGGGCGACCGTCGCTGGAGCCCTCGCGCCGACCACCCGACATTGATCCAAAAGCCCGCATCGAGCGGGTTTTGATGCAACTTGCCGTGCAGCCCTGCGAGCTGAGCAGGGAACCGACGTAGGATGCCGACGGACCCGCTGCGCCAGACCCGGCGTGCGGGTTTCTCGCTTACACCGACACCATGGACGCCCCCACTCGCGGAAACTACGACTCAGGTGAGGACTTCGTCCTGGAGTACGGCGAGCTGCGCTTCACGTTCAACGAGATCGACTTCTCCGAGCGCTGCGAGCAGGCCGGTCGCAAGCTCGGCTTCGTCCGCGGGACGCTCGATCCGGGCGAGCTCGAGGACCTCGTGAATCTCGCCGTCAACGGCGACATCCAGGAGCCCGCATCGGGTCTGGGCGAGCACGTCAACGACTGCTGGCCCGAGCTCGTCGGGCCGGCCGACCGCTCGCTCGTGCACTGGCTGCGGCGCCTGGTCTTCCGGTCTGCCTGGCTCGACCAGCGCGTCACCGAGGGCGAGCTCGACGTGCGCTTCGATCAGGACACGCTGAGCTTCCGCTACGTCCAGCCGGACCGCGGCGACGAAGCGATCGAGCTGGCGCCTGAGCCGTCGTGGGGGCGCGTCGCGTACATCCCCCGCTCGGCCGCGTCGTAAGCCGCCGCTCAAGCCTCGGTGACGAGCGCCGGCCCGCGCGAGGCCGCCGGCGCCAGCAGGTCCCCGTCGAGCTGCGGGACCAGCTCGAGGAACGCGTCGAGCACCTGCGGATCGAAGTGCCCGCCGCGCTCGCGCCGCAGCTCGGTCAGTGCTGCATCGAGCGACCAGGCGGCCTTGTAGCGGCGCTGGGAGAGCAGCGCATCGAAGACGTCGCAGACGGCGGTGATCCGTCCGCCGAGCGGAATCGCCTCGCCCTTCAGGCCCGCGGGATAGCCGCTCCCGTCCCAGCGTTCGTGATGGGTGCGGGCGATCACCTCGGCGAGGGCGACGATCGGCGAGCGCGAGCCCGACAGGATCTCGGCGCCGATCGTCGTGTGCCGGCGCATGACCTGCTGCTCCTGCGGGCTGAGCCGGCCGGGCTTGGTCAGGACGGAATCGGGGATGCCGATCTTGCCGATGTCGTGGAGCGCACTGGCGTAGCGCAGGCGCTCGGCGTCGGTCTCGCTCATGCCGACCGCGCGGCCGAGGTGCTCGGCGAGGCGGCCGATCCGCTGGACGTGGACGCCGGTCTCCTCATCGCGTGATTCGGCCGCGTGCGCGAGACGCTCGATGACCTCGAGCTGCGTCGAGTGCAACTCGTCGGTGCGCTCGCGGACGAGGTCCTCGAGCAGCGCGTTGAGCAACTCGGCCTGCCGCTTGGCGTAGCGCTCGGCGACATAGGCCGCGCCGACCGACCCGATCGTCCCGACGCCGAGCGCGATCAGCGGGTACGTCACGAGGACGACGGTCCCGCGATCGAACGCGACGTGTGCCGCCGCGAGCCAGCCGACAGCCGTGGCCGGAGCGGCCAGCGCCACCAGCAGCGGGTGACGGCGCAGGCCGATCGCGACCGGGAGCAGTCCCAGCGCCAGGATCGACAGCACGGCGATCCACCACGAAGCGTCGCGCAGCGGTGCTCCATGCAGCGCGGTCCAGATCGCGTTGGCCTGGATCTCGGGCCCGCTCATCAGCCGGTGATCTGCCGCCGGCGTCGGATGGACGTCCTGCAGCGACGGAGCGCCGGCGCCGACGACGACGATCCGCCCGCGGATCAGCCGTGGATCGACATGGCCGGCGAGCAGGTCGGAGAAGGAGACGGTCCGGATCGTGCCAGGCGCCCCGCGGAAGTCGATCCAGGCGCCGTCACCGGTGAAGGCGCTGTGCGGCGGGTGCGCTCCGGCCGTGCGCGCGACGGTCATGGCAATCGTCGAAAGGCCTCCGGAGCTGTCCGTGACACGCTCGAGCGTGCCGCCGAACGAGGTCGGGAGGTTTGCGGCGGCCACCGACGCGTGCGCCTGGTGGACGAGTGCATCGCCACCGAACACGTTGGCGTGGCCCCGGGCGTCGGTCTCGGTCGTGGCGAGCGTGACGTTGCCGGCGCGGCTGACGGCGTCGAACAGGGCGAGGTCCTCGGCGCGGGTGGTCTGCTCGGTGAACTGCACGTCGTAGGCGATCTGTCGCGCGCCCGCGGCGCGGAGCCGGTCGATCGCCTTCGCGTGCAGCGAGCGCGGGAATGGCCACTGACGGCCCAGGTCGTCGAACGTCCGCTCATCGATCGCGACGACGAGCAGATCCTTCGTCGGCTGCGCTCCGCGCTGCTTGAAGCGCAGCGCGACGCTGTCCTGCTCCAGCCCCGGCAGCGCCCGGAACGCCGCGGCGATCAGACCGGCGCCGACCGCCACCGCCCCCGCGACGACGAGCGCGATGACACGCGCGCGGCCCCCGGCGGTGACGGTCCGGGCCATCGGATCAGTGCGGGTTGTGCGCGAGGTAGCTGTGGCCCGCGCGGACGCGGGCGACGCGGTGCAGGACGCGGTCGCGGACGTCGACGCTGCCGCTGCTGACGCGCGTCAGCGTGCCGCTGCAGCGCTCCTGCGTGTACCAGCTGG
>JBBRFO010000124.1:0-7264 GCA_038224135.1 Solirubrobacterales bacterium
ATCGTGGTGCCTGAGGCCGACGACGGGACCGGGGTAGTGCTCTGCACAGACCGGTCTCGGCGGTGGACTCAGGCACCACGAGATCCGCGCAGCATCCACCGAAGGGCAAGAGCCCTTGCCCTTCGTCTCCCCCCGCGGTTAGTGTCGCGAGCGGTCCACAACACGAGACCGCGGGCAGGGCGGTCGCTACAGGAGGAGACACCCGATGCATCATCCGACAGGCGCGTCCGCGCGCCGTCGCTGGGCGCGCATGTTCGCGGCCGGCGCTCTCGCAGTACTCGCCCTCGCCCCGGCCGCTCGCGCGGACGGGCCCGGCGTCGGCAACCCGACGGTCGTCAGCGTCGGCGACTCATACATCTCCGGTGAGGCCGGCCGCTGGGCGGGCAACACCAACAACAGCTCGTCGCATACGGACGCACTCGGCTCGACCGCGTACTACGACAACGCCGGCAACACGGGCGAGATCATCAACCGCTGCCACCGCTCCAAGGCGGCCGAGATCACGATCGGCGGCGGCATCACCAGCTCCAACCTCGCCTGCTCCGGTGCCAAGACGTCGACCGACGCCTCCGGCAGCGACTTCAAGCCGGGCATCGACTTCTACAACGGGTCGGCCGGCCAGGGTCAGGCGCTGATGCTGCAGAGCTACGCCGCCAGCCACAACGTGAAGATGGTGAACCTGTCGATCGGCGGGAACAACTTCAACTTCGCGTCGATCGTGCAGAGCTGCCTGACCGACTGGCTGACCTCGCCGTCGTGGTGGAAGAACTACTGCAACGACGACTCATCGGTGACGACGAACTTCACGTCGTCGAACATCACCAATCAGACCAACGCGATCCGCGGGTCGATCCAGAACATCGCGACCGCGATGACGAACGCGGGATACAGCAGCTCGCAGTACGCGATCGTCGTGCAGGACTACGAGGCGCCGATCCCGACAAGCAGCGGCTTCCGCTACGGCGAGACCGGGTACACGCGGCAGAACACGGGTGGCTGCGGCTTCTGGAACGCCGACGCCAACTGGGCGGTCAACACCGCGCTCCCCACGATCAACAACGCGGTCAAGAACGCCGCCAACACGTCCGGCCTCTCGAACGTGAAGATCATGGAGCTGCAGAACACGTTCAACGGGCGGCGCCTGTGTGAGAACACGGTCGGCCTGCTCGAGGAGAAGGGCATCGCGAACTGGACGGTCTCCGGCGCGGTCGACAACACCGAGTGGATCGAGCAGATCCGCACCGTGTCGACCGTCTTCGGCGACTACTTCGTCCAGGAGTCGCTGCACCCCAACTACTGGGGTGAGAAGGCGCTGCGCAACTGCGTGCGCCAGGCGTACAACGGCGGCACCCCGAAGGGTGGCACCTGCACCCGCACGGCGAACGGGCTCAACGCCAGTGGCGAGCCCAACATGACGCTGCAGTAAGCGGCACGGTCCGCGGGGACGACGCCACGCGCGTCGTCCCCGCCCCGCCATACGATCGCCACGATGACGACGGCGTTCGTGCTCGGCGGCGGCGGTGTCCTTGGTGATGCCGAGGTCGGGCAGGCGCTGGCCTTGTGCGAGGCGGGGATCACGCCGGACCTGATCTGCGGCACCTCGATCGGCGCGATCAACGGCGCGCACCTGGCGATGGACCCTTCAGCCCAGGGCGTCGAGCAGCTGGCCGAGTTGTGGACGACGCTCGGCGACAGTGAGGTCTTCGGCGGGTCACTGCGGGAGCGACTGACGACGCTCGCCCGCACGCGCACCGCGCTGCACGACGTCGCGCCGCTCCGCGCGCTGATCGAGCGCACGCTGCCCGAGCGGTTCGAGGATCTGGCGATCCCGTTCAACTGTGTCGCGGCCTGCGTCGAGAGCGCCAGCGCGCGCTGGTTTGCGACCGGGCCGCTGATCGAACCCGTCCTCGCCTCCTGCGCCGTCCCGGGGCTGTTCCCGCCCGTCGTGCTCGATGGGCGCCACTACGTCGACGGCGGCCTCGTGCACAGCATCCCGCTGGGTCGCGCCGTCCAGCTCGGCGCGACCGAGATCTACGTCCTGCAGGTCGGCCGGATCGAGCAGGAGCTGGCGCCGCCGACCACCCCGCTCGGCGTGGCGCTGGTGGCCTTCGAGATCGCGCGGCGCCACCGCTTCGTCGAGGAGCTGAGCCGCGCCCGCGCGGGCGTCACGGTGCACGTCCTCCCGGCCGGCCCCGACGCCTCGCCGGCGCCGTCGGAGGCACGCAAGCAGTTCGCCTACCGCTCCAGCGGATCGGCGTCCTCGGACCGGATCGAGGCCGCGCGCTGGGCGACCGAGGCCTACCTCGCCGAGCAGCGCGAGGGCTGATGGCGCCGCGCTGGCTGCGGCGGCTCGTGATCGCTCCGCTCCCAGCGGTCGCGCTGATCTTCGCGCTGACGACCGCGCCGCTCTGGCTGCTGCTCGCGGCGCTCGCCTCGCCGCTGCTGCCCGGTCGGCTGCGTCCGCTGCGGCTGCTGCTCGTCGCGATCGCGTACCTGACGCTCGAGTCGATCGGCATCGCGCTCGCGACCGTGCACTGGCTGGCGGCGGGGTTCGGGCGCAAGCTCGACGAGCCGCGCCAGCGCGAGCGCTCCTACCGGATCCTGCGGCTGGTCCTCAACTCGCTCGTCGCCGTCGCCGAACGCGTCCTCGGCGTGACGATCGACGTCAGCGGCGACCCGCCGCCGCCGGGCCTGCCGCCGGCGGTGTTCCTCTGCCGTCACGCCGGACCGGGCGACTCGCTGCTGCTCGTCGACGCGTTGCAGGACGGCGGTCGCCATCCGCGGATCGTGCTCAAGCAGGCGCTGCGCTGGGATCCGGCGCTCGACATCCTGCTCGGCCGGCTGCCCAACCGTTTCGTCCCTCCCGGCGGCGGCGGGACGGCGATGGCCGAGGCGATCGGCTCGCTGGCCATCGATCTCGGCGAACGCGACGCACTGGTGCTGTTCCCCGAAGGCGGCAACTTCACGCAGGAGCGCCGGCGTCGCTCGATCGCCCGGCTCGACGAGAGCGGCCTGACCGCGGAGGCCGAGCAGGCACGACGGATGCGCTACGTCCTGTCACCGCGCCCGGCCGGCACGGTCGCCGCGCTGCACGCCGCGCCGCCGGACTGCGACGTGTTCTTCGTCGCCCACGCCGGCCTTGACGACCTCGTCGGTCTGGTTGATCTGTGGCGCGGGCTGCCGATGGACCGCGCGGTGGCGATCCGCTACTGGCACGTGCCCGCGGCACAGGTCCCGCGGGACCCGGCCGCGATCACGCCGTGGCTCAACGCGTGGTGGGAGCGCGTCGACGGCTGGGTCGGGGCACAGCTGGGCGCCGCTGCTCAGGCGGCGCTGACGCCGGACCCGATCGGGCACGACACGCCGGTCCCGCCCAGCCCGCAGTAGCCGTTCGGCACCTTGTGCAGGTACTGCTGGTGGTAGTCCTCGGCGTAGTAGAACGTGCCGGCCTGGGCCAGCTCGGTCGTGATCTCGCCCTTGCGCCCCGCGGCGGTCAGCGCCTCCTGGTAGCGCTCGCGCGATGCGATCAGCGCGTCGCGCTGATCGTCGCCATGCCAATACGCGGCCGACCGGTACTGCGTGCCGACGTCGTTGCCCTGCCGCATGTGCTGGGTCGGGTCGTGACCCTCCCAGAAGGCGCGCAGCAGGTCGTCGTAGGAGATCTTCGCCGGGTCGTAGGCGACGAGCACGGCCTCGGTGTGACCGGTGCGACCGGTGCAGGTCTCCTCGTCGGTCGGGTTCGGCGTCGTGCCGCCGGCATAGCCGACGGCCGTCGAGTAGACACCCGGCAGCTCCCAGAACAGGCGCTCGGCGCCCCAGAAGCAGCCGAGGCCGAAGACGGCCGTGCGGATGCCCTCCGGGAACGGCGCGCGGATCGGCGTGCCGAGCACGGCGTGGGTCGTCGGGATGCCGGGCAGTTCGCTGTCGCGGCCGGGCATCGTGTCTGCCGGCGCGGGGACCTGCAGGCGGGTGGTCATGCGATCGAGGAAGCTCATGATTGATGGTCTCCTGAGGGTGGCTCGCGTTACGCGCTCTCGCGCACCCGCGCGGTGAGGACGACCTGCAGCGCGAACAGCTCCGGCCAGCGGCGCGTGGCGTTTGCGCGCCAGCTCGCGGGCAGCCGCAGGTGCGCCTCCAGCGGCAGCGGCGCGGAGACCGGCGCCTCGTCCACCACGGCGAACCCGGCCTGCTCCAGCAGCGCGCGAGCGCTCGCGCGGGTGAAGAAGCGCAGGTGCGTGCGATCGAACAGGCCATGATCGTCCTGCGGGAAGCGGCCGCACGCGATCGATCGGCGCGCGGTCCAGTGAACGGCGTTCGGCAGCGAGGCGATCAGCACGCCGGCGGCGTCGAGCCGTTCGCGCAGAGCGATCAGCACGGCGCCCGGATCGCCCAGGTGCTCAAGCACGTCGCCGCAGAGCATGGCATCGAAGCTGCCGTCGCACTGCGCCAGGGTCGCGGGGTCGGACGCGCTGCCCTCGACCACCACGAACCCGCCGCGCTCGCGCGCCGTGGCAACTGCGCGCGGGTCGCGCTCGATCCCGACGACGTCATGCCCGCGCGCCGCGAGCAGCGCCGCCAGGTACCCCGTCGAGCAGCCGACGTCGAGCACCCGGGCGCCCGGCGGGACCGCGGCGATCAGCGCCGCGTGCGCGTCGCTGAGGCCGTGGGCGGCGACGAGGTCGCCGTAGACGCTCAACGGTTGCCGAAGATGCGCAGGAAGAACAGGAAGATGTTGAAGACGTCGAGGAAGATCCCGGCCGCGATCGGGATGACCTCGGCCTGCCCGGCGCGGCGCAGCCGGTTGAAGTCCAGGACGACATACAGCCCGAAGATGCCGAGGCCCAGGATCGAGTAGATCAGCGAGCCGCCGGGGATGTTGATGAAGATGATCGCGATGCCGAAGACGATCAGGCCGAGCAGCAGCCAGAACGCCATCCGGTACAGGCCGGACAGGTCGCGCCGCGTGGCGTAGCCGCCGGCGCCGAGCGCACCGACGAACAGCCCGGTCGCCGCCGTCGCCTGGTACAGCGCCGTCGGGTCGGTCGTCGCGTAGTAGTTCAGCGTCGTGCCGACGCTGACGCCGAGCAGCAGGCCGAGGCCGAACAGCAGCACGAGTGCGAGCTGCCGGTGGCCCTTGGCATTGGCGACGTTCAGGCCGACGATGCAGCCCAGCGCCATCAGCCACGGGACCAGCCACCAGGCGCCGGTCAGGTCCTTACCGATGTACGCGCCGCCGGCGGCGAACAGGCAGGTGATCGCGACGAGGCCCATGACCTCGGCGAAGATCGCCCGGCTCTCGGTGCGGGCCCGCGGGATGGGGATGGCGTAGTCAGGTGTGGACATGGCCGCAATGATCGCGCACCGGCAACCGCGGCGCCGCACACTAGATTGCGACGCATGCCCAGTTCCACCGGTTTTGACGCGTCGACCCTCGAGCGGTTCGCCGATCTGCTCGTCGGCTTCGGTGCCAACGTCCAGCCCGGCCAGATCGTCGCCATCGGCGGCGAGATCGGCAAGGAGGAGGCCGTCCGCGCGATCGCGGCGAGCGCGTACCGTCACGGCGCGAAGTTCGTCGACGCGACCTACTTCGACCTCCATGTCAAGCACGCGCGGCTCGAGCACGCGGCCGACGACACGCTCGACTTCGTGCCGTCGTGGTTCGGCGAGCGGATCGTCGCGCTCGGCGATCAGCGCGCCGCGCGGATCGGGCTGAGCGGCCCGATCGCCCCCGGGCTGATGGACGACATCGACCCCGCCCGCGCCGGGCGCGACCAACTCCCGTTCGTCAAGGAGTCGGGCAAGGTCGTCAACGACGCGACGACGAACTGGACGATCGGGCCGTGCCCGAGCCGCCCTTGGGCTGCGCTCGTGCACCCCGACCTCGAAGCCGACGCGGCGCTGGCCAAGCTTGTCGAGGAGCTGATCCACGTGCTGCGCCTCGACGAGACCGACCCCGTCGCCGCATGGCAGGAGCGCTTCGCAACGCTGCAGTCGGCGGCCGCCCGCGTGACCGACCGCCGCTTCGACGCGCTGCACATCGAGGGGCCCGGCACCGATCTGACGGTCGGCCTGCTGCCGACGAGCCGTTTCCAGGCGGCGTCGTTCAAGACGGTCGATGGGATCGAGCACATGCCCAACCTGCCGTCGGAGGAGATCTTCACGACGCCCGATCCGGTCCGCACCTCGGGAGTCGTCCGCGCGACGAAGCCGCTGGCGCTGGGCGGCTCGATCATCCGCGGGCTGGAGGTCGAATTCCGCGGCGGCGCCGTCGCGCGGATCGACGCCGACGAGAACGCCGAGGTCCTGCGCGGCTACGCCGAGAAGGACGAGGGCGCGGCCCGCCTGGGCGAGGTCGCGCTGGTCGACGGCGACGGGCGCATCGGCAAACTCGGCACGGTCTTCTTCGACACGCTGCTCGACGAGAACGCGGCCAGCCACATCGCGCTCGGGTCGGCGTACGCGATGTGCCTGGACGGCGACGCGGACCTCGGCCGGATCAACCAGAGCCAGATCCACGTCGACTTCATGATCGGCAGCGACGACGTGTCGGTCACCGGGCTCGACGCGTCCGGTGGGCGCGCGCCGGTGCTCGTCCGCGGCGCCTGGCAGGTCTGACTGACCGTCCCGCGGGTCGGGGGCACCGGCGCGCGGCTACCCTTCTGCGGCCTGGAGAGGTGCCGGAGCGGTTGAACGGGCACGACTGGAAATCGTGTGACGGGTGCAAACTCGTCCGAGGGTTCGAATCCCTCTCTCTCCGCCATTCGTTCGAAGTCCGAACCCCGGCCCCGAAAAAGGGGGCCGGGGTTCTTCGTTGTGCGGCCGTGGGTCTGGTCGCTTGCAGGTGTCTCGTCGGCGATTTCGGGCAGATCTCGGGCGAGGGCTACCAGGGCGCGGTAGAGGTCGTTGGGCTGGGCTTCGATGGTGTCTCGGTCGATGATGAAGATGTGGCTGAAGAGTGCTTGGTTGAGGAGGCGGCGCTGGTTTGGCGTGGCGGCGACGTACGGCATGTGTTCGCGGTCGAGCAGGAGGAGCGCTTCGTCGAGTGCCTCGACGACATCGGTGACGTCTTGGCTGGCTGCGTTGCTCCAGCGCTGGGCTTGGGCGCGTTCTGTCTCGATGCGTTCTTGTTCGGCGCGGAGGACTTCTTCGGAGACGGCGTCGCGGTAGTAGAGCTGGACGAGTTTGTGTTGCTGCTCGTGGAGCTCTTGGAGCCGGCGGGCGTGGCGTTGCGATTCGCGCACGGCCGTTTGGGCTTTGGTTTCGG
>JBBRFO010000125.1:0-7236 GCA_038224135.1 Solirubrobacterales bacterium
GCGACTTGACCCCGCTCAGGCCACGGTTGCCCATCACGATCGCGTCTGCGTCGAATGACTCGGCCGCGGCCAGGATCGCGTTTGCGATCGCGCCGCTATGGCGCTCGGCCAGTGGCGATGCCACGAGTCCCGCGGCGTTCGCCCGCGCCGATCCGTCACTGGCGCGCGCCATCGCGGCCTGCTCGCTCCGCGCGTCGATCTGTTCCATGTCGCCGTAGTTGCCCCCCGCCCCGAAGCCCAGGCCCAGCGCCCCGACGCTCGTCATCGTGTCGATGAACGGCTCCCACAGCGTGAGCACCGTCGCCCGCGTGCCGGGCATGAGCCGCGCCGCGCAGTCGATCGCCGCGAGCGCGTCCGCGGATCCGTCATACGCCACCAGGATCATGATCCATCTCCTTGTCGTGGTTCTTCTCTGCACTGCGTGCTCGAGCAGCAGTGAGGAGCGTTTCGGTGAAATCGCCCGGTCATCATCCGCGGCCGCCAGCGCGGTCGTCCGGTCCCTCGCCGAGGCGAAGCACCACCTGCGGGCGGCGACCGCCGTGCCCGATCGCGTCGGCGAGCCGCGAGCGGAGCTCCTCGACCTCGATCGGCTGGTTGAGGTAGGACGAGGTGAGGCCGTGCGCGAAGGCGATCGGGTTGATCCGCTCGAGCGCCTGCCCGGCGGCCGGCCGGTCCCGCGGCGAAGAGCTCGCGGTCGTCGGGATCGGCCACGGCGAGCGCCTGGGCGCGATCGGCGTAGACGTGGACGATCTCCCCGCGCACGCGGAGGAGCCACGGCTGCGTGTTGTGCCCCGACGGCGCCGGCACCGCAAGGCGCAGCAGGATCTCGAGCGTCGCGGCGGCATCCGCGTTGCTCGGAAGCTCTGACGCCAACACTGCCCAGGGATCGGCGGTCACGGCGGCTCTTGGCGAAGCTTGAGGCAGACGAGAAATGAGAAGACTCCATGCACTCGGCGTTGAGGCACCTTTCGATCCGATAGGTGCACCTCTCGCCGGCCAGGCGTTGGAGCCGGGGACATCGTGCTCGCCGAGCCGTGGAGCGAGCTTCTTCGAGAGTACTCCGTGGCCGACCTCGGCGGCCCACGCGACGGACCAGAACCGGGGCAGTCAGGTGTTACCGTGGGTACTCGCCTCGCTTCAACCCACGGCGCGGCGAGATTCCCCCGGCTTCAACTCTTGGCTGGCCTACGGCACGACGGCATCCCCGCTGCGTGCCATCTGCAAGCGCCGTCCAGGAGCAGAGCATGCATCGTGTTGCAAAGGGTCCGAACTGCGGTCCCGCCACCGCCCGGCTGGTCCCCGCCGCGACCGTCGACACGCTCGGCATGGCGAGCACATGACCGTCGTCTACGTCGTGGTCGCCCTCGTCGTCGCCGCGGCCGCGATCAACCGGCTCGCCGAGACAACGCTGCGCGCCGTCGTCGGGCGCCGCAACCTCGACGAGACGCTGTCGGATGCGTCTGCCCGACGCGACCGCGCCGGCCGTCGCCAGCTGTCGCCTGACCACACGATGACGGTCACCGACGATCAGGTGGTTCCGGTCGGAGAGGCGACCGAGATCGCCATCGCGTCAACCGCGGCCAAGTCCGTGCCCGACGGCGGTCTGCCCGAGGAGAGCGCCCTGAGCCGCATGGCGGTGGCCGCCCGATGCCACGCTGGCTGACGCGCCTGCACGCTCGGGTCTACCGGCGCTCGGGCGGACGGCTGCTCGGGCGCCTCGGCAGTCAGCCCGTCCTTCTGCTGCAGACCACCGGACGCCGCTCCGGGCGGACCCGCACCTCGCCCCTGCAGTTCATGACAGATCGCGACACCTTCGTCGTCGTGGCCTCCGACGCCGGCGCCGCCCGCCCGCCGGCCTGGTACCTCAACCTGCGCGCCGACCCCCACGCCCAGATCGATCTTGGTGCGCGCAGCGTCGACGTTGAGGCACAGGAGGCGACCGGTCAGGAGCGCGCGGAGCTCTGGCAACGGCTGACGGCCGCCAACCGTTACCTGGAGCCTGCCGCCGGCAAAGCCGGACGCGAGCTGCCCCTCATGATCCTCGCGCCCGTGACTCCCGCCGCCTGACCGCTCGTGACGACGATGAGTCCTGAGATGACCGCGGTCGACCTGTACTGGTTGCCGCTCGGAGCTGGGGGCCATTCCGTGCGACTCAACGGCCGCGTGTTCGAGGCGGTGACGGCGTGCGCGGCGCGGCGACCGGCGTGCGATCTGTACCACTCGGCGCTCGAAGTCCGAGTCGCGGGGGCACGGTTCACCATCGAGCAGACGCCGGTTCGTGACGCCCGCGGCGAGCAGCGCGGCGTCGTCGCCGGAGGCTCGGTCGGAACCCGCCGGGCGGGCCGGCTTCGGATCTTTCGCTACGAGATACGCCGCTGGCGCGACGGACGGATCCCCGACATCGACGAGGCCGTCGGCGGCCCGCGGCGCTTGACCGACGACGGCGCTTGCGCACAACGTCTGCTCGACTTCGTCCCGCAGGTCCCGACGCCCGTGTGGGGCCGCGACGAATTCAAGACGGGTGAGATGTGGAATTCGAACTCGGTGATCGCCTGGCTGCTCGCGCGCAGCGGGATCGACGCCGAGTCAATTCACCCTCCGGCAGGCGGTCGCGCCCCAGGATGGCAGGCCGGGCTCGTGGTGGCTCGGCGGCAGAAAGCGAGCTCGCACCCCGGCGTGCTGCGGCCATAGGTCGTGGCCTGACCGGATCAGACGACGCCGCCGATCACCGCGCCGATGCCCGCCGTGATCGCCATCGCGATCGCGCCCCAGGCGACGACGCGGATCGTCGCGGGCCGCCGGGGCGCGCCACCGAGGCGCGCACCGAGGTCGCCGAGCACCGCCAGCGCAGCCAGTGTGACGAGCACGGTGATCGCGACGCGGGTGCGCGCGGGGCAGATCGCGATCGCCGCGAGCGGCAGCGCGGCACCGGCGGAAAACGACACCGCCGAGGTCCATGCGGCCTGCAGCGGTTGCGCGAGCCGGCGGTCGTCGAGGCCCAGCTCGTCGCGCGCGTGCGCCTCGAGCGCGCCGTGGAGCGTCAAGGCGTGCGCCACCTCGCCGGCCAGCGCACTCGGCAACCCGCGTTGCTCGTAGATGGCGGCCAGCTCGCGCAGCTCGCCGCTCGGATCGTCGTGCAGTTCGCGCTCCTCCATACGCATGTCGGCCTGCTCGGCGTCACGCTGCGAACTGACCGACACGTACTCACCGGCGGCCATCGACAACGCTCCCGCCACCAGGCCCGCGCCGCCGGCCGTGACGATCGCTGCAGAGCCGCTGCCGGCGGCGGCGACGCCCAACACCAGACTCGCCGTGGAGACGATCCCGTCGTTGGCGCCGAGCACGGCCGCGCGAAGCCACCCGGTCCGATGGCTGCGGTGGATCGAGCCTTCCCCGACACGACCCTGCATAGCTCGGCTCCTCACGATCGGCAGGCGACGGCACGGATCCCAGGCTGGTCCGGTGCCATGGTCCGGCCGAGTGTTGGAGCCGGATGCTTCAGCGCTTGCCGAAGGATGAAGCGAAGCACACGCTCACGGTAACACCGCCGGCGAGCGTTCCGGCCGCGGGCGGTTACAGTTCGACGCCGGCAGACGCGGCAGGCCGCGCCGGGAGCAGCCGATGACCGTCGGCGACGGCTGCGGCGAGGTCGATGAGCTTGAGGTTCCCGGCCCGCGACTGATCGCGCAGCATGTCGAACGCCGCGTCCTCGTCGACGAGGTGGCGCTCCATCAGGATGCCCTTGGCCCGCTCGATCAGCGCCCGGCGCCCGAAAGCACCTTTGAGCTCGTGGTATTCGGCAAAGCGTCGCAGGACGATGTCGATCGCGCTCTGCCAGTCATCGACGTCGGCGTCGCTGATGTGCGCGAAGACGCCGCGCTTGGACGCCTCCTTGATGAACGCGGGATCGCGCGCGTGCAGCAGGACGATGACCGGGCATGACGCCTCGCGCACGATCTTGTCGATCATGTCCAGCGCGTGTTCAGAGCTGTCGCCGAGTCCGACCAGCGCCACGTCCGGTCGCTCGCGAGAGGTCACGTGGCCGACGTCGGCCACGTCGATCTCGCGGGCGATCACCTCATGGCCCAGGGCGATCACGATCGGGGCCACGAGCGCGAGGCGGTCCTTGCGCTCATTCGCGATCAGGACACGCAGATGATCCGTCTCATGATCCCGCGAAGACTCCACGCGGGCGAAGTCTAGACATGCGGCGCGGTCTCAACCCGTGGCCGGCCGGCGTGTGGCGAAGGCCCCGCATCTGCAGGGCCTTCGTGAACGGGAGCGACGGGACTCGAACCCGCGACCTCCGGCGTGACAGGCCGGCGCTCTAACCAACTGAGCTACGCCCCCGAACGCGTCCAGTATTGCAATCCCGCGCGCAGGCGGTTCGCCGGGCGCCGCAACTCTGCCCGGGAGGTCGTGTTCCAGCCGTCGGGAGTGGATGTTCACCCGGGCCCCCGGGAACCACAAAGAGGAGAACCAGCACATGCGCAAGCGATTCACCAGCCTCATGCTCGCCCTGGCGGCGACCATGGCGCTCACCGCCGCTGTGGCGATGGCCGCGACCATCACCGGCGACGACAACCCCAACGTCCTGATCGGCACGCAGCAGGCCGACACGATCAGCGCCCTCGGCGGCAACGACGTGGTCCGCGCACGCGGCGGCGACGACACGATCGACGGCGGCGCCGGTTTTGACCGCATCCTCGCGGGTGCCGGCAACGACATCGTCAAGGGCGGCTCCGAGGCCGACTTCATCCGCGGCGGCGCCGGCAACGACACGATCGACGGCGAGCAGGGCAACGACCGGATCTGGGGCGACGCGGGCAACGACACGATCCGCGGCCTGGCCGGCGACGACCGCATCCACGGCGGCCCCGGCGACGACACGCTGATCGGCGACACGCCCGGAACCGGCGACCTGTTCTCGACCGACCGCATCTGGGGCGGCTCGGGCAACGACACGATCACGGGCGGCGACGCGCGTGATCGCCTTGCCGGCGGCGCCGGCAACGACACGATCAACGGCAACGATGGCAACGACCTGATTTCCGGTGGCAGCGGCGACGACGTCAGCCACGGCGGCGCCGGCAACGACCGGATCTACGCCAACGTCGGCGTCGACGAGTCGTTCGGCGATGCGGGCAACGACGACCTCTGGGCGCTGGCCCGGGCCGACGTCACCCCCGGCCCCAACGGCGAAGTCGACATGGTCGGCGACACGCTCCACGGCGGCGCCGGCAACGACAGGTTCCACACGCGCGACGGCGAGGTCGACAAGATCGACTGCGGCGACGGCTACGACGTCGCCCTGCTCGACACGGTCGACGTGATCGTCGACGCCACGGTTGCCAACCCCAACGGCTCGTGCGAGAAGGTCGTCCGCAAGGTGCCCGGCGCTCCGCGCGTCAAGGGCGACGGCAACCCGAAGTCCGAGGACGACGCGAACACGCAGGCCAACCGCGACGACGCGAGCAAGCCCGCGTAGGACGGCAGCATCACGGCGCCCCCGAGGGCGCTCGCAGAGCACCACCGAGGGCCCCGCACGCGCGGGGCCCTCGCTCGTGCCGCCCTGTGTCCAGAACGTCCCCGGGACGCCGGCCCGCTCGACTATTCTGCGGCGGCCCATGCTCCAGCGCCCGGCGCCGTCGCCGACCAGCCCGCTCTCGATCATCACCCGCGACCTGCGGCATGATCGCGCCGCGACCGTGCCGTTCCCGCCGGGCGAGACGGGATTCAGCATGCGCCGCACGAACCGCTACGTCCGTGAGCCGCTCGAGACGCTGCTCGACGGCTACGAGCGGTTCGGACCGGTCTTCACGCTGCAGATCTTCCATCACAACGTGGTGTTCATGCTCGGGCCGGCGGCCAACCACCACGTCCTCGTCTCGCACGCCGACAACTTCTCCTGGCGCGAGGGTCACCTGCGCGACCTGATCCCGCTGCTCGGCGACGGGCTGCTGACCTCCGACGGCAGCTACCACCGCGGGCACCGCATGGCGATGGTGCCGATGTTCCACAAGGAACGGATCGCCGCGTCGCTGCAGACGATCGAGACCGAGGTCGATCGCGCGGTCGATCAGCTCGTCCCGGGCTCCGTCGTCGACATCGGCGTCTGGGCGCGCGAGCTGGCGCTGCGCGTCGCGATGCGGGCGCTGTTCGGCGTCGACCCCGACGCGGCGCGCGCCGGCGGCCTGGACGCCGCGCACGAGTTCGAGGCGGCGCTGGGCTTCCACGCCGTCAGCGTCCCGGCGCAGATCCTGCGCGGCCCGGGAACGCCGTTCAACCGCCTGCTGCGCTCGCGCGAGCGGCTCGACGAGCTCGTCTACGGCGAGATCGACCGGCGCCGCGCCAGCGGCGAGCGCGGGCCGGACCTGTTGTCGCTGCTGCTCGACGTGACCGACGAGGACGGCGACCCGCTCGATCGCGGCCAGGTCCGCGACCAGATGATGACGTTGCTGTTCGCCGGTCACGACACGACGACGTCGACCGTCTCGTTCCTGTTCTGGGAGCTCTCGCAGAACCCCGCCCTGCTCGACGATCCGGGCATCGACGTCGCGATGCTGATCGACGAGACGCTGCGCAAGTACCCGGCCGCCTACACCGGCCCGCGACGCTCGATCGCGCCGTTCGAGTTCGCCGGCCACACGGTGCCCGGCGGCGTGCACGTCCACTACAGCTCGTGGGCCAGCCACCACCTGCCCGACGTGTTCGAGGATCCCGAGCGGTTCGATCCGTATCGGTTCACCCCGCAGGCGCGCGCGGCACTGCCGAAGGGGGCCTACGTCCCGTTCGGCAGCGGCTCGCGGACGTGCCTGGGGATGCGGTTCGGCCTCGCCGAGATCGGGATCATCGCCCGCGCGGTGCTGAGCCGCCTGCGGCTGGAGGCGCTGCCCGGATACCGCCTGCAGATCCGTCACGCGCCGACGATCTCGCCGGCCAAGGGCCTGCCGATGACCGTCCGCGCGGCGGCGCCGGCCCGCGTGCTGGACGACGCACGCGAGCCGGCTTCTGCCGCGTAGCTCGCCTCCCGAGGAGGCTGCGAGCTACTTCTTTTTCACGCCGACCGTGACGGTCAGCGGCGTCGAGCCGCGGCCCGAGCTCTGGAAGTTGCCCAGCCACTGGGCGACGAAGGTGTTGACGCCCTTACGCAGGCGCCAGCTCGTGGTGAACTTGCCGCTGGCGTCGGCGAACACCGTCTGGTGCTGCCAGCTGATCCGCGACCCGGGCAGCAGT
>JBBRFO010000126.1:0-7184 GCA_038224135.1 Solirubrobacterales bacterium
CGAGCGTGCAGCCGTCGCGCCGCCCGTCAGTCCGGGAGCTCCGACCGAGAAGGGGCGCGGCCGGACGCTGGCATTCCTGCGCGCGTCGTGGGCAGAGCTCCAGCGCGTTCAGTGGCCCGACCGCCATCAGGTCGGTCAGGCGACCGCCGTCGTCCTGGGGTTCGTCGTCGTCGCCGGTCTGTACCTCGGCTTGGCCGACGCGATCGCCAAGAAGCTCGTCGACATCATCATCTGAGGTCCCTATGTATCGCTGGTACGTCGTCAACACAAAATCCGGGCACGAGAACAAGGTCAAGCAGAACCTTGAGCACCGCATTGTCTCGCTGGGCCAGGCCCGCGCCGTGCGGCAGATCGTCGTGCCGACCGAGACGGTGTCCGAGATGAAGGACAACCAGAAGGTCACCGTCGAGAAGCGCACGATGCCCGGCTACGTGCTCGTCAACATGGATCTGACCGACGAGGCGTGGCAGCTCGTCAAGGGCACGCCCGGGATCACCGGTTTCGTCGGCTCCTCGAACGATCCGGTGCCGCTGACCCAGCCGGAGGTTGACCGCCTGATGCACCGCGAGGTCGCGCAGAAGGTCGCCACCAAGGCGCAGTTCCAGATCGGAGAGTCCGTCAAGGTCGTCTCCGGTCCGCTCTCAGACTTTTCCGGCGAGATCGCCGAAATCAACCAGGACGCGTCCAAGCTCAAGGTTCTGGTGTCCATCTTCGGCCGCGAGACGCCGGTCGAGGTCGGGTTCGACCAAGTGAAGAAGATCTAGCAATGGCTAAGAAGGTCCTCACCACGATCAAGCTGCAGGCATCAGGCGGCCAGGCGAGCCCGGCTCCGCCGGTCGGCCCTGCCCTGGGCCAGCACGGAATCAACATCATGGAGTTCTGCAAGGCGTTCAACGCCCAGACGCAGGACAACCCCGGCACGACCATCCCGGTCGTCATCACGGTGTACGAGGATCGCTCGTTCACGTTCGTGACGAAGACCCCGCCCGCCGCGGTCCTGATCAAGCAGGCGATCAACCTCGACAAGGGCTCCGGCGAGCCGAACCGCAACAAGGTCGGCACGATCACGCAGGCCCAGCTGCGGGCGATCGCGGAGACGAAGCTCGACGACTTGAATGCCCACGATGTGGACCAGGCGGCGAAGATCATCGCCGGTACGGCCCGCTCGATGGGTGTGGAGGTGTCCGGATGAGCAAGCACGGCAAGGGTTACGGCGAGGCACTCGAGAAGGTCGACCGCGAGCGCGAGTACGAGCCCGCGGCGGCGATCGCGCTGACGAAGGACCTCGCTCGGGCGAAGTTCGACGAGTCCGTCGAGGTGCACGTCCGCACGGGCCTCAACGTCCGGCACGCCGACGAGCAGCTGCGTGGCACGATCGCGCTGCCGCACGGCCTGGGCAAGGACGTCACCGTCGTCGTCTTCGCGCAGGGCGACAAGGCGCGCGAGGCCGAGGAGGCGGGCGCGGACGTCGTTGGCGCCGAGGACCTCGCCAAGCGCATCGAAGAGGGCTTCAGCGACTTCGACGTGGCGATCGCCACGCCGGACCTGATGCCGGTCGTCGGTCGCCTGGGCCGCGTGCTCGGACCGTCGGGCAAGATGCCCAACCCGAAGGTCGGCACGGTGACGATGGATGTCGCCAAGGCCGTCGAGGAGGCCAAGGCCGGCAAGGTCGAGTACCGCACCGATCGCAACGCGATCGTGCATCTCGTGATCGGCAAGGCGAGCTTCGACGAGCAGGCGCTGCTGGCGAACTACGCCGCGGTCGTCGACGAACTCGTGCGCGCCAAGCCGCCGGCCGCCAAGGGCAAGTACATCAAGTCGATCGTTCTCGCCTCGACCATGGGTCCCGGCGTGAAGGTCGACCCCACCAGACTTCGCGACATCCTGGAGGCAGCGCCGGCCGCGGCGTAGGACCCCAGGAGAACTCGCGCCACCGTAGACCTCCGGCAAGCGGCGACGGCCGCTGGAAGCCCGGACGAGGAGGCTCATGAACAGAGAACAAAAAGCAGCGGCGGTCGCCGAGATCGCCGATCAGATCCGGGAGTCGGAGGCGGTCTTCGCCGTCGACTACCGCGGTATCAGCGTTACGCAGATCGCGGACGTGCGCTCCAAGCTGCGCGAGGCCGACACGACCTTCCGGGTCGTGAAGAACTCGCTCACCGAGCGTGCAGCGGATGCGGCCGAGATGACCGAGCTGAAGGAGCTCCTCGCCGGGCCGACCGCGCTGATGTTCGTGCGCGGCGATGCGGCGAGCGCGGCGAAGGTCGTCGCGACGTTCAACAAGGAGACGGAACTGCTGGCCTTCAAGGGCGGTGTCCTCAGTGGCGCCGCGCTCGAGATCTCGCAGATCCAGGAGATCGCCAAGCTCCCTTCGCGCGACGTGCTCTACGGCCAGCTCGTCGGACTCATCGCGTCGCCGATCACGGGTCTCGCGCGCAGCCTCAACGGGCTGCTCGGCGGACTGGCGATCGCGCTTTCGCAGGTGCAGGAGAAGAAGGTCTCGGGCGAGATCCCGGCCGGCGAGCCGCCTGCCGCGGCTGCGCCGGTCGCCGACGAGGCCGCAGGCGATGCCGCCCCCGAGCCGGAGGCCGCGGCTGAGCCGGCGGCCGAGGCCGACGCGGCTCCCGCCGAGGAGGCGCCGGCCGACGAGGCTCCCGCCGACGAGGCGGACACCGATTCCGATAACGACAACGACAGCGACGCGGACGCTTCGGCGTAAGCCGAGCTCGCCGAAGCGACTACAGGAGGCAACACCACATGGCTACTTCCACAACGGAGTGGATCGACGAGCTCAAGGGCATTTCCGTGCTCGAGCTCGCTGAGCGCATCAAGGCGCTCGAAGAGGAGTTCGGCGTGTCGGCGACTGCGGTCGCCGCGGCCGCGCCCGCCGCGGGCGGCGGTGGCGGCGACGCCGCAGCCGAGGAGGAGTCGTTGACGGTCGACGTCATCCTCACGGCCGCCGGCGACAAGAAGATCCAGGTCATCAAGGTCGTCCGCGCGGCGACCGGCCTGGGTCTGAAGGAGGCCAAGGCAGTCGTCGACGAGGCTCCCGGTCCCATCAAGGAGGGCATCGACCGCGACGAGGCGGCGAAGCTCAAGCAGGAGATTGAAGAAGCCGGCGGGTCCGTCGAGATCAAGTAACGCCTCGTCGCTGCTGGCGGCGTCCTCGGTCGCTCGCGTGCTTGCGCACGCCACGCTCACTGCGTCCTTGCCAGCAACGACGATCCGTCACTTGCCACTCGACGGACCTCCTGGAGGCCCGGCTGCCTGCCGGGTCGGCAGGCGGTCGGTTCGAACAGGGCGTCCCTTCGGGGGCGCCCTGTTCCTTTCCCCTCGATCGCCGCCGTTCGGGCGCGCTCGCACGCCTCGGGGCAATGGGGCATGGGTCTCTAGTCGGTGCTCGCCAGCTCGCGCTCGACGGCGGTGGCGATCAGGCCGCCGGCGACCGTCAGGGCGGTCGTGTCGCGGGTCGCGCGGGCGAGGACGAAGCCGCCTTCGAGCGCGGCGATCATGCTGATCGCGAGTTCGGCTGCCCGCGCGTGTGGGATTCCTGCGGCGGCGAACCGGTCGGTCGCGGCCGTGATCCAGCTGGTGAACACCGTCGCCGTCGCCGCGCGCAGGCGCTCGTTGGTGCTGGCGACCTCGAGCGCGATCGCGGCGATCGGGCACGCGTCCTGGTAGTCGGTGGCGCGCACGGTCTCGGCGGCGCCGTCGAACACGGCCCGCACGGCTGCGACGATGCCGGGCGCCTCGTCCATCACGCCCTGCACGACGAGACCGAAGAAGTCGCCGGCCTGCTCGATCACCGTCTCGCCGAGCTCCTCCTTGCCGCCGGGGAAGTGGTGGTAGAGCGAGCCGAACGGCGCCTGGGCGTTCTCCGAGATCTGCTTCAGGCCGGTTCCTGCGTAGCCGCGCCGTCCGAACAGCTCGGCACTCGCGTAGACGATGCGCTGGCGGGTGGGAACAGGCGGAGCGCCGGGCTGTACGGGGGCGGACGTCATCGTGGCGCATGGTACGGTACGGTCCGCTAGAACGATCTATCTAGTGAGGAGTGGTGATGCCGAGCGTCGAGCTGGCGGCGGGAACGATCGAGTACCGGGACAGTGGCGGCGACGGGCCGATCGTCGTTCTCTGCGGCGGCTTGGCGATCGGGCCGTCGCTGTGGGACGGCGTCGTCGCCGGTTTGGGAACCGACGTCCGCTGCGTCGTCCCGACACTCCCCTGGGGCGCGCATCGGATCGCGATGCGCCCGGACGCGGACCTGACGATGCGCGGCCAGGCCGCGATCCTCGGTGACTTCCTCGACGCGCTCGACCTGCGCGAGGTGACGCTGGTCGAGAACGACACGGCGATGTCACAGGTGCTGTGCGCCGGCGGCTGCGACCGCGTCGCTCGCCTGGTCATCACCTCGTGCGAGGCGTTCGACAACTACCCGCCGGGCCTGCCGGGGAAGGCGATCGCGCTGTCGGCAAAGATCCCCGGAGGGCTGTTCCTGGCGATCCAGCAACTGCGGCTGCGCGCGTTCCGGCGCAGCCCGCTCGGCTTCGGGCTGATGACCAGGCGCCCGATCCCGCATGCGACGTTCGACGCATGGCTGCAGCCGCTGTTCACGCAGCCCGAGATCCGCGCCGATCTGCGGCGCTACGTCGGCCACCTCGACCGCGGCGTGCTGCTGCAGGCGGCCGAGGGACTCCGCTCGTTCGACCGCCCGGCGCTCGTCATCTGGGCACGCGAGGATCGCGTGATGCCGCTGGAGCACGGCCGGCGGCTGGCCGCGCTGCTCCCGCAGGCGACCTTGATCGAGCTCGACGACTGCCGGACGCTGATTCCGTTCGACCAGCCGCAGGCGCTGGCGCGCGAGATCGCGGCATTCATCGCCGGCGCGCCGTCGGTCGCCGACTGACCGGAGCTGTGCGAAGGTGGTCGGACGGCGTTCGACGAGGAGGTTGTGAGGCGATGGGACTGTTCGACGGGCGCGTGGCGCTCATCACCGGAGCGAGCCGGGGGATCGGCGCGGCGGTGGCCCGGAGGTTGAGCGCCGAAGGTGCGTCGCTGGCTCTCGCCTCGCGCAGCGGAGATGATCTCGGGCTTCCCGACGTCGTCGCTCCGCCGACCGACGTGACCGACGCGGCGGCGCTCGCGGCGCTCGCTCAGCTGGCGGCGGAGCGCTTCGGTGGCATCGACATCGTCATCGCGAACGCCGGCATCGGCGCCTACGGCCCATTCGAGGACCTCTCGCTCGATCACCTCGACGCGATGGTCGACATCAACCTCAAGGGCACCATCTACACGGCTCGGGCGACCGTGCCCCACCTGCTGCGCAGCGCCGCCGGCGACTTCGTCGCCCTCGCCAGCGAGGCCGGCCGGCGCGGTCTGCCCGGCGAGGCGGTGTACTGCGCGTCGAAGTTCGGCCAGATCGGCTTCACCCGCGCACTCGAGGGTGAACTGCGTGAGCGCGGCGTGCGCTGCTCGAGTGTCTGCCCCGGCGGCGTCGCCACCGACTTCGCGATGGGGACCGGTCGCGAGCCGGGCATGCCGATCCTCGCCGGCATGATGTCGGCAGAGGACGTCGCCGACATCGTGCTCCACGTGCTGACCCGGCCGCGACACCTGCGGATCCTCGAGACGGCGCTGCGCCCGATGTCCGAGGCGTCCTGGGGGTAGTGCCGCGCGTGCGCTACCCTGACGCGGTCGACCGATAGCCGTAGCCGCCCGTCGAGTCGGATCCCGCGCCACATACGCGGGCATCCCGGGTGGGGTCCGTGACCGTCGATGTGCCCCCTCGGTGGGGCCGCTTCGCGCTGTGCTATCTTCGATGATCGCGCTCGTTGCAAGGCGCGCCTCGCCGTACTCATCTCCGACCTCCACGAGGAGTCGCCGCTGTGCCCCGCGTTGACGCCCCCAGGACGCGCCGTTCGTTCGCGCGCCTGCCGAAGTCCCTCGACGTCCCCAACCTGATCGACATCCAGCGACGCTCGTTCGCCTGGCTGGTCGACACCGAGAAGGGGGGCCTGCGCCAGACGATCGACGACATCTCGCCGATCGAGGACTACACGGGCAACCTCGCGGTCCAGTTCGGGGAGTTCCACTTCGACGAGCCCGCCGCGTCGATCGCCGAGTGCCGCGAGAAGGACCTCACCTACGCACGGCCGCTGACGGTCACCGTCGCCTTCATCAACCAGGAGACGGGCGAGATCCGCGAGCAGTCGGTGTTCATGGGCGACTTCCCGTGGATGACCGACCGTGGCACGTTCATCATCAACGGCACCGAGCGCGTCGTCGTGACGCAGCTGGTCCGCTCGCCGGGCGCCTACGTGATGGAGCCCAAGGACCGCGACAAGCAGGTCTTCACGGCCAACCTGATGCCGGCACGCGGCTCGTGGCTCGAGCTCGAGATCGACAAGAAGGGCAAGGTCTTCGTCCGGATCGACCGCAAGCGCAAGCTGCCGGCCACGGTCCTGCTGCGCGCGATGACCTACAACCCCGCGACCGACGCGGACGTCGAGGAGACGCTCGAGGACATCGAGCGCGTCGACCAGGAGCTGCTCGACCTGTTCGACGGCTCGATCTACATCAAGCACACGCTGGACACCGACAACGACGCCTGGAAGACCAAGAAGGGCGCGCTGATCGAGCTGTTCAAGAAGCAGCGCCCGGGCGAGCCGCCCAGCGTCGACGCCGCCTACGCGCTGCTGAACCAGCTGTTCTTCGACCCCAAGCGCTACGACCTCACGCGGGTCGGCCGCTACAAGCTCAACTCGCGTCTCAGCCTCGACGTCGATCTCGAGACGCGCACGCTGACGCACGACGACATCCACGCGCTCGTGCGTGAGCTCGTCCGCCTGCCGCGCGAGCTCGGCATCTCCGAGGATCCGGACGTCGAGATCAAGGACTACGCCGCCGAGGCGCTGTCGCTCCCGCGCGAGCCGATCGCCGAGCTGCTCGACGAGTACGAGCACTTCGGCAACCGCCGTCTGCGCACCGTCGGCGAGCTGATCCAGGACGCCTTCCGCGTCGGCCTCTACCGCATGGAGCGCGTCGTTCGCGAGCGCCTCACGACGGAGGACGAGGACACGATCACGCCGCAGACGATCGTCAACATCCGCCCGGTCGTCGCCGCGATGAAGGAGTTCTTCGGCTCCTCGCAGCTGTCGCAGTTCATGGACCAGACGAACTCGCTGGCC
>JBBRFO010000127.1:0-6924 GCA_038224135.1 Solirubrobacterales bacterium
ATGCAGATCCTCTCGCGCCGCACGAAGAACAACCCCGTCCTGATCGGCGAGCCGGGCGTCGGCAAGACCGCCGTAGTCGAGGGCCTCGCCCAGCGGATCACCAACGCCGACGTGCCGGAGCTGCTGAAGGGCAAGCAGATCTACACGCTCGACCTGGCCGCGCTCGTCGCCGGATCCAAGTACCGCGGTGAGTTCGAGGAGCGCCTGAAGAAGGTGATGAAGGAGATCACCCAGCGCGGCGACATCATCCTGTTCATCGACGAGATCCACAATCTCGTCGGTGCCGGCGCGGCCGAGGGCGCGATCGACGCCGCGAGCATCCTCAAGCCGGCGCTCGCCCGCGGCGAGCTGCAGACGATCGGCGCCACGACGCTCGACGAGTACCGCAAGTACCTCGAGCGCGACAGCGCGCTGGAGCGTCGCTTCCAGCAGATCCGCGTTGAGCAGCCGTCGATCGAGGAGACCGTGCAGATCCTCACCGGCCTGCGCGACCGCTACGAGCAGCACCACAAGATCGAGATCACCGACGAGGCGCTGCGCGCCGCCGCCGAGCTGGCCGATCGCTACATCGCCGACCGCCAGCTGCCGGACAAGGCGATCGACCTGATCGACGAGGCCGCGTCGCGGATGCGGATCAAGTCGATGACCTCCCCGCCCGTCTACCGCGAGCTCGAGGAGCAGATCGAGACGACGCGGCGCGAGAAGGAGGACGCGATCGAGAACCAGGAGTTCGAGAAGGCGGCCGCCCTGCGCGACGAGGAGCGCAAGTTCACCGACAAGAAGCGTGAGCTGGAGGACCAGTGGCGCGCCGGCGAGGGCGAGGGCCCGCGTCCGGCCATCGGTGAGGAGGAGATCGCCGACATCGTCTCGATGTGGACCGGCATCCCCGTCTTCAAGCTGACCGAGGCCGAGACGGCCAAGCTCATGCGGATGGAGGACGAGCTGCACAAGCGCGTGATCGGCCAGCACGCCGCCGTCGAGGTCATCTCGAAGGCGATCCGCCGGTCGCGCGCCGGCCTCAAGGACCCCAAGCGCCCGACCGGCTCGTTCATCTTCCTCGGCCCGTCCGGCGTGGGTAAGACCGAGCTGGCCCGCACGCTCGCCGAGTTCCTGTTCGGTGACGAGGTCGCGATGACGCGCATCGACATGTCCGAGTACATGGAGAAGCACGCCGTCTCGCGCCTGGTCGGCTCGCCTCCCGGCTACGTCGGATACGACGAGGGCGGCCAGCTGACCGAGGCCGTGCGGCGCAAGCCGTACTGCGTCCTGCTGCTCGACGAGATCGAGAAGGCCCACCCGGACGTCTTCAACATCCTGCTGCAGATCCTGGAGGACGGTCGCCTGACCGACTCGCAGGGCCGCACGGTCGACTTCCGACACGCCATCGTGATCATTACGTCGAACATCGGCGCCCAGGAGATCGCTCGCAACACCCCGCTCGGCTTCGCCGTCAGCGAGGACGAGACGGGCATCAGCTACGAGGACATGAAGGGCCGCATCATGGGCGAGCTCAAGAAGGTCTTCCGGCCCGAGTTCCTCAACCGCATCGACGACGTGATCGTCTTCCACAAGCTGCAGAAGCAGGAGATCACGACGATCGTCGAGCTGCTCCTGCGACGCATCCGCGGGTCGCTCGCCGAGCGCGAGCTGCAGCTGGAACTGACCGACGGTGCTCGCGACTTCCTGGTCGAGAAGGGCTGGGACCCGGCGATGGGCGCCCGCCCGCTGCGCCGCGCGATCCAGCGCTACATCGAGGATCCGCTCGCGGACTTCGTGCTGCGCTCCGAGCTGATCCCCGGCGCCACGGTGCTCGTCGACACGCCCGCCGAGGGTGAGGAGGGCGACGTCAACATCACGATCGTCGAAGGCGAGCCGAAGGTGCCGGCTGCGGTCGGGGCAGAGGCCGAGGGCGAGGGCGGCGACGAGCCGGAGTCCGGTGGCGACGAGGTCGTCGAGCCGGCCTGAGCGTCGTCCACCACGAGATGTCGAAGCTGACGCGGGCCGCCGAAAGGCGGTCCGTTGTCGTTGTGGGGCGCTTGCGTAGGGTGATCGGATGCCCGACACGCATGAGCCCGAGGTCGAGATCAAGGTCCGCGCCGACGGCCCGTACAAGGTCACCGGCCCGATCCGGCTGATCGACGCTGACGGTGAGCCGTTCCCGACGGCCGACGGCCCGATCGTGCTGTGCCGCTGCGGCCACTCGCGGACCAAGCCCTACTGCGACGCCAGCCACAAGGACGCCGGCTTCTGCGCCCGCGAGCGCGCCGCCACGTCGGCCGGCCCGCGCGGCGGCGCCGCGCCCGTCCCGCCGGGGACGATCCGCGGCTCCGGCACCCAGGCGCTGCACGCCGGGCTGCCGCAGGCCGTCAACGGCGAGGCGTTCCTGCCCGGCCCCGTGTTCGCCGCGCCGTTCCACATGGCCGGCGAGGCCGATCCGGATGACGACCTCTACGGGCGCTACTCGAACCCCAGCGTGGCCCGGCTCGAGGCGGCGATCGGCGAACTCGAACGCGCTGCCACGCTGACGTTCGCCTCCGGCATGGCGGCGGCGTCGGCCGTGCTGTTCACGACGCTCGATCCCGGCGACGTCGTCGTGCTGCCCAGCGACGGCTACTTCCAGGTCCGCGCGCTCGCCGCCGAGCACCTCGAGCGCCTGGGGATCGCGGTCCGGTACGCGCCGACCGATGACGACGCCGTCCGCGCCGCGCTGCCCGGCGCCAAGCTCGTCTGGCTGGAGACGCCGTCCAACCCGATGCTCGACATCGTCAACATCGCCGCGCTCGCGGCCGACGCCCACGCCGCCGGCGCGCTCGTCGCGGTCGACAATTCACTCGCGACGCCGATGCGCCAGCGCCCGATCGAGCTTGGGGCCGACTTCTCCGTCGCCGCGGGCACCAAGCAGCTCAGCGGCCACAGCGACCTGCTGCTCGGCTACGTCTCCTGCGCGGATCCGGAGCGGCTTGCCGCGATCCATGAATGGCGCACGTCGACCGGTGCGATCGCCGGACCGTTCGAGGCCTGGCTGGCGCACCGCTCGCTCGCGACGCTCGGCGTCCGCGTCGAGCGCCAGGAGGCGACGGCCGCCGCGCTGGCCGCAATGCTCCGCGAGCGCGACGACGTCGTCAGCGTCAGCTGGCCCGGCGTCGGGTGTGTCGTGTCATTCGACCTCGGCGACGCCGACCGCGCCCAGCGCTTCCTGGCGGCCTGCGAGCTGGTTGCCGAGGCGACGAGCTTCGGCGGGGTCCACAGCAGCGCGGAGCGGCGGCGGCGCTACGCCAGTGAGCCGGAGTCGATCCCCGAGGGACTGGTGAGGTTCAGCGTCGGGGTGGAGGATCCGCGCGACCTGCTGGCCGATGTGGAGCGGGCGCTGAAAGCTGCCGCCTGACGGGTATCGCGTTCCGGCGTCCCGTGGTAGCGTCGTCGTGTGGGTACCTGATGAGGCTGTCCCTCGGAACGCTCGTCGTGTTGGTGGCGCTCGCTGCGTCCGCCGGAAGCGCCGCCGCGGCTTCGGGCCCGATCTACCGCGACCCGGCGAGCTACCAGGGAATCCGCAAGGCGCCGCCGACGAGAGCGGCGCCCGCCCCCAAACCGCCGGCGCCGTTCGCGCTGTCGCAGGCCGGAACGTTCCCGGACGTGCTGGTCGACGACGCTGGCACGGCACACGTTGTCTGGAACGAGAACCGCGGCGACGCCGCTGACGTCGTCATGTACTGCCGAGTCAAGCGCGGCGCGACGGGCTGCGACGCGCGGACGGAGCTCTCGTGGGCCAAGACGTTCGGCATCGGCGACGGACCTCAATTCGACGTCGGCGGGCCACCGAAGGTCGTTCAGGTCGGCGGGCAGCTCGTCGTGTTCAGCCATCGCTATCCGACGATCGCCGAGAAGCCCGATGGGGCGTCGAGCTCGACCGTGATCGCGTGGGCGAGCGGTGACGGTGGGACGACCTGGGCGCCGCAGCCGGCGATCGTCGGCAAGTGGAACCTCGGTCAGATGGTCGTCATCGGCCCGGAAGACGACCCGACGATCGTCAACGTCGGTGTCGACCCACTGTGCGGCGCGGACGGCCCCGCGGCGCTGTGCCTGGAGGCGTTCAAGTCCGGCCAGTACTCGCCAGCGGCCGCGAACCTGTCGACCGTCAAGGACGAGAATTATTACGAGAATCTCGTCCTGGACGAGAAGGGCGCACCGGTGATCGCGGCCGAGGACCTCGGCTACGACACCTACGTCCGCCGCTGGACCGGCACCGGCTCGCCGGGCGACGCCGCAACCTGGACGACGCCGTCGACGATCCCGCGAGACCAGATCTCGTTGGCGGGCGGACCAGCAGGCGTGTACCTCATGGGCAAGCCGAAGACCGGGTACGGCGCCTACTCCGTCACGCGGCTGAACCAGCAGGCCGCGGGCGGCTACGTGCCCGCTGCCGCCGTCGACGTCAGCCCGGCGACGGACAGCGTCCTGGGCCGGCTCGCGCAGGATTCGGGCGGCCACCTGCTCGCCGCGTGGGAACAACGCGGCACAGGCCTGCAACTGCGAACGACAGCCGCCGCGGCCGGAGCCAAGCCGGCCTTTGCCGCCGCGCGCCCGATCACCGACGGCGATGGCAACGGCCAGCTCGCACTCGGAGCGGCTGCGGACGGCGGCGGATTCCTCGCGTACAACCACACAGGTGGCGTCAACGGGGAAGGCCAGATCGCGATCGCCGGGCTCGGCGAACAGACCCTGAACGGCAAGCCCGGGATCGCCGACGTCCCGGGCGGCGGGATCAGCGCCGGCGGCAGCGGCACGAACGGCTCCTGCCGTGAGCTCAGCTTCGGCTCGTTCACCGCCGACTCCGCCGCGGGGTGCATCCTCAAGGGCCAGGGCTCGTTCGCGCAGGACTACGTCACGAGCGGCGAGATCAATCTCTGGGGACTGCGGATCGTCCCCGACGCCGGGGTCAAGATCATCATCAACCCCAAGAAGCTCGAGCTCGACACCACCGGCCAGGTGCGCGTCATCGTGACCGCGCCGGCCCCGGTCGGCGACGTCGTCCTGTTCCACGGCGAGATCCACCGCGATCTCTCGAAGGTCGTGCCGGGCACGAATCTGTTCGAGTTCCCGACCGGCCTCTTCAAGCCGAACATCCTCGGCTTCGGCGTCGCCGCCGACATCGCCGTGCGGCTCGAGAAGGACGGCGTCCACATCCCGCTCGACCTGAAGCTGCCCGCCGCTCTGGGCAACTTCTCCGCCCACGCCGAGTTCATCGCCGACCGCGACACCGGACTCCACATCAACACGGTCCACCTGCACCTCGGGCCGATCCCGCTGGGCGCGCTCGTCATCAACGCGATCGACCTCGACTACCAGGGCGCCGGCGACATCTGGACCGGATCCGGCGCGATCACCGTCCCGGCCGGCGGACGACTCGACGTCTCGGCGACGTTCGCGATGGGCGACTTCAAGAGCGCGACGCTCTCGTTCAAGCCCGGAACGCCGATCCCGATCGGGCCGTTCGTCTATCTGATTCAGTTCGGCGGCGGCTTCGGGATCGATCCGGTCGTGATCGACGCGAACGCGACAGTCGGCGCGGGCGTCGCGGTGCAGGGCGAGTCGCCGGTCAAGGTCGTCGGCGACTTCAAGATGACGTTTCCGAAGCAGGGACCGGCGGACTTCAAACTCAAGGGCTCCGTCGCACTCTTCCTGATCCAGATCGCCGATGGCTCGCTCGACTTCCAGAGCGATGGCTACGCGGCGTTCCGCGGCCACGCGGGCGCCGAGATCGGCCCGCTCAAGATCGACGCCAACCTCGACGGATTCGTCGACGCGCCGACAGGCCAGTACGGCGCGAGCTTCGCCGGCACGGTCGACCTCTGCCTCGACGTCGATCCGATCGGCAACTTCTGCGCCGGTGCGAGCGCGGGCGCCGCGATCTCCAGCCGCGGCTTCGCTGCCTGCGCGCGCTTCAACCCGCCCGACCCGATCGGTGGCTTCGAGGCCGGCATCGCCTACCCGTGGGCCGACTTCAACCCCGACTACCTGGTCAACCCGTTCGCGTTCGGCATCTCGCTGCTGACGCACGTGAGCCTCTCGTGCCACGTCGACGACTACCGGATCCCGCCGCCGCGCGCAGCGCAGGCCGGAATCTCCAGCGTTGAAGTCCCGGCAGGACTTCCGACCGAAACGATCCTCGTCGAGAGCGCCACCGGGCAACCGCGTGTCTCGGTCACCGGGCCCGACGGCGTGACGTTCACGAGCGGCACGCCCGGCCCGGCCGGGTTCGTCGCGACCGCGAAAGGGCTCAACGCGGCATATGTCCAGCTGCGCAAGCCAAAGGCCGGCACTTGGACGGTCACCGCGCTGCCGGGCTCACCGGCGATCACCAAGGTCCTCGCGGCGGACGGCTACGCGCCGGCGAAGCTGCAGGCGACGCTCGGTGGCCACGCCCGCGCCCGCACGGTCGCATATCGCATCACCGGCGCAGGGCACGAGCAGAGCGTGAGCTTCCAGGAGAACGGTGCGTTCGGCACGCACATCCTCGGCGTCGCCAAGGGCTCTCGCGGCACGCTGCGGTTCGCGCCCGCGGATACCCGCGGCGGTCGCCGGACCGTCGTCGCACTGATCCAGCGCCGCGGCCTCGTGACCGATCGGATCCGCATCGGCAGCTACATCGCACCGGGACCGGTGCGACCCGGCGTCGTGCGGTCGCTGCGGGCGCGGCGCTCGGGAACGAGCCTGACGGTCAGCTGGGGGTCAGCGGCCGGCGCGCAGCGCTATTCCGTCACCCTCCGCGGCGCGCACGGCACGCGCCTCGGCCGACTCGTGCCCGGGAGGACGCGGAAGCTCCGGTTCGTGGCCGTGCGCCGCGACGAGCGCGTCGGGGTCCAGGTCAGGGCGCTGTCGAAGAAGCTGCGCCTCGGAGCCGTGCGCGCTGTGACGGTTCGCGGC
>JBBRFO010000128.1:0-6558 GCA_038224135.1 Solirubrobacterales bacterium
CGACGAGGATGGTCAGCGGCTGGCGTAGTCGCGGCGGCGCGAGCTCGGTGACGAACAGCGCCGTCCCGACGGCGATCGGGACGCCGATGACGAGCGCGATCGCCGCGGTGATCAGTGTGCCGACGAGCAGCGCGCCGGCGCCGTACACGCCCTTGGCGACCGTCCAGTCGTTGGCGAAGACGAAGTCGAAGAAGCCCTGCTTGCGCAGGACCGGCCGCGACTCCGTGTACAGCCGGGCGAAGAAGTAGGCGAGCAGCAGCAGGACGAATGCGGCGAGCGCGAACAGTGCCCAGCGCAGCACCCGGTCCGGCAGCCGGGAGCCGCCGCGCAGCGTCGAACCCGAAGGGCTCGACGCGCGCGGCGCGATGCTCCCGGCTTCCATCGTTACGCGTTCGCCTTCAGGACCGTCCCGTTGCACGCCAGGGTCGCCGCAGCGGCCTTGGCCTTCGCGAGGATCGGCGCCGGCAGCGGTGCGTACTCGAGCTGCTTGGCGACCGACTGACCGTCGCCGAGCGCGTAGTCGACCCAGTCCGCGACCAGCTGCGACTGCGCCTTGGTCTTGCCGTGCTTGCAGCCGTCGACGGCGACCAGCAGGAACGTCGTCGACGTGATCGGGTACGCGGTCGCCCCTGCCGCGTCGATCGGCGAGAAGTCGAAGTCGGCCGGGACCGTCAGGCCTTCACCGGCGGCACTCGTCGACTCGAGCGTCGGGACGACGTAGGCACCCGACTTGTTCTTGATCGAAGCGAACGTGAACTTGTTCTGCAGCGCGTAGGCCTGCTCGACGTAGCCGACGCCGTTCGGCGTCTGCTTGATGCAGGCGGCGACGCCGTCGTTGCCCTTCGCGCCCGTTCCGCCGGGCCACTTGACCGTCTTGTCGACGCCGATCTTCTTCTCCCACGTGCTGTCGTAGGCGGCCAGGTACTTCGTGAAGTTCTTCGTCGTGCCGGACGAGTCCGAGCGGTGGCAGCTGGTGATCGCCGCGCTGGGAAGCTTGACCCCGGGGTTGGCCGAGGCGATCTTCGGGTCGTCCCACTTGGTGACGCGCCCGGCGAAGATGTCGGCGACCGTCGGGCCGTCGAGCTTCAGGCCTGTTGCGACGCCCGGCAGGTTGTAGGAGATCGTGATCGCACCGAAGACGGTCGGGATCTGCAGTGTCGGGCCGTTCTTGGCCTCGGCCGCGGTGCGCTCCTCGGGCTTCAGCGGCGAGTCGGACGCTCCGAAGTCGATCGTGCCGACCGTGTACTGGGCGACGCCTTCGCCCGAGCCGACAGCGTTGTAGTTGACCGTCGTGCCCTGCTTGTCCTTGAGGTTTGCGGCGAACTCGTTGTAGACGGGCGCGGGGAAGGTCGCGCCGGCGCCGTTGAGGCTGCCGCCGACCGACGAGCCGGACGAGCTTGAGCTGCTGGAGCTCGAGCCGCAGGCCGCGAGCCCGATCACAAGCGCTGCGGCGATCGCCGCTGCCAGGAAGTTCCTCATCAGTGTTCCTCTGGTCGATGTCATGCCGCGCAGGCTGACCGCGACCGACCGACAGCCTGTTACCGATCCGTGGCCGTCGTGTGAAAAAGATGTGAACGTTCGAAGGCGAGCCGGTAGCCGAATCCCACGTGTGTGTGGATCACGTGCCATTCGGGCAGCACGTCCTCGAGCTTCACGCGCAGCTTGTGAACGTAGACGTCTATCGTCCGGTCGCCCTCGCGCAGCGCCCGATTCCAGACGCGCGCGTACAGGTCCTCGCGCCGCACGATGCGCCCCTCGTTGGCCACCAGCTCCGTCAGCAGGCCGAATTCCAGTACCGAGAGGCGCAGTGCGCGACCGCCGGCGAGTGCGAGTCCTTCAAGCGGGCGGATCTCCAGAACGCCGGCGCGCAGCGGCGACCCGCCCCCCGCTGCCAACGACTCGCTCGCGACCTCTGCCATGGACGCAACTCTGCCGTCGAGACACGCGCGAGTCGTGAAGAGGCCGTAACCAGGATGTCATCAACATGTGAAGGTTCCGTGATGCCGGCGGGACGTCGGCGGGACGCCCGTGGGTGCCCGACGCCCGGCTGAGCCCCGGCGGAGCTGCACTTCCGGACCACCCGAGGCGCATGTTGCGGCGACTCGTGAGGAGCCTCGAAGTCCGGTTGGTGCTGCGAAACGCCGGTGATTCGTGTAGAAGACAGTCATCGTGATGAGGAGGAGAGCGCAAGCGGCCGCCTCGGTCGCGGCTGCTGCTGCGGCCGCGGCCGCCTTTGCAGGCCCCGTCGCGGCGCAGGATGACGCCTCCGGACTGACCACGGCGCCCGACGCGACGAGCGCTGCGCCGTCCGAGCAACCGACCGTCACCACCCCGGAGGCCGGCGCGCCGCCGATCGCTCCTGCGGGCGGTGCGAGCGACCTTGGCACGTTCCAGGTCCAGGTCGACAAGCGCCCGCCGGCGGCTGCGAATCGCTCGGGGCCACGCGCGAAGCACCGCGCCGCGTCGAAGGACACGACGACCCAGACGACGACGGACGCGAGTACCGCTGCGGACGCCGCCGCGCTGTTCGGCCTCGACGGTCAGCTGCTCGCCCCGCCGACGATCGGCGTGCCGAACGTCTTGATCGACAGCCTCAGCATCCCGCCGTTCCTGCTGCCGATCTACCAGGCTGCCGGCATCGAGTACGGCGTGCGCTGGGAGGTGCTCGCCGCGATCAACGCCGTCGAGACCAACTACGGGCGCAACCTCAGCATCAGCACCGCCGGCGCCGTCGGCTGGATGCAGTTCATGCCCTCGACCTGGGCGACCTACGGCGTCGACGCAAACGGCGACGGCGAGCGCGATCCGTACAACCCGGTCGACGCGATCTTCGCCGCCGCGCGCTACCTGCACGCCTCAGGCGCCGGCACGAATCTCAAGGCCGCGATCTTCTCGTACAACCACCTCGCCTCCTACGTCGACGACGTGATCGCCCGCGCGCAGGCGCTCGCCGCGCTGCCCAGCGACGTGATCGGATCGCTGACGGGACTCACGTCCGGTCGCTTCCCGGTCACCGGCGCCACCTCGTACGCCGACGCCTACGTGCCGGCCAAGCCGACCGGCACGAGCGCCTCGATCGCGGTCGCCGGCCGTGCCGGCCGCCGCACGGTCGACGTCTACGCACGCAGCGGCGCCGCCGCCATCGCCGTCCAGGACGGCCAGGTCGTGCGGATCGGGCAGTCCAAGCGCCTCGGCCGCTTCGTGCAGTTGCGCGACGCCTACGGCAACACCTACACGTACGGGCACCTCGCCGCCGTCAGCGCGATGCACGCCGTGCCGCGCACGACCACGGGCGGTGCCGCCGAGTCGGCACCTGCCGCCGCGGCGCCCACGCCGGCCGCACCGACCGGCGCTGGGACACAGACGGCCGCGGCAGGCCCAAAGGCCGCAGCCGCGCGCCGCACCGCGCCGCGCCCGGTCAAGGAGCGCCTGTTCGCCGAGCCGCAGCGCCCGCGCGCGTTCCACGCCGGCGGCGAGCGTCAGCTCTCGCAGGTCGCGCCGACGCAGCGCGCCACGATCGCCGACGGCGATCTCGGCCAGTACTTCGCCCCGCCGTACGACCTGCGCCGCGACGAGGTCGTGCTCGAGCCGCTGCGTCAGGGCTCACACGTCGTCGCCGGCACGATCCTCGGGCGCATCGGCGACGCCTCGCTCGCCTACGACCGCGGCGGCGCCCCGGCCGCGACCGCCGCGCGCCGGCTCGGCACGTCGACCGTCCCGCACCTGCGCTTCGAGATCCGCCCCGCCGGCGACGGCGCTCCGCGGATCGACCCCGGCCCCGTGCTCGATGGCTGGAAGCTGCTCGCCACGTCGAATGTCTACGGCTCGCAGAACCCGCTCCTGCGCGGCACCGGTACGACCGGGTCGATCGGCCAGATCCTGCTGGAGAGCAAGGAGGCGCTCGAGCAGCGCGTCCTCAACGACCCGGCGATCGACATCTACGCCTGCGGCCGTCAGGACATCGCCGCCGGCATCATCGACCGGCGGGTGCTCGCCACGCTGGAGTACCTCGCGGCCAGCGGGCTGAAGCCGACCGTCTCGACGCTGCGCTGCGGCCACGGCTTCTACACGTCCAGCGGCAACGTGTCCGAGCACTCCTCCGGCAACGCCGTCGACATCGGCGCGATCAACGGCACGCCGATCCTGGGCCACCAGGGCGAGGGCTCGATCACCGACATCACCGTGCGTCGCCTGCTCGAACTCCAGGGCGCGCTGAAGCCGCACCAGATCATCACCCTGATGCAGTACGCGAACACCGACAACACGTTCGCGATGGCCGACCACAACGACCACATCCACGTCGGCTTCCAGCCGCTCTACGGCACCAACGACGCCGCGGGCAAGGCGCTCAACGCCGTGCTCGCGCCGAAGGACTGGACGCGGCTCAGCAGTCGGCTTGCGGCGATCGGCAACCCGACCGTGCCGACGGCGCCCAGCCGGTTCTCGCTGAAGGTCAAGGTCTCGATTCCTTCGAAGTAGTCGGCTGGTTTGGCGGTGGTCGTGGCGCCTGCGTGCGCTCGCCCGCAGGCGCCTCGTTGATCGCCGGTTTCGTGCCTTCGGCTGGGTGACGCTCCAGCTCGTGGCGAAGCTCAGTGTGGACGACGCCGAGCTCGGCTACGCGCGGCGGGGCGTAGCGGTGATCAGGGTGATCGCCGCGTGGGTGATGACGGGCGGCGTTGCCCGGCGCTCGGCGGCGCGGCGGCGGGCGTTGGTGAGCGCCGGAACCTCGGGCGTCAACAGGCCGGACTCGGCAGGGACCCGGCCGCGGATCGTGGCGGAGGTGGCGGTGATGATCGAGGTCATGCGATGTTCGATGGTGGCGGCTTGATCGTGGTGGCCGACGAATGTTCGACGTGGCTCATGCCGCCACCTGATGGCGACGGTCCCTGCCGAGCGTGGCGACGGCGCGGCGATGGAGATCGGCCAGCGAGGCCTGATGCTGGCGCTTGACCTCCATCACGATCGGCGCGGCGCAGCCATCCAGCGCACGAGCCACGCGCGGCCACGGGACCGTGCCCATGCCGGGCGCGAGGTGCAGGTCGAGCCGCAGCGGATCGACGCCGGACGCCGTCACGTCGCGGCGCCGCGCGCCGAAGTTGTCGTGCGCATGGACCAGCACGGCGTCGGCGGCGCAGGCCGCGGCGATCGCGGCCGTGTCCTCCCCCGCCGCGTCGCACGTGACGTGCAGATGCCCGACGTCGAGCAGCATCCCCGTGCCCGGCAGGTCGAGCCGGCGCACCAGGTCGCGCACCGCGATCGGGTCGTGCGACAACCGCGCGGGTGAGGGGAACACCGGGCACAGGTTCTCCAGCGCGATGGTGAGACCCAGGGTCGGCGCCCGCTGGAGGAGCTCTGGGAGGGCTGTCTCCTCAGAGCGGACGCGCTCCCCGGCGCCATCCATCGCGCTGGGGAAGTTGAGGACGTGGTAGGCGACGAACTCGGCGCCGGCCTGCGCGGCGTAGTCGAGCAGCGCCGCGAAGACGGCGTTCGTCTGCGGCGTGCCGACACTGAGGGAGTCGGGCGCGTGCAGCACGAGTCGCAGACCGGCCCCTCGCAGCAGCGCGCGCACCGCGCGGGAATGCCGGCGCGCTGCCTCACGATCGGCGAGCACGCTCGCCGGAGGACTGTGCAGCTGGACCCAGCCGAAGCCTGCCTCTGCCTGTTCGGCGAGCGCGAGGCGCGTGGGCCATGCGTCGCGGGCGACGCTCAGTCCGATCCGTGATCCGTGACTCCGCGTTGCCAGCATCTGCGGTCATGTTCGGCGCGCACGGCCCGATCGCCGTGACCTGCGTGTGACCGCGCGGTGACGATTCAGAGAAGCGTCAGCCCGCGGGCAGGCCGCCGAGCGCCGAGCTGTGGCCCTCGAGCATCAGCGGCTGACCGCACTTCCAGCAGAACGCGGCGCCGCGGCTGTGCGGTGCGCCGCAGGACCGGCAGGCGCCGCCGACGCCTTCGTCGGCGGCCGCGAGCAGCCGCTCGACCTCGCCCAGTTCGGCATCGGCCGCCTGGAGTTCCGCGGCCCGGCGCACCAGCACGTCGACGCGGAAGTGGTCGCGGATCGCCATCTCGTAGGTCAGTCCGCCGAGGTCCCAGGTCATCTCGGCGACCTGCTCGGCGAGCTCGTTGCGGCGAGCGCGGAGCTCGGCGTGATGGTCGGTCTCGGGGGCGACGAGCGGCGCCGTCGCGGCGCGCTGGCGAAGTGGGCTGCGCATGAGATTCATCCGATCGACTGGAAGCCGCCGCCACCGGCGGCGGGCTTGTTGTCCTTGGGCGGCGGCTTGCCGCCGGTGCCGACGACCTTCGGCAGCTTCTGCGACTGCTTCTGGTACTGGGTCGGCGACAGCTTCTGGAGCTTCTGGATCGCCTTGTTCGTCGCTTTCGGCGCCGCGGCGGCGGGCTTGGAGTTCGTGGAGCCCGACGACTTCGGCGTCGAGGAGTCCTTCGGCGTGGCTGTCGTGGCGGCGGGGTCCGTCGCCGTCGCGGCGCCGGTCGCGCCGCCGACGCTGATGACCTGAGGCGCCGGCGGCGTCGCAGCCGATCCGGAGTCGCCGGCGCCGC
>JBBRFO010000129.1:0-6512 GCA_038224135.1 Solirubrobacterales bacterium
GCCGGGGGGGATCGTCGCGCCGCGCGACGACGCGCTGCCCGGCGACGGCTGGTTCTGCCCGCCGACGGTCGTGACCGACCTGGCCCGCGACTCGCCGATCCTGACCGAGGAGATCTTCGGCCCCGTGCTGGCGGTCGAACGCGTCGCGAGCATCGACGACGCCTGCGTGCGCGTCGAGGCGCTCCCCTTCGCGCTGACCGGCGGGCTCTACTGCCGCAACCCGCAGACGGTCGAGCATGTCGTCCGGCGCTCGCCCGTCGGCAACCTCTACGTCAACCGCCCGATCACCGGCGCGATGGTCGGCCGCCAGCCGTTCGGCGGCAACCGCCTGTCCGGGACCGGCGCCAAGGCGGGCGGGCCCGACTACCTCCTGCAGTTCGTCGAGCCCCAGGTCGTGACCGAGAACACGGTCCGGCACGGGCTCGTGATCTAGCCGGCGAGCACCTCGCCGGCCGCACGCAGCCCGGACTGCACGGCGCCGTCCATGTAGCCGTTCCACTCGGTCGCGGTCTCGGTTCCGGCCCAGTGGATGCGGCCGATCGGCGCGCGAATCGCGTCGCCGTAGGCCGTCAGGACGCCGGGCGGCAGGTAGCCGGCGTAACAGCCGCGCGTCCACCGCTCGGCCGACCAGTCCTCCTCGACGTAGGCCTTCGGGCTTCGCGCTCGATCGCCGAAGACGCCCGCCAGGCTCTCGATCACGGCGGCGCGGCGATCCTTGGCCGAGCGTTTGGCCCACGTGCGCGCCTGCTCGCCCTCGAGGAATCCGAGCAGGATTCCCGGCTTGCCGCTCGGCGGCGAGTTGTCGTAGATCACGCGGACCGGGCCGGTGTCGGCGAGCGCCTGGCCGCTGAGCCCGTCGGCGCGCCACCACGGCTCGTCGAAGATCGTCAGCGTCTTGATCACCGAGCCGGCGGGGTAGCGCTGCGTCAGGTGGTCGCGGTGGCTGGGCAGATGCGGCGTGTAGTCGATCCGGCCGGCGAGCACCGGCGGCAGCGCGACGATCACGTGCTTTGCCTTCCACGTTCCCTTGTCGCTCGTGACGGTGTACACCGATCCGGACCGAGCGATCCGCCGCACCGGCGCGCCGAGCACGACGCGCTTGCCCAGGCGCTTGGCGACCTCGATCGACACCTTCTGCGAGCCGCCGACGAACCGCGAGTCCTGCGCACCGCCCGCCGTCGAGGACAGCCGGATCAGCGACCCGGGCGTCTTCGCATTGCCGGCGGAGGCGATGTAGAACAGCGCGTGCAGGAGCGAGACGTCGCTCGGCTCGGCGGCCCAGATCGCCTCGAAGGCCAGCTGCAACCCCCACTTCGTGCCGGCCTTCGTCGCGTTGGCGTCGATCCAGGTCTGGAAGGTCTGCGCGTCGAGCTTGCGAGCGTCCGGCGAGGTCCAGGCCTTCGTGCGCGAGACCTTGGCTGCCAGCGCATCGAGCTTGCCGAGTGCGCCGATGAACTCGCTCAGCGCGTCGTCCGGCAGCGTCGGGAATCCGATCGCCGCCGGGTATTCGATCTTCGCGCCCTGGAACAGCGCGATGCTCGTCCCCTCGTTGTAGGTCTTGAACGTCTTGACGCCGACCTGCTTGCCCAGCGCGAGGATCCGGTCCTGCGTGGGACCGACCCACTGGCCGCCGATCTCGGACACCTGTCCGCCGCCGATGTCGTGGTTCAGCGTGCGGCCACCGACGCGATCGCGGGCTTCCAGCACGACGACCGACCGGCCCTTGCGGACGAGCTCCCGCGCTGCGCTGAGCCCGGCGAGGCCGGCACCGACGATGAGGACGTCGGCTGTGCGCGGGCGGCCCGTCCTGGCCGCGGCTCCGGCCGCCGGCAACGCCGCTGCGGCGCCCGCGACGGCGGCGGCGCCGAGCAGGCCGCGACGGGTCAGATCGGTCGAGCTGGACGAGGAGCGCGCGGGATCGGACATGGTCGCGGACGATATCCGGCGGCCGGCTGCGGCTCGCCGGTCCAGCGGCGGATGATGACGTCGTCCGACCCGAGTTGTCCCCCTCAGGAGGGGGACAAGACCGGGCGGAGGCGTCGCCGCGTCCGTCGCGGGTTCAGATTCGCGGCTCAGTCGCGCGCCGCGCGCACGTCATCCAGAAACGCGCGGTGCAACCGATCGTCGTCGCCGAGCTCGGGATGGAAGCTGATCGCAACGATCGTGCCCTCGCGCGCGGCGACCGGATGACCGTCGACGGTGGCGAGCACCTCCACGCCCGGACCGTGCTCGGCGATCCACGGCGCGCGGATGAACACCGCCCGCACCGGCCCGCCGTCTAGACCGAGGTCGAGGTCCTCCTCGAAGCTGCGGATCTGGGGGCCGAAGGCGTTGCGCTCGGCGCGGATGTCCATCAGACCCAGGTGGTCGCGGTCGAGCATGATCAGCCCGGCGCAGGTGCCGAGCATCGGCCGCCCGGATGCGTGGAAGGTCCGCAGCGGCTCGGCCAGACCCTCGCGCGCGACGCCGAGCGTCATCGTCGTCGACTCGCCGCCGGGCACGATCAGCCCGTCAAGACCGTCGAGGTCGGCCGGCACGCGCACCTCGCGCGCAGCGGCGCCCAGCCGTTCCAGCACCGCGACGTGCGCCGCGAAGCCGCCCTGAAGCGCCAGCACGCCGACGACGAGCCCGTCACCGGGCGCCTCGGACGGCGCGGCCACTACCAGCCGCGATTGGCGAGCAGCTCGGACTCGTCGAGCTTGCGCGTCTCGAGGCTGTGCATCGCCTCGCCGAGGCCCTCGGAGGCGGACAGCACGCGCTTGGGATCGCGGAAGTGCGTCGTCGCCTCGACGACGGCCGCGCCGCGCACGTCCGGGTCGGAGCTCTTGAAGATGCCCGATCCGACGAAGACGCCGTCGGCGCCGAGCTGCATGACCAGCGAGGCGTCGGCCGGCGTCGCGATGCCGCCGGCGCAGAAGAGGACGACGGGCAGGCGCCCGTGCTCGGCGACCAGGCGGACCAGCTCGAGCGGCGCCGCGTGATCCTTTGCGGCAGTTGCCAGTTCGGCCTCGTCGAGCTGCGTCAGCCGGCGGATCTGGCCGGTGATCGTGCGCAGGTGGCGGACCGCCTCGACGATGTCGCCGGTCCCGGCCTCGCCCTTGGAGCGGATCATCGCGGCGCCCTCACCGATCCGCCGCAGGGCTTCACCGAGGTTGGTCGCGCCGCAGACGAACGGCACCTTGAACGCCCACTTGTCGATGTGGTGGGCCTCGTCGGCCGGGGTCAGCACCTCGGACTCGTCGATGTAGTCGACCTCGAGCGCCTCGAGCACCTGGGCCTCGGCGAAGTGCCCGATCCGGGCCTTGGCCATCACCGGGACCGTCGCGATCTCCTGGATCGCGCGGATCATCGACGGGTCGGACATGCGGGCGACGCCACCGTCGCGGCGGATGTCGGCCGGGACCCGCTCGAGCGCCATCACCGCACAGGCGCCGGCAGCTTCGGCGATGCGGGCCTGCTCGGCATCGACGACGTCCATGATGACGCCGCCCTCCAGCATCTTCGCCAGCCCAGCCTTGACCCGGAACGTCGCTTCGTCACGCATTGCAGGTCATTGTACGAACGCCGCATCGTTCGCCTGGAGGTCTGCGAATCTGCGCCCGTGATCATCCCCGTCCCGGAGAACGTCGGCTATCCCCTGCTGGGACTGCTGATCCTCGGCGAGTCGGCTGGAATCCCGCTGCCCGGCGAGACGGCGCTGATCACCGCGGGCGGCCTCGCCGGCGACGGCCACCTGAGCCTGCCGATCGTGATCCTCGTCGCCGCATCGGCCGCGATCGTCGGCGACACGCTCGGGTACTTCGTCGGGCGCCGGAAGGGACGCCGGTTCCTGATGCGCGACGGCTGGATGGCCGAGCACCGCCGTCAGGGCGTCGCACGGGCCGATCGGTTCTTCGCCAAGTACGGGGCGCTGACCGTGTTCTTCGGCCGCTGGCTGCCGGGCGTGCGCATCGTCGCGGCGGTCATGGCCGGGGCGACGCAGATGCCGTGGCGGAAGTTCGCGATCGCCAACGCGCTGGGTGCCTTCGCCTGGGCCGCGACCGTGGCCAGCCTGGCGTCCGCCGTCGGGACGGCCGGCGCGCTGACGTTCGCTGCCGGCGGCCTGCTGATCGGTGGCGTCACACTGTCCATCGGCGCGCTGCGCGAACGCTCGCGCCGCCGGGCCGAGGCCGCCCGGCCGCGCTGATCCTGGCAAGCTCGCCGCATGCCCGACGCGCAGCACGATGCCCTGACCCCGCAACGCGCACCGATCGTCGCGCTCGCCCTCGTCGCGCTCGCAGCACTCATCGCCGGCCTGCTCACCAGCGCGCTGAGTTCCGGTGGCGCCGTCGAGCAGCGGATCACCGATCGCGAGGTCGCCGGCATCCGCGCCGCCCTGCTCGCTCAAGGACCCGCTGCAGCGGCGATCGGGCACGCCGATGCGTTCCCCGGATCGCGGCCGCTGCAGGCGATCGCCGAGGGCGCTCGCTCAGTCGCGGGCGGAACGGTCCGGATCGTCGACGCCGACGGGCAGCTGCTGCTGCAGACCGACTCCTACACCGACACCGACAGCAGCGCGCAGACGAGCGCCGCGTTCACCACCGGTCGCCCAGCCTCGACCGTCATCGGCCGCGGCGACACACGGCGGCGGCTGACGACGGTGCCGCTGCGCACGAGCATCGGGACGATCGCACTGGTCGCGTTCACGCCCGCGCGGGAGGCGGCGCAGGCGGACGCCGTTCGCGCAGCGATCCGCCGCGGCGCGCTGATCGGCCTCGCCGCCGGACTGCTGGTCCTGCTCGCCGGCGGCTTCTACTTCAGGCGGAAGGCCTTGATCCGGTCGCCGAAGCGCTCCTGATCGCGGCTGTAGACGCCGTAGGCCAGCGCCTGGACGATGCTCAGCAGCGCGGTGTGCGAACGCACGTAGCCCGGGCTGTTGGACGAGTAGTAGAGCTGGATGTGCGCGAGCTTGGCGACATCGGAGAGCGTCGCGTCGGTGACCGCGACGGTCCGCGCCTTGCGGTGGCGCGCGAGCTTCATCGCGCGCACGACGAGTGGATGCGGGCGCCCGGCCGACAGGCCGATGACGAGCGTGTTCTCGTCGATCCGGCCGATCCGGCTGAGCGCCTCCTGTGAGGGGCTGGCGACGATCTCGGCCTGGATGTCGAGCAGCATCAGCAGATGCCGCAGATAGCTGGCGAAGAAGGCCATCTGGTCGGTGCCGATGACGAGCACCTTGTCGGCGGCGACGATCGCTTCGATCGTTGCCTCGACGTCCGAGCGCGAGACCTTCCGGGCGGTCTCCTCGACGTTGACGTGATCGGCGGCGATGGCGGTCTCGAAGTCGCTCTGGTCGATCGAGAACAGCGGCTCGGGCGAGCCCATACCACCAGCCTGGCCGGCCGCGACGCGGCGGCGATATTCCTCGCGCGCCGACGCCTGCAGCTCGGGGAAGCCTTCGAACCCGAGCGCCTGCGAGAACCGCACGACGGTCGAGCTGGAGGTGTTGGCGCGCCGCGCGAGCTCCTCGGCGGTGTGGAAGGCGACCTCGTCGAGATGGTCGACGATGTACTGCGCCACATCCTTCTGCGAGCGCGAGAACTCGTCGAACCGTGCCTGGATGTAGGCAGAGAGCGACTGGTGGCCGTGCGCCTCGTGCGGCGCGGGGTGGGCTGTGGCAGAGGTCCGCTTCATGGGCACGCCCTCATTTCGACGGGCGATGCCCGCCTTCCTTCCCGTCCGCTGGAAGGATGACGCGAATGCCTCCTGCGCGCGCCACCACCGAACTGCTGACGCGCCTGCCGGAGCGGCTGTCGATCGGTCGCGGTCTGGTCCTGCCGCTGCTGGGCCGGGCCGCCGGCGCAGGGGCCGTGCAGGTGCGCGCGGCGGGCGGTCCGTGGACCGCGGCACAGGCGTCGGGAATCGCGCCGGACGGGATCTTCTGGGCGCTGCTGGCGATCGGCCCCGAGCTCGCCGGCACGACCGTGGCGCTGAGCGCACGCGCCGGGACCTCGCCGCCGGACGACCTCGCCCGGCTCGACATCGAGGTGCCCGTCGACCACGCATCGGCTGCGTGGGACCCCGGCCGGATCGTCATCTGCCTGCCGACGTTCGAGCCCGATCCGCAGCTGCTCAGTGCGCAGCTCGACTCGCTGCGCGGGCAGAGCCACGACAACTGGATCTGCGTCATCGACGACGACGCATCCTCCGCGGCCGGGCGCGCGATCGTCCACGCCGCCGTCGCCGGCGATGCGCGGTTCGTCGTCCGCGAGCACGCGGTGCGCGCCGGCGTCTACCGCAACGTCGAGCGGGCGCTGACCGACCTGCCGGACGATGCGAGCCTCGTCGCACTCTGCGACCAGGACGATCGCTGGGCACCGGACAAGCTCGAGCAGCTCGCCGCGGCGCTCAGCGCGAGCCAGTGGTCGTGGAAGGCATCGGGCCCGATCGGGAACGGGAACGGGAGCGCGTCCGCGAGCACCTCGCGGCGCAGCAGCGCGGTGGCACCGGTGACCGTGTTCGCGGTGACGAGA
>JBBRFO010000130.1:0-6511 GCA_038224135.1 Solirubrobacterales bacterium
AGTCCAGCTCAGCCTGGAGCGTCCGCGCGAATTCGTCGACGAGGCCGACGATGTCGTAGTCGTCGGCCCCCTCCCAGTGGCGGCCGGCGCGGCTCGCCAGGTTGCGCAGAATCTCCAGGTCGGTCGCGATCTGCGCCACCACGCCAGGTCGGCGGACCTTGACGACCACCTCGGTGCCGTCGTGCAGTCTGGCGGCGTGCGCCTGTCCGATCGACGCCGCGGCCAGCGGAGCGACGTCGAAGCTCGCAAAGGCGTCGTCGATGCGCTGATCGAGTTCGTCGGCGACGAGGTCGATGATCGTCTCGCCGGCCACCGGGGGCGCGGCGTCCTGCAGGGTGGCCAGCTCGAGCTGGTACTCGGGGCTGACCAGGTCCGAGCGCGTCGACAGGATCTGGCCCAGCTTGATGAACGTCGCCCCGAGCTCCTCGAGCGCCAGGCGGACATGCTCGGGACGCGTATACGGCTCGTCCCGGGGTTCGTGGCCCAGCAGACCACGATGGAACGGCACCTGGCGCTCCAACCCCACGACCCCGACCAGGAACCCCAGGCCATGACGAGAGAGTGTCTCGGCGATCTCGCGGTAGCGCCGACGACGGTCCTGGCCGTGCGCGAGGCTGTTGCTGGTCGTCACCGCGGGTTCCTCAGGACGTGGCCGCGCCGCCGGCACGCGTCGATCGGAAGCGGCGCAGGCGCAGCGCGTTGGCGACGACGGAGACGCTGGAGAACGCCATCGCCGCGCCGGCAATGATCGGGTTGAGCAGGCCCATCGCGGCGAGCGGCAGCGCGGCGATGTTGTAGCCGAACGCCCAGCCGAGGTTCTGCTTGATCGTTCGCAGCGTCGCGCGGCTCAGCCGCAACGCGTCGCCCGCGGCGCGCAGGTCGCCGGAGACGAGCGTCAGGTCCGACGCCTCGATCGCAACGTCGGTGCCGGTGCCGATCGCCAGTCCGAGGTCGGCCTGCGCGAGCGCCGGCGCGTCGTTGACGCCGTCACCGACCATCGCGACGACCCGGCCCTCGCCCTGCAGGCGCTTGATCACGTCGACCTTCCCGGCGGGAAGCACCTCGGCGATGACCTCGTCGATGCCGACCTCCGCGGCGACGGCGCGCGCGGTCGTCTCGTTGTCGCCGGTGAGCAGCACGGGCCGCAGGCCCAGGTCCTTGAGCTGGGCGATGGCCTCGCTGCTCGCGGGCTTGAGCGTGTCGGCAATGACGAACACCGCGCGCGCCTGACCGTCCCATCCGGCCGCGATCGCGGTCTGTCCCTTGGCTTCGGCGGCACGTCGAGCGACGTCGAGCTCGGGCCCGAGCGGCATCGCTCGCTCAGCGAGCAGGGCAGGGCGCCCGACGACGAGTTCGTGGCCGTCGACCACGCCCTGGACGCCGAGTCCCTCGTGGCTCGAGAAGTCAGCGACCTGCGCCAGCGCGCCCTCGGCCGCCGCCGCGGTAGCGATGGCCTGGGCGATCGGGTGCTCGGAGGCATGCTCGACCGCGCCGACGAGGCGTAGCGCCACCCCGCGGTCGGTCCCGTCGCTGACGACCACGTTCGTGAGGCTCATCTTCCCGGTGGTGACCGTCCCGGTCTTGTCGAGGACGATCGTGTCGACGCGGCGCGTGGACTCCAGGACCTGCGGGCCTTTGATCAGCAGACCGAGCTGCGCGCCGCGTCCGGTGCCGACCATCAGCGCGGTCGGCGTCGCGAGCCCGAGCGCGCACGGGCAGGCGATGATGAGGACGGACACGGCGGCGGTCAAGGCGAAGCTCGTGCTCTCACCCGCCGCCAGCCAGTAGCCGAGCGTGGCGAGCGCAAGCAGGATGACGATCGGCACGAAGATGCCCGAGACGCGGTCGGCGAGGCGTTGGACCGGGGCCTTCCCACTCTGCGCGTCGGTGACGAGCCTCGCGATCTGCGCGAGGGCCGTGTCGGCGCCGACGCGCGTGGCGCGCACGAGAAGTCGCCCACCCGCGTTGACGGTCGCGCCCGGGACCTCCGCTCCTGGACTGACCTCGACGGGCACCGGCTCACCGGTGAGCAGGCTCATGTCGAGCGCCGACGTGCCTTCCTCGACGACGCCGTCGGTCGCGACCTTCTCGCCGGGCCTGACGACGAAGCGCTGCCCGACGATGAGTTCGTCGATCGGGATGCGCCGCTCCTCGCCGTCGTCGTCGATCACCGCGACGTCCTTGGCGCCGAGCTCGAGCAGAGCCTTGAGCGCGGCTCCGGCCTGGCGCTTGGCGCGGGCTTCGAAGTACCGCCCGAGCAGGATCAGCGTCGTCACGACGGACGCCACTTCCAGATAAATGCTGTCAGTGCCCGCACCGCGTTGTGGGACGAGTTCGAACGGCATTCGCATCCCGGGCATCCCGGCGTCGCCGAGGAACAGCGCGTACAGCGACCACAGCCAGGCGGCGAGCACGCCGACCGAGATCAGCGTGTCCATGGTCGCGGCGCCGTGGCGGACGTTCTGCCAGGCGGCCTTGTGGAACGGCCAGGCGCCCCAGACGACGACCGGCGAGGCGAGGGTCAGGCTCAGCCATTGCCAGTTGTCGAACTGCAGCGCCGGGATCATCGCCATGAGCAGCACCGGGAACGCCAGCGCGGCGCAGATGGTCACCCGTCGACGCAACTCGCCCGCGTCATCGGTGCCATGCGCCTGCTCGTGAGCACCGTGCGCGGGTCCAGCCGCCGGCAGCGACGCCTGGTACCCGACTGCCTCAACGGCGCCGAGCAGATCGTCAGGGACGGCGACCGCCGGGTCGTAGTCGACGGTCGCCCGCTCGGTCGCGTAGTTGACGCGGGCGGTCACCCCGTCGAGCTTGTTGAGCTTGCGTTCGATGCGGTTGGCGCACGAGGCGCAGGTCATCCCGCTGATCGGCAGTTCGAGGTGCTCGGTGTGCGTGGTCGCGCTCATGATGCGTCGCCTGAGGGGTCGGCGCGCCGCTACGCGACGTCGTAGCCGGCCTCGTCGATGGCGGCGCGGATTGCGCCGTCGTCGAGTTGCTCGCCAGTGACCGTCACGCGCTTGGCCTCGAGGTCGACATCGACGGCCGACACGCCGGCGACGTTCTCGACTTCTGCGGTGACGGCAGAGCGGCAATGCGCACAGCTGACGCCGGGTACGGCGTAGACCATGGTGCTCGTCTCGGTCTGGCTCACGGCGTCCTCCTTTGATTCGAGTCCGGTGATGATACCCCCTAGGGGTTCTCCGAAGTAGGTAGTTCTCCGAACTCTTCGGCGGCGGAACCACGCAGTCGCGGATACGGGCCGGGGGTACACTGGTAGCCATGGCCACCAAGACTTCGGCGCCGACTCGCGGGTACAGCGCCACCAAGGACCAACTGCACAACCGCCTGCGACGGATCGAGGGTCAGGTGCGCGGTGTGCAGCGCATGATCGACGATGATCGCGTGTGCACGGACATCATCACCCAGATCGCCGCGATCGAGGCGGCACTCGACAAGGTCGCCCTGGGACTGCTCGACGGGCACCTCAACCACTGTGTGCGCAACGCGGATGCTGGTGAGCGCGAGGGGCAGACGGCCGGCGTGATGGAGGCCATGGCACGGTTCATGCGCCGCTGAACCCTGAGGCGCTGATCCCGCTGCGGAGGGACGCTCTCGAACTTACGGGAAACTACGCACCGGGAGCGAGCCGAGTTCGGTAGCGTCGCCCTGTTATGAGCGACCGTCGAGCCGTACAGGTGATATTCGCTGTCGCGTGCGTTTCGCTGCTGGCGATCAGCGGTGCGGTCGGCTACGCGATCCACGATGACAAGACGCACGTCACGGAGCACATGATGACCGCGGCGCCGATTCACAGCCGCTCCGAGAACGTGCGCGCGTCGGATCTCGGCAACGCGGCGACCGGGCGGCAGATCTTCACCAGGGCCGGCTGCGTGGCCTGTCACAACTATGCCGGGGCCGGCGGCAAGGACGGCGGGCCGCTCGACTTCATGCGTGGCAAACTCGCCGTCGCTGACGTGGCCGCGATGTCCGGCCGCATCTGGAACCACGTTCCGACGATGGAGAAGTTGTTCAAGGCGGAGAAGATCCCGTTCCCGACCTTCACGGGGAACCAGATGGCCGACCTGATGGCCTACCTGCACGGCGGCGGACCGGCGCCGGCCGCGCGTGGCAGCAGCGGAATGATGGGCGGCTAGCTTCAGCTCATCCCCGAGACGGGCGGGGCGCCGGCGGAGTCGCCGCGGTCGCTCGTGCCGGGACGGGCGTCGAGATCGGTGGGCGGCCACGCGCCGGGGCTGCAGCAGCGCATGCGAGACGGTGTGTTGCGGGTGCGCCAGGCGATCGTCGCGACGGCATCCACCAGCAGGATGAAGATCACCGCGGGAAGCATCACCGATCAGTGTGGCACGGTCGCTCGCCGCTTCGAAGCGATTTGTGCGCCGCGCTAGTTCTTGTTGAGGATCGCTGCGCGCTCACGGTGCTCCTCGGGCGTGATCTCTCCATGTGCCAGTCGTCGGTCGAGAATCTGTACCGGCGTTTCGCTGCCGGGCCCGGCGCTGGAAGCACCGCTGTGAGGATGGGTATGGGATGTCGCTGTCGAGCGCACGAGCCAGACGACCAGCGCTACGACGGCGACAGCCGCGAGGATCATGAAGGCGCCCATCGCCCAGCCCCAAGCGCCGTCCATGTGATCGCCGTAGTCCATGCGGTACTGCGCGAGTGTGACGAGCGTTGCCATCGATGCCTCCTGGAGGTCAGTGCCACAGGCCTGCAGTGTCCCGCGGGAGCCGAGGCGCGGCCAGCGGGGTTTCCCGCAGACTGCACGTGACAGCAGCCGCCCTGCGCGAGCGGATCGCCAGCCCGGCGGGAAACCCGCAGCGCCAAGCCGTAGGAACAGCGGTCACCTTCCCTACCCCCGGGAGGTATGTTCGAAGCACGGTTCGACGGGAAAGGAGACGCAATGCGCGGGCATGCAGCTCATATGTGGATGTGCGGAGCGATGGTCGTCGCAGCCCTCGTCGTCGTGCTCGTCACGGGGAACGCTCTGGCCTTCATCCCGGTCATCGGCTGCGTGCTGATGATGTTCGTGATGATGCAGATGATGGGCGGTATGGGCGACCGTGATGACCGCTCCTGAGCCGGCTCTGCGAGCGGCCGTCGCTGCGTCGCCGACGAGCAACAACAGCGGCTTTGCGCGCGGTCGCGCGGTGCTGGCCGGCGTGGGTGCGGCCCTGCTCGGCGCGGCCCCGCATGTGCTCCATCACGCTGGACCGCTTGCCGGCGCGGCACTGGTCGCGGGCGTGACGGGCAAGGTGCTGTTCGGCCTGATCGGCATCGCCCTGACGGTGCCGATGCTGCGCCGGATGCGGCGCCGCACCGGCTCCTGGCGAGCGCCGGTGGCGGCGCTCGGCCTGATGGCGATCGTCTTTGTCGTCTCGAGCTTCGTGCTCGGCCCCGCCCTCACCGGCGGGAGCGAACCTGCCGGGAACACTCCGTCAACGCCAGCCGTGCCGTCCGGGCATGGGTCCCACCATGGCTGAACGCCGAGAGACCTCGCCCGATCCGGGCTCGTCCCCGGTACTGGCCGTCGCCGACCTCACCAAGGGCTTCGGCTCGGGCCCGCCCTGGCATCGCCGTCGCGTTGAGATTCTGCGCGGCGCCTCGCTCGAGGTCGGCCCCGGGGAGCTCGTCGGGCTCGTCGGCGAGAACGGATCGGGCAAGAGCACGCTGATGCAGATCGTCGTCGGGCTGCTCGGCCGAGACGGCGGCTCGGTCACCGTCAACGGCAGACTCGGCTATTGCCCGCAGCAGCCACTGCTGTGGGAGAAGCTCACCGTCGCCGAGCACTTCGAGCTCTTCGCACGCGCCTACGCCCTGGACGACGCGCACGCCGAATCATCGCGTGAGGCGTTGGCGCAGGAGCTGGGCTTCGCGCGCTACCTGGGCTACCGGGTTGACGAGCTCTCGGGCGGCACGCGCCAGAAGCTCAACCTCTCACTGGCGCTGCTCCACGAACCGCAGTCGCTGCTGCTGGACGAGCCCTACGCGGGCTTTGACTGGGAGACCTACCTGCGCTTCTGGCAGATGGCCGAGCAGCGACGAGCGGACGGCATGGGAATCCTCGTCGTCAGTCACCTCTTGGCGGAGCGTGACCGCCTGACGCGGATCTACGAGCTGCGCGACGGGCGCTGCGAGCTCCTATGAGCCGCTCGCTGGTGTTTGCGCGAGAGCAGCTGCGCACGCCGTTCACGATCGCCCTGCTCGTCATCATTCCCGCGCTCTTCGTCATCGCGGCTGCCGGCGTTCTCAGCGACTTCGCCAGTGTTCTGGGCGGCACGCTCGCTGGAGACGCGGCCGTCGCGCTCAGCGCCGGATGGGCGGCGGCCTTCGTCTCGGGAAGCTTGGGCTTCTTCGAGGCCGCGTCATCACGCGGAGCGGACCGTCGCCTAGCGCTCGCCGGGCAGAGCCCCGCCGGCGTCGCGCTGTCGCGGATCTCGGCGGCGGTGCTGCTCGCCCCGGTCGCCTCCGCGACGGCCTTCGCCGCGTTGGA
>JBBRFO010000131.1:0-6494 GCA_038224135.1 Solirubrobacterales bacterium
GGGCGCGTGACGTAGCCCGCGCCGCGACCGGCGATGCCCCAGGCGCCGATCACCCCGCCTGTGGCGTCGAGCGCCTGGATGCGGTTGTTCGCGGTGTCCGCGACATCGACCCCGCCGCGCGGATCGTCGGCGATCGCGCCGACGGCTCGGGCGATCGAGAACCGTCCCGCAGTCCGCCCGAATCCGCCGAACGTCCCGACCGACTGCAGCGTCGCCGCATCGAAGACATCAACCCGGTTGTTGAGGTTGTCGGCCACGTACAGCTGGAACGGCGGGCGGGCGTCGACGGCGACGTCGTACGGGTTCTGGAACTGCCCGGGCCCGGTTCCGAAGCTGCCGACCTGTGTCACGAAGGCGAGCGTCTGGGGGTCGAGCACGACGACGCGGTGGTTGTCGTCGTCGGCGACATAGAGCCGTGCCCCCGCGGGATCGGTCGTGATGCCCTGGGGGAAGCTCAGTCCAAGGGTGGGATCGCTCAGCAGCGCAGGCCCGGTCGGATTGAGCGTCGTGGCGTCGAGCACGAAGCGCTCGACGCGGTTGTTGCCCTGGTCGGCGACGAAGACGACGGGCGACGCCGCCGGCGTCGGCTGCCAGACGGTCAGCCCGCTGGCGCTGATGCCGCCCTCCGGTCCTGGGACGCTGCTGCTCGTCAGGTCGAAGATGCTCGCGTCCCCAAAGGACGAGCGGTACGTCCCATCGGCCGCGTCGAAGATCTGGACGCGGTCGTTCTCGGCGTCCAGGACGTAGACATGCCCGCTGCGATCGACCGCCACGCCGCCGACGACGCCGAGCCGGCCCGGCTCGCGCCGGGTCGCGCGGGACCCGAACGAGAACAGGTAGGCGCCATCAGGCGTGAAGGCCTGGACGACGCCGCTGTACTGATCGGCGACGAAGACCCGGGCGCCACCCGGGCTGAAGCCGAGCGCCTGCGGGAAGCGGAACACGCCGCCGCCGTTCGGAGGCTCGTCGACGACCGACGGTGTCAGCGGAGGGGCGGCGGCCGCCGCAGTCGCGCCGATGCCGCCGGCGAGCGCCGCCGCGATGACCAGCGCGACCGCAGGTCCGCGATGCGCCATGCCCATCGCGCGAGTGTGGCAGGTCAGGCGCCCGCCGCGCCCCGCTCGGCGAGCACGAGGTTGGCGGCCTCCTCGGCTTCCTCGAGCTCGGCGCGGACGAGGTCCAGGCCGGCGTTCCAGAACCCCGGATCGGTCAGGTCCAGGCCCGCGATCGCCGCCAGATCCTCGGGGCTGCGCGAGCCGCCTGCGGCCAGCATCTCGAGGTAGACCGGCACGAACGCCTCGCCCTCCTCGAGGTATCTGCCGTAGACCGACAGCGCCAGCAGCTGGCCGTATGCGTAGGCGTAGACGTAGCCCGGCGTCGAGATGAAGTGGGGGACGTAGGACCACCACGAGCGGTACCCCGGCGTCAGTTCGACGGCGTCGCCGAGCAGGTCGGACTGCGTCTGCTGCCAGAGGTCACCGAACTGCTCGACCGACAGCTCGCCGGTCTCGCGCCGCGCCGTGTGGACGGCGGCCTCGAAGCGGTTCATCGCCGTCTGACGGAAGACCGTCGCGATCGTGTCCTCGATGTTGCTCGCCAGCAGCGTCAGCCGCGCGGCCGGCGTCGTCGCCTGCTCGAGCAGCGCGCGGAAGGTCAGCTCCTCGCCGAACACCGACGCGGTCTCGCAGACGGTCAGCGGCGTGTGCATCTCGAAGATGCCGCGGGGCTGTGCGAGTGCCGCGTGGACGCCGTGGCCGAGCTCGTGCGCGAGCGTCATCACGTCGCGCTGCTTGGAGGTCCAATTGAGCAGTACGTACGGGTGGACGCTGGGCGTCGTGTACGCGCAGAAGGCGCCACCGCGCTTGCCCGCGCGTGTCGGCGCGTCGATCCAGCGCTCGTCGAAGAAGCGGCGCACGAGGTTGCCGAGCTGCGGCGAGAAGCCGGTGTAGGCGTCGATCACGATTGCGCGCCCGTCGTCCCAGCTGATCTCCTCGTCGGTGGCCGCGACCGATGCCGCGCGGTCGTAGTCGGAGAGGCGCTCCAGGCCCAGCAGCCGCGCCTTGAGGCGGTACCAGCGACGCGGCAGCTCGTAGGCGGCCTCGGAGGCCTCGATCAGCGCCTGCACCGACTCGTCGCTGGCCTCGTTGGACAGGTTGCGGGCCGACAGCCAGGTCGGGTAGTGGCGCAGGCGGTCCTCGGTCGCCTTGTCCTGGAGCAGCGTGTTGAAGACGTACGCGCGCGTGCGCAGCCCGGGCTCCAGTGCCGCGGTGACCGCCTCGGCCGTGGTGCGCCGCATGTCGCGATCGGATGCGTGCAGGCCGCTGAGCGCCACCATCAGCGGCACCGGTCCGTCGCCACCGGGCACGTCGACCGTGATCGCGCTCGTCAGTTCGCTGAAGAGGCGCGACCAGGCGCTGCTGCCGGTGACCGACTTCTCGGCCAGCAGCTTCTCCTCCGGCTCGCTGAGCAGATGCGGGCGGTAGCGGCGCGCGGTGCGCAGGTAGTGGCGCACGGTTTCGAGGCCGTCGGCGGCGAGCAGCGCGTCGGCGGCGTCGTCGTCCAGCGCCGCCCACTCGAGCTCGAAGAACAGCAGCTGCGTCTCGATCGCGGTGCCGCGCTCGGTGACGCTGGCCACGAGCGCGCCGTTGGCCGGATCCTCGGTGTCGCCGGAGAACTTCAGGTGGGCGTAGTTGGCGGCGCGGCCGGCGATGTCGCCGATCGCGGCCAGCTCGTCCATCGCCGCCGCGAGGCCGGCGCCGTCGAGCTGCGCGACGCGGCCGGCGTGCACGGCGGCGAACGCGGCGGCGCGCTCGGACGCCTGTGCGAGCAGTTCGTCGCAGGCGGCGGTGCCACCGCCATCGACGAGATCCTCGAGGTCCCAGGTGACGTCCGCGACGGCTGTGATGGTCATGCCGACCACGATATGGGTCGTCGCGGCGGGCCTCGCGTGCGCCGTTTCCCGGTGTTTGCGAGTTCGTCCCGCGGCGGGGGTTGACCGCGCCGAGCGGGCTGGATTACGTTCTGTTCAGACGCGGTGTCCGAGCCGCAAAGAGCGAAGCCCAGGGGTGTAAGGGCTCGCCTCCCTCACCAGGGCGCCGGTGCCGCAAGGTGCAGTGCGACCAGGAGCGAGGGGCCCCGAAGTGGCTCGGTGCCGCGTCGACTTGTGTTGGCACCCTCCGCCCACCCCCCGAGAGCGCCACACCGCAAGCAGCGCCCCGCTCCCGCAGGCGGGGCGTTGCCGTTGCAGGCGCCGGTTTGCGGTTGCGAGGCGGCCAGTCCGAGGTCTACCCTCGCGGCATGTGCCGCAACATCCGCCAGCTTCACAACTTCGAGCCGCCGGCGTCCAGCGACGAGGTGCGCGCCGCCGCGCTCCAGTACGTCCGCAAGGTCAGCGGGTCAGCCAAGCCCTCGCAGGCCAACCAGGCCGCGTTCGACCGCGCCGTCGAGGAGGTCGCGCAGATCACCGCGCACCTGCTCGACGACCTCGTGACGGCGGCGCCGCCGAAGGACCGCGAGGTCGAGGCCGCCAAGGCTCGCGAGCGCACGGCCAAGCGCTTCGCGGCCTGATCGCCGGTCGCGCCTTCGCGCGCAGGTAGACTGGGTGCATCACCCGGGGACGACAGGCTTCGACGCGGTCGATTCCGATGTGATGGTTGCGAGTCGAGGTTCCGGAGGCCTCGTTAAACACCGGAAACCCAATACGTGCGGACTCTCACGAGTACGCCCTCGCCGCTTAGTTCATAGCTAAGCCGTGAGGTCTCGGCCCCCGCCTGCCGGCCGCGGGGATGTTCCGGGATCAGATGCCGGCTCACCTGCGGAGGTCCGTCCTCACCAAAGCGGGAACATTCAAGAGGACTGGTCCCGCGGAACCCCGCCGGCGAGGCGACCAACGGACGAGAAACTGATCGCCGGATACGCTCGTAGAGGCCATTGCATCGCGGTCGCGGACGTGGGTTCAATTCCCACCGTCTCCACTTCAGGACGCCACAGATCCGCCAACGGCGGATCAGATTGATCTACCGCTGCCCTTCACTGGCGCTGGTGTCCCAAGGCTTGTCGGAGATGCCGAAGATGTGTTCGGTGCGCCGGACATAGAAGGCGAGTTCATCCGTCATCTCCACGCGAACGTCGATGCCGTCGACCGCGATCCGAACCTCTGGTCCTGTCACGGGGACGAAGACGATCTCGCCCGGTTCGGTCGCCTCGACCAGGTTCAGCATCCCTGGATCGTCACGGTGGCGGTTGTCGACGGCGTACCCTCTCGCGAGACCTATCGTCGCAGTGCAGCGGACGAAACGGACCTTGTAGACGCGCGCACCAAACCGACTGCGTCCCACAAGTTGAGCACCGGGCTGACCGCACTCCTCGACGTCCGCTGGCTCCTGCGAGAACGGCACGGAGACGACACCGCGCGCGGCGTCGAAGCTGATGCGGTCCCAGTCGAAGTAGGCATCGTGGACCCACCCGCCGACCTGCGGCAGGTCCTCGCTCGACGTCGCCCGCCAAGTCGCAGTCACCATGGGCTCATTCTTACCCTGCCCGTGGGCGGCTGGCGCGGGCGGACTCGATCCCAAGCCGCATCAGGAGGCGTGTCGTGGGTCGCATCTGGGACGCACCAGTCCGCCGAGGGCCAGCGGCCACGGTGTTTTTCGCGCCAGTCCGACCAATCGTCTCTACTGGTAGCGCTGTTCGCCCCATGCGCACGCGGAAGCAAGCCGGGACGTTGTCAACGTGTGTTTGACGACGTCCCAGGCTCGTCTCGGCGGGCGGCGCCTCGAGTGCGACCGGCATTCGATCGCGACCGACGACGAATCCCACGATTCCCGGTCAGGATTCCCAGGTTCCGCTAGGCTCGACGGAGAAACCGACGCACGAAAGGAGCCCTCCTCATGGGGCTGCAGCTTGGCGACATCGCACCGGACTTCCAGGCCGACACGAGTGAAGGCCCGATCAGCTTCCACGAGTGGCTCGGCGATTCGTGGGGCGTCCTCTTCTCCCACCCGAAGGACTTCACGCCGGTCTGCACGACCGAGCTCGGCTACATGGCGCAGGCCAAGCCGGCGTTCGATGCTCGCAACGTGAAGATCATCGGCCTGTCGGTCGACTCGACGAGCAACCACGAGCAGTGGGCGCGCGACATCGAGGAGACGCAGGGCACGGCGCCCAACTACCCGATCATCGGCGACAGCGACTTCAACGTCTCGAAGCTCTACGGGATGCTCCCCGCGGGCGTCGACGGGGACACCGCCTCGCGCACGCCGGCCGACAACCAGACGGTCCGCAACGTCTTCGTGATCGGCCCGGACAAGAAGGTCAAGCTGATCCTCATCTATCCGATGACGACCGGCCGCAACTTCGACGAAGTCCTGCGCGTGATCGACTCGCTGAAGCTCACCGCAGAGCACCGCGTCGCGACGCCGGTCAACTGGAAGCCGGGCGAGGACGTCATCATCGCCGGCTCGGTCTCCAACGAGGAGGCGCGCGAGATCTACCCCGACGGCTGGGAAGAGCCGCGGCCGTACATCCGGATCGTTCCGGCGCCGACCCGCTAGGGGTCAGCGCGGCGGCGGCGCCTCGCAGCGCACGATCGCCGCGCTCCAGGCCGGCGCTGCGGCGTGTACCAGGCGACCCGCCCGCCCTCGCGCTCCAGCACGCGCATCGCGACCTGGCTGTAGCGGCCGTAGGCCTCATGCCCGCTGACGTCGGCATCCTCGCCGCCGGGCGGACGGGCGTCGTACGCCGCGCGCTGGCGTTAGCGGTTCAGGTTGAGCATCGTCACCGGCCGGTCCTCGCCGGACTGCGCGATCGCGCCGACCTCGGCGAGCTGGGCCTCGGTGGGATTGACGGGCATCGTGCTCCTCCGCTCAGCGCTGTTCGAGCTGGTAGGCGTTGTGCAGATCGTCCTGCACGACCGTGGCCTTCCCGCGCGCAACGACGCGCGGCGACGGCGAGCAGGACGCGGCGCGCGCCGAGCATGGCGGGAACCGTAGCTTGCGCGCACCGCCGCCGGCGCCATAGCGTACCGGCATGACCGACGATCACGCAGCCCTTCGCACGCGCCGCGACGCGCTCGTCCGCGAGCATATGGAGTCCGAGAACGTCCACGAGTTCGACCGCACGATGGCGACGTTCGACCATCCGCGCTACGAGATCGTGCCGACGGGCGAGGTGTATGACGGCGAGCAGGCGGTGGACGAGTACTTCCGCACGACCCGCGCGGCATTCCCCGACCAGCGGAACGAGAACGCCGTCCTGCACCACGCCGACGACGCCGTGATCGTCGAGTTCGACCTGCTCGGCACGCACGAGGGCGAGCTGCGCGGCATCCCGGCGACCGGGCGCAGCTTCCGCTGCCCGGTGGTCGCGTTCTTCCTGTTCGAGCCCGGCGGGGAGCGGATCGTCTGCGAGCGGGTCTACTTCGACCGGGCGACGATCCTCGAGCAGCTCCTGGGCGACGGCGCTGTGGCGTGAGGCGATGACGATCGTCCGGCGCG
>JBBRFO010000132.1:0-6482 GCA_038224135.1 Solirubrobacterales bacterium
GCCTGGACTCCTGCCACCTGCTCGCATCCGGACACGATGTGCGGAGCGCCGCCGCGCTGACGGCGACGCTCGACGACTTCGACCGCACGGTCGGGCTGGACCGGCTCGGGTCGCTGCACTTCAACGACAGCCAGACCGAGCTCGGGTCCAACCGCGACCGCCACGCCAACATCGGCGACGGCGAGCTGACGCTGGACGGCTGCCGCGCGTGGCTCCGCGAGCCGCGGTTCGATCAGCTCGCGTGCGTGCTGGAGACGCCGGGGCCCGATCGGTCCGGCCCGACCAGCGCCGAGCTGGACCTGTGCCGGCGGCTGCGCGACGGCGACTGAGCGAATCGCCTGAAGAACGCGGGCTTGCTGACCGGTCAGACAGTTGCGCCGGACCACCGATCGTGCCTAGGGTGCGCGCAAGAGTCCTCTGCTCAACCGCTGGACCGGGGGCAGGGGACTCTTTCGCGCCGGGCATGATGCCCATCCCGCGAATCCCCGCGGTGGAGTCAGGCGGGTGCGCCGAGGGCGAGCGGCCCGAGCACGTGCTCGAGTTCCGCCCGCAGACCGGGGGTCGGCGCGACCCGGTATTCCTCGCCGAAGCGCAGCCGGCGCTCGCCGGCGGAGGTCGTCACGTCGAGCACGACGTCGAGGTCGCCGGCGTGGTTGCCGAGGATGTGCTTGAGCTCATCGATGATCGCCGCCGGGATGCCGGTCGCGGCCGCGTCGAGGCGCAGACGCAGCGGCTCGGGCGGGAGCGCGGCCTTGATCGCCGCGGCCGCGGCAGCCTCGACCTCCTCCGGCGAGGGATCGAAGCGCTCGACGCTCTGCACGACCAGGCAGGTCTTGCCCTTGTCCTTGTGGTCGATGCGGCCGCGGACCAGCACGATCTCGTCAACCGCGACCGCGCCCTCGCATTCAGCGAGGGTCTTGCCGAAGACGATCATCTCGACCTCGGCCTCGAGGTCGTCGAGGGTGGCGAACATCATGTGGTCGCCCTTCTTGGTCCGGATCTTCTTGGCCTGCGTGATGATGCCGCCGGCCGTGACCCAGTCGCCGTCGCGGCGCTCGGCGAGCTCGGTGAGCGTGCCGTCGACGGCGGCACGCAGCGCCGCCTTGACGTCCTTCAGCGGGTGCGCTGACAGGAACAGCCCGATCGACTCCTTCTCGACCGCGAGCAGCTCGCGCTGACCGAACTCGTCCGGCGGGATCGGCGGATGCGCGGGGCGGAATGCGGCCGCCGCGCTGGAGCCGTTGCTCGCAGCGCCGTCGAGATCGCCGAGGTCGAAGATCGACCCCTGGCCGATCTCGGCGTCGTGCTGGCTCTGCTGACCGGCCCCCTGCGCCTGCTCGAGCACCGCCAGCATGCCCTTGCGACTGGCGCCGGTCGTGCCGAACGCGCCGCACTTGACCAGCGCCTCGATCGCCTTCTTGTTGACCAGGCGCTGGTCGACTCGCTCGCAGAACTCCCACAGCGAGTCGAACGGGCCATCGTCCGCGCGCGCGGCCTTGATCGCCTCGACCGCCTGGTAGCCGACGCCCTTGACGGCGTCGAGGCCGAAGCGGATGTCGCCTTCGACGACGACGAACTCGTGATCGGACAGGTTGACGTCGGGCGGCAGGACCGAGATCCCCATGTCCTCGCAGCGCGCGACGAAGAACGGGACCTTGTCCTTGGTGCTCATCACCGAGGAGATCAGCGCGGCCATGTACTCGGCGGGGTAGTTGGCCTTCAGCCAGGCGGTGCGGTATGCGATTAATGCATAACAAGCTGCGTGACTCTTGTTAAACGAATAATCTGCACTCTTCTGGTTGGTTTCCCAGATCCAGTTGATGACGCTCTGCTCGACGCCCGACGCCGCGCAGCCGGTGCGGAACTCGGGCTCGAGCTCGGCCATCGCGGCGCGGTTCTTCTTGCCGATCGCCTTGCGCAGGTCATCCGCCTTGGCGCCGCTGAAGCCGGCCAGCGACTTGGCGATCTGCATCGCCTGTTCCTGATAGATGATCACGCCCTTGGTCCCGGTGAGGATCGGCTCCAGGCGCTCGTCGCGGATCCGCACGCTGTCGGGATCACGCTTGCCGCGCGCGTAGGCGGGGATCTGGTCCATCGCGCCGGGGCGGTAGAGCGCGACGAGCGCGACGAGGTCCTCGAACTCCGTCGGCTGGACCTGGCGCAGCGCGCCCTGCATCCCCTCGGACTCGAACTGGAAGACGCCGACCGAGTCGCCGCGCCCGAGCATCGCGTACGTCGGCTCGTCGTCGAGCGCCAGCGTGTCCATGTCGTGCCGCACGCCGGTCGAGCGCTCGATGATGCTCAGCGCGTCCTCGATCACGTCAAGGTTGCGCAGGCCCAGGAAGTCCATCTTCAGCAGGCCGATCGCCTCGACCGGCTTCATCGAGAACTGCGTGACGACCTTGTAGACCTTGTCGCCGTGCTCGTCGACCTCGCCGGTGTCGGCCAGCTGCAGCGGCACGATGTCCGTCAGCGGGCGGTCGGCGATCACGACGGCGGCGGCGTGGATCGAGCTGTTGCGGACGATCCCTTCCAGCCCCTGCGCGACGTCCAGGATCTCCTTCGCCACGTTGTCGGTGTCGTACTCGGTCTTCAGCGGCTCGCCCGGCCGCAGGCACTCCTCGAACGACGGCGAGCGGCCCATCTGCGGATCGGGGATGAGCTTCGCCAGGCGGTCGCCGGCGCCGTAGTCGTGGCCGAGCACCCGCGCGGCATCACGGGTCGCCGCGCGCGGGAACATCTTGCCGAAGGTGACGATCTGCGCGACCGCATCGCGCCCGTACTTCTCGGTCACGTAGCGCATCACGCGCTCGCGCCCGCGGACGGAGAAGTCGATGTCGATGTCCGGCATCGACACGCGCTCGGGATTGAGGAACCGCTCGAACAGCAGGTCGTAGCGCAGCGGATCGACGTCGGTGATCCGCAGGCTGTAGGCGACGATCGAGCCGGCGGCCGACCCACGGCCCGGCCCGACCGCGACGCCGTTGTTCTTGGCCCAGCTGACGAAGTCCCAGACGATCAGGAAGTAGGCGTTGAAGCCCATCCGATCGACGACCTCGAGCTCCTCCTCGGCGCGCGCCATCGCGGCCGCGGGGATCGGATCGCCGAAGCGCTCGCGCAGGCCCGTCATCACGCGCTCGCGCAGGTAGCTGCGCTCGTCCTGCCCTTCGGGCAGGAACCGCGGGATCAGCATGTTGCCGAGCTCGATCTCGACGTCGCAGCGCTCGGCGATCTCGATCGTCGAGGCCAGCGCCTCGGGCATGTCAGCGAATGCGGTCGCCATCTCGTCGTTGTCGCGCAGGTAGAACTCGTTGGTGTCGAAGGTCATGCTCGGGTTGGCGAGCGTCGACTTCGTCTGCACGCAGAGCAGCGCGGTGTGGTGGTGGTAGTCCTCGCGGCGCAGGTAGTGCACGTCGCCGGTGCCGACGATCGGCCGGCCGACCTCGCGCGCGATCCGGATCGCACCCTCGTTGACGACGTCCTGCGGGGCGAGGCCGTTCTTCTGGACCTCGAAGTACACGTCGTCAGCCCCGAAGACCTGGATCAGGTCGTCGGCGTGCGCGCGGGCCTCGTCGTTGCGCCCGTCGATCAGCCGCTGCGACATCCGCGAGGCCAAGCAGCCGGTCAGCGCGATGATGCCGTCGGCGTGGACGGCCATCTGCGCCAGGTCGACCGTCGGCTTGCCCCGGCTGAGGCCCTCCAGGAAGCCCGCCGAGCAGAGCTTGACGAGGTTCTTGTAGCCCTGATTGGACTGCGCGATCAGCGTCAGGTGGTTGCGCTCGGGCTTGCCGGGGCCGCGTTGGGTGTGATCGTCGACGAAGTAGACCTCACAGCCGATGATCGGCTTGACGCCGTGCTTGCGGGCGGCCTCGTACAGCTCGACCGCGCCGTTCATGACGCCGTGATCGGTCAGTGCCAGCGCCGGCTGGCCGAACGCCGCGGCGCGCTCGGCGAGCGCGTTGATGTTGCAGGCTCCGTCGAGCAGCGAGTACTCGCTGTGGACGTGCAGATGGCAGCAGGCGGCGGACATGCGGGCGGTCAGCGTAGGCGCCGGATCGGACGCCCCAGCGCCCTCACCCGCGGCCCCGCAGGAGGCGCTCGAGCGCGCCGATCAGGCCGCCGCTGCGGGCCGGCTGAGATGGCACGATGACCGCCTGGGCGGGCGCTGCAGGCACCGCAACGGGCGCCGGCGGCGCAGGCTCGGCGACCGGCACGGCCTGCGCGCGCAGGCGCTCTGCCGCCCTCGCCAGGCCCGCGAGCAGCTCGTCGGTCTCCTGCGCGGCAACGGCCGGCACGGGCACCGTCGGGAGTGCCGGGAAGCCGCTCGCCGGCACGGGCATCGCCGGCATCGGCGCCAGCGGCACGGACTCGCGCTCGAGCGTGCGCAGGCGCTCGCCGTTGAGCGCCATGCGGGCCGCTTCGCGAGCGGCACGCTCGGCCAGCAGCGCCCGCTCAGCGCCTTCCCGGCCGACGCGCTCGGCCGTCAGCGCGGCCTCGGCGGCGTGGCGCGCGTCGATCTCGCGGTCCAGTTCCTCCCGCGCCAGGCGCGTCGCGTCAGCGGCCTCCCCCAGCACCTGCGCGATGCGGGCGTTGCGTTCCTCGTGCAGGGCGATTGCGGCGCGCAGTGCGCCGGCCTGGGCCTCGACCGTCTGCAAACGGCCGGCCAGTTCGGTCAACTCGGCCGGATCGACCTTGCGGGCGCGATGCTCAGCCAGATTGGCGGGCTGCGCGGGCCGTGGCGGCTGCGGGCTGGGCGTCACGTCGGCCATGGCGGCAGCGTAGACGCCACGGTGGACCGCTTCGCGTCGGCCCGGGGGGCGATTCCCGCAAGGTGCGGAGTCGCGCGGGTCTGCCTACTCCTGCGAGGCGTGCAGCCGGTACGCCATCCGCGACTGCAGCGACCACAGCTCGATGAAGCCGGGCGAGGCGTGCTGGCTGAACAGGCCGCCGGAGGTCTCGAACGTCGCCAGCGACGCGTCGTAGACGGCGTTCGGCGAGGACCGCGTGACGACGCGCGCCGAGCCCTTGAACAGCTTCATCCCGATCGTTCCCGAGACGCGCTCGCTGACCGAATCCATGTACGCGTCGAGGTTGCCCCGCAGCGGCTCCCACCACAGCCCGGCGTAGACGAGGTAGGCCCATTGGCGGTCGAGGTTCGCCTTGAACTGGTTCTGGTGGATCGTGCCGGTCAGGCGCTCGAGCTCGGCGTGCGCAGGCAGCAGCACCGCCGCCGCCGGCACCTCGTAGATGTCGCGCACCTTCAGCCCGACGATCCGGTCCTCGATGTGGTCGACGATGCCGACGCCGTGGCGGCAGGCGATCTCCGCGACCTGCTCCAGCAGGTCGACGAGGCCGAGCGCCGCGCCGTCGAGCGCCACGGGAACACCCTTCTCGAAGGTGATCTGCACGGTCTGCGACTCGTCCGGCGCCAGCTCGGGCCGTGTGACGAGCTGGAAGACGTCGTCGTCCGGCGCGTGGTCGAGGTCCTCGATCCACTTGCCCTCCGACGAACGGCCCCAGAGGTTGTCGTCGATCGAGTACGGCGTCTGCTCAGCGCCGCCCTTGATCGGGATGCCGTGCTCGCGCGCGTAGGCGATCTCCTCCTCGCGACCCATCTGCCAGTCGCGGACCGGGGCGATGACCTTCAGCTCCGGCGCCAGCGTCGCGACCGTCGATTCGATCCGCACCTGGTCGTTGCCCTTGCCGGTGCAGCCGTGGGCGATCGTGTCGCAGCCGTGCTTGCGCGCGTAGTCGACGGCGAGCTTGGCGATCAGCGGCCGCCCGAGGGCGGTGAAGAGCGGGTAGCCGTCGCCGTAGTCGGCGTTGGCCTTGATCGCCGGGGTGACGTACTCGCGCGCGAACTCCTCGCGCGCGTCGACGACGTGGCAGTCCAGCGCGCCGAGGTTCATCGCCTTGCCCTTGACGACCTCGTAGTCCTCGCCGGGCTGGCCCAGGTTGACGGTCAGCGCCACGACCTCGGCGTCGTACTCGTCCTGGATCCACTTGAGCATCACGCTCGTGTCCAGCCCACCCGAGTACAGCAGCAGCACGCGCCCGACCTCGTCCTTCTGCGCCAGATAGGAGGCCACGCGCGCGACGTTGGTGGTCGAATCGACGAACTGGTGGACCTCGGTGAGCGGCTCGGCGGGCTGGTCGGTCATGGGCGCGGAACGGTACCGTCCCGTCGACCGTGGCCATCGTGAAGATCATCGACCTCGTGGGAAGCTCCATGGAGAGCTCCGACGACGCCGTCCGCAACGCGCTCATCGAGGCTCGCAGGACGCTGCGCAACATCAAGGCCGTCGATGTCGTCTCGGTGGGCCTGCGCGGCGAGAACCTCGACGAGTGGCGGGCGTTCGTGAAGGTCGCGTTCCTGATCGAGCGCGTCGACGAGGGCTAGTCAGTCCTCGGCCGCGGCCAGGTAGCGCGCGTGGTGCTCGTCCCAGCGGGGCCGCTGCAGCTCGCTCCAGCGCTCCCAGTCC
>JBBRFO010000133.1:0-6287 GCA_038224135.1 Solirubrobacterales bacterium
CTACATCCTCGAGTTCGACGAGTACACCGCCGGGACGAGCGGCGGCGGCGACAACAACGCGGTCGGCGCCGCGCGCATCATCGACATATCCGACGAGCGCAAGCCGCACGTCGTCTCGAACATGCGCCTGCAGGTCAACCAGCCGGCGGACCACGCAGCCGCGAGCGGAGACCCGGGAGCCCAGAGTCCTGTCCAGGGCTACGCCGCGCACTACTGCAACGTGCCGACGCAGGTGGACCCGAAGATCGTCGCCTGCTCCTTCATCGCGTCGGGTCTGCGCGTGTTCGACATCAGCGACGTGAAACACCCGAAGGAGATTGCGTACTACGTGGCGCCGACGAAGGCCGAGCCCGAGAACGGCAACAACGCGAGCGACTTCGCGATGTCGAAGCCCGCGTTCGCACCGAGCCGCCGCGAGATCTGGTTCTCCGACGGGCCGACCGGCTTCTACGACGTGCGCGTGGACAAGGACGTGTGGTCCGCGGCGACGGCCTCCGGCACCGGCTGCCTGGCGCGGCGCGCCCCAATCGGGCCCCGCAACATCGGCCGGGTGCGCCTCGGGCTGACGCGCAAGGCGCTGCTTCGCCGTGTGCCGGCTCCGCGGCGCCGAACCAAGCACTCGTGGCGCTGGTGCGTGAAGGGCGGCAAGGGCACCGTTACCGCGGTCTTCACGCGCCGCGGCCGGGTCGCGCTCGTCATGACCACCGCGCCGCTGCACGGCAACCGCCGCGTGCACGTGGGAGCCCGGGCCCGTGCCCTTCGCCGCGCCTACCCCCGCCGGCGGCGTATCGCGAGATCGCTCGTGCGTGCGAACCCGAGCAGCCCCCGGCTGTTTGGAGTTCGCCGCGGCAAGGTGAGCTACGTCGCGGTTACCTCTCGTCGCACGATTGCCAGGCCCAAGACGCTTCGGGCCTACCTGCGTTACGCGCGCACCAAGTAGTTTTGACGTAGTGCTTCCAAGCTCGCACCGCGTTGCGCTCCATGGGCTCGACGAGGGCCGGCGCGTCGTCGCCGCGACGCTCGTCGAGACGGCCGGCTCGGCGCCGCTCGACCCCGGCGCGGAGATGCTCGTGGACGACGGCGGGCACATCGAGGGATCGGTGACCGGCGGCTGCGTCGAGGGCGCGCTCGTCGAGGAGGCCCAGGGCGTGCTTGCCGGCGCGCCGCCGCGCGTCGCGACGTACGGGATCAGCGACCAGCAGGCGGCCGACGTCGGGCTCATGTGCGGCGGCACGGTCCGGGTGTTCGTGCACGAGCTGGGGCAGCCACAGCGCGCCGCGCTCGACGCGACCAGGGAGGCGATCGAGGCCGAGCGGCCGGTCGCGCTCGCCACGCTGCTGGACGGTCCCAGCGCGGGGGCGAAGATGGTGGTGACCGAGGAGGGCACGGTCGGCAGCCTGGGCGTGGCGGACCTGCTCGACAGGAGCGTCGAGCGAGAGGCGCGCGGCTTCATGGACGAGGGCCGCTCCGCGATCCGCCGCTACAGTCGCAAGGGCGAGGTGATGGGAGCCGACATCGGAGTCTCGATCCACGCGTTCTCCCTGCCACCTAGCATGGTCATCTTCGGCGCCATCGACTTCAGCGCCGCGCTGGCGAAGATCGCCGGCGAGATCGGCTACCGCGTGACGATCGTGGACGCGCGCGAGGCCTTCGTGCAGAGCCCGCGCTTCAGCGCGCACGCGGAGGTGGTGGTGGACTGGCCCGACCGCTACCTCGCCACCAGGCAGCTCGGGCCGAGCGACGCCGTGCTGGTTTTCACGCACGACCCGAAGTTCGACGAGCCGGCGCTGACGGCGGCGCTGCAGAGCGACGTCGGCTACATCGGCGCGCTCGGCAGCCGGCACACGCAGGCCGACCGCGAGGAGCGCCTGCGCGAAAGCGGCGTGACGGAGGACGAGCTGGCGCGGATCAGTTCGCCGTGCGGGCTGGACCTGGGCGCGCGCACCCCGGCGGAGACTGCCATCGCCGTGCTGGGCGAGATCCTGGCGCTGCGGGCCGGGAAGAGCGGTGGGAGGCTCTCCGACGCGAGCGGCCCGATCCACCAACGGCCGGCGGAAGCGGCGCGTTAGTACCCTAATCCCAGAGCGAGGAGAACCCATGGCCGGCAGCGACGAAGAGCAGGGCCCCGAGAAGCCGAGCGAGCAGCGCGGCGGAACCACGCCGGACGAGAAGGAGGCCCGCGAGAAGGGCGAGTGGGGCGGGACCGCCGGCGAGGGCGTCGTGCCCGCCGAGCTCGGAGGATCCGATGCACCGCGCGAGATGCTCGACGAGGATCCGGAGCTCGGCAGCTCGGTGCTCGGACGCACGACCGGCTCCGACGAGCCGGCGACCGAGGAGGGCGTCGACCTGAGCGCCGGCGACGACTCCGACGCGGCGTCCGACGGCGGGCCCGAAGTGCCGGAGGACGCCGAGCCGGACGTGAAGGACGTCGGGGCCGCGTCACGCGGCGACGACAAGGACAAGGGCAGCTAGACCGACTAAAGTCATCAGCGGGGAAAGGATGAGAAGCTGATGACCGTCACAGCCGCATCTACGGGCTGGCTCGTTGGGCTCGTGCTGGGCGTCGTGGTCATCGCAGTCGCCGCGGCGATCGTGATCGTGATCGTGGCGCTGGCGATGAGGATCGCCAAGCAGGCGAGCACTGCCGACGGGGCCGTCGAGGTGGTCCGCGAGCAGACGGCTGAGCTGGACGGCGGCGTCGGCCGGATCAACGACTCGGGCGTGCGGATCCTGCACGCCGCTCGTGCGCTTCGAAAGGTCGCGGTCGGAAGGTGACCCTCGCCGCTGTGTCAGGGCACACCTACTGGACGATCGCTCTGCTCATCGGGCTGGTCGCGGCGCTGGTGGTCGCGGCCCTGCTCACGATGCTCCTTGTTCACGTGGGGAGGATCCGGCGCTCGGTCGACGGCCTGCTGGAGACAGCGGGCAAGGTGGGCGCGAACACGGCGAACATCCCGCAGCTCGAAGCCACCGCTCCCGTGCTGGCGCTGATCGCGGAGGAAGCGGTGGTCCAGGACGGCTACATGAACGCGCTCACCGACGGATTCGGCCAGGAGGCATGAGCACCGACACCTACATCGTGCTGAGCGTGGTGCTGGCGCTGGTGGTCATCGCGGTGCTCGCCGTCGCGCTGATCCTGGTCCGCCAGGGCCTGATGGCGATCTCCGAGGGCCTGGCGACGCTGGCATCCGCGCTGAGCGGCGTGGAGTCCGAGCACCTGCGGCCGCTCGAGCCCGCGGTCAAGGCCATCAACGCCCAGTTCGACATCATCCTCAGCGCGCTACCGGACATCGCCCGCAAGGCCGCGATCGTCGCGGAGCGGAGGCCGCAATGACACTGCTCTGGATCGGCGACGCCGTCCTGATCCTCGTGATCCTGCCGGTGGTCGTCTTCCTGCTGCGCGGGGTGCTGGAGGCGGCCCGGAGCATCGTGCCCTCGGTGCAGGCCATCTCGCAGGTGGCGGCCGCGGGCTCGAAGGACCTCGACGCCGCCGCGCTGCTGCTCACGACCCAGGACCAGGTCGAGCAGACGATCGCCGGAGTGGCGAACTACGGCGGCTCGCTGGACGTCGTCCTCGACGACGCGGAGGAGCGATGACCGCGGCGGGCGCCGGGCTGATCGTCGCGGTCCTGCTGATCGTGCTCGCCCTCGTCTACTTCCTCGTGTCGACGATCGTGCAGCTGCGGCGGATCGCCGCGGGCCTGGACGAGGTCATCGCCGGCGTCGGCGAGATCGTTGAGAAGAGCGCGCCGGTCAACGGCGTCGTGAACGCGATCAACGCGCAGCTCGACGCGGGCGTGGACGCGCTAGAGGGACTGCTCGTGAAGCAGGCGGGCCTGAGCGCCGCGAAGGGCCTCATCGACGGCGTCTACCCGGGGGCCGCCGCCGCGGGGCTGCGGAACTTCCCCGAGAGCACCGACGTCGACGCGCCGCGCATCGGCGAGGTCTACACGAAGGGCACGCTCCAGCTCGCGAGGCTCGGCCGCGAGGCGCCGATCGCCGCCGCCAGTCCGGGCGACGCGGTGCTCCGCAACATCGAGGGGGGCAGCCTGGCGGCGCGGCTGCTCTACCCGGACGTCCGCCAGTCGCGGCCGGAGAACCTGCCGAACTCGCCGGTGATCGGCACCGATGCCCCCGAACAGTACGAACAGCGCGACGACATCGGGGCGCCTCGCAAGCGGCTCCCGGCCCGTCGGTCCTGATCGAGAGGAGCGAGTTGCAGACCCCAGCGCCATTCGACTACGAGCGCGCCACCAGCGTGGAAGGCGCGATAGCGGCGCTCGCACGGCTGGGCTCCGACGCCCGTATCATCGCCGGCGGCCACAGCCTGCTGCCGATGATGAAGCTGCGGCTGGCCAACCCCTCGCACCTGGTCGACATCAACGACCTCGCGGAGCTCGCCTACATCCGCGAGCAGGACGGCGAGCTCAGGATCGGCGCGCTCACGCGGCACGTCGAGCTGGCGAAGTCCGAGCTGCTGGCGCGGCACTTTCCGGTCTTCCGCGACGCCGAGGAAGTGATCGCCGACCCGGTGGTCCGCAACCGCGGCACGATCGGCGGGTCGCTGTGCCAGGCCGACGCCGCCGAGGACCTCTCGGCCGTCTGCTCGGCCGTGAAGGCGCAGATCGTCATCCGCGGAGCCGGCGGCGAGCGGGTGGTCGGCATGGAGGACTTCCACGTGGGCCCCTTCACGACGGCGGTCGGCGAGGGGGAGATGCTCACCGAGATCCGCGTGCCGGTGCGCCCGGGCGCGGGCAGCGCGCACGAGAAGGTGGAGCGGCGTGCCGGCGACTGGGCCATCGCCGCGGCGTCCGCGGCCGTGTGGATCGACGGCGGGACCGTGACCGACGCCGGCATCGCGCTCAGCGCGGTCGGCATGACCACCATCCACCTCACCCGCGCCGAGGAGCTCATGCGCGGCAAGCAGCCGTCGGACGAGCTGTTCGCGGAGGCCGGCGAGATCGCCTCGGCCGACTGCTCTCCCAGCGCCGACGGACGCGGCCCGGTCGACTACAAGCGCCACCTCGCCGGCGTGCTCACCCAACGCGCGCTGCGCCGCTCGGCGGCGCGCGCGCTGCATCAGGAGGCCTGATCCATGAACGTCTCGATGACAGTCAACGGCGAGCGGGTCTCCCACGACGTCGAGCCGCGCCAGCTGCTCGTGCACTTCATTCGCGAGACCCTTGGCCTGAAGGGCACCCACTGGGGCTGCGACACGTCCAACTGCGGCGCCTGCGTGGTGCTGATGGACGGCCAGCCGGTCAAGTCCTGCACGACCCTGGCGGCGATGTGCGAGGGCCACGAGATCCGCACGGTCGAGTCGCTCGAGGTCGACGGCGAGATGGACCCGATCCAGCAGGGCTTCCACGAGCGCCACGCCCTTCAGTGCGGGTTCTGCACGCCGGGAATGTTGATGACTGCGCGCGCCCTGCTGGATGAGAACCCAGATCCGACCGACCACGAGATCCGGACGGCGATCTCCGGTGCGATCTGCCGCTGCACCGGATACAAGAACATCGTCAGCGCCGTTCGCTGGGCCTCGGACCACGAAGCTGCGACCAAACAGGAGGCATGAGCATGGCTGTTGTAGAGAACCTTCCGAGCCCTTCGACCGAGCGTCCGATCGGCTTCGGCCGGCTGAAGCGCAAGGAGGACGCGCGCTTCATCCGCGGCCAGGGCACCTACCTCGACGACATCGAGCTGCCGGGGATGGTGCACGGCGCCGTGCTGCGCAGCCCGTATGCCCACGCGCGCATCGTCTCGATCGACACCTCCGCCGCGCTGGCCCATCCGAACGTCGCCGCCGTGGTCACCGCCAAGGATCTGGAGACGCTTGGCCTGGCGTGGATGCCCACGATCTCCTACGACACGCAGGCCGTCCTCGCGGGCGACAAGGTGCGCTTCCAGGGCCAGGAGGTCGCGTTCGTGATCGCGACCGACGAGTACTCGGCCAACGACGCGCTCGAGCTGATCGACGTGGAGTACGAGCCGCTGCCGGCGATCGTGAACGCCCGCAAGGCGCTCGACCCCGACGCGCCGCTGATCCGCGACGACAAGTCCGGCCAGGTCGACAACCTCGCGAGCCCGACCTGGGAGGCCGGCGACGAGGCGGCCACCGACCGGGCATTCGCCGAGGCCGACACCAGCGTCAGCCGCGACATCATCTACCCGCGCTGCCACCCGGCCCCGCTCGAGACGTGCGGGATCATCGCCGACTTCAACCCGGAGACCGGCCAGCTCGACATCTACAACGGCAACCAGGCACCGCACGCGCACCGCACGGTGTA